>CAZAYA010000133.1:6443-6991 GCA_964489175.1 uncultured Flavobacteriales bacterium | reverse complement strand
ACACAAGCGGAAGCAAGGCCGAGGGATCGTGATATGCGGGGATGTGAACACCGCCCACAAGGAGATCGACCTTGCAAGGCCGAAAGCCAACGAGACCGTTTCAGGCTTCCTGCCCGAAGAACGGGAGTGGATCGACAAACTTCTCGATCACGGTTACATCGATACTTTTCGCATGTTCAACGAGGATAGCGGGAACTACACCTACTGGGACCAAAAGACCCGTGCCAGGGACCGTAACGTAGGATGGCGCATCGATTACTTCTATGTAAGTCAGGGTTTGAAGAACAAGGTGAAGGACGCTTTCATCCTGTCCGATGTAATGGGTTCCGACCATTGCCCCATAGGCATCGAGCTGGATGTTTAACCCAACTGCAACAACCAACGCCTCCAGATCGCATACACCAACCCGCCAAAAGCCATTCCCAACATTCCTCCGCCGATGATATCGAGGGGGTAGTGTACCCCGAGGTAGATCCTGCTGTACGCGATCAAAGCCGCCCACAAACCGAGCACCACGAGGAACCAGGCCGGCATCTTCCTGCTGAGCA
>CAZAYA010000133.1:0-6433 GCA_964489175.1 uncultured Flavobacteriales bacterium | reverse complement strand
TGCGGAAAAGAAGCCCCAGGAATGTGGAAACGCCGAAATAATTGGCCGCATGAGAGGAAACAAATCCATAAGGACCTCCACAGCCATCAAGCACGTGCGTTTGTTCCTTCAACAACAGGTTATGGCAAGGCCGGGCCCTTTCGATCACGAACTTGAAAGCCTTCACAGAGGTCTGATCGCACAGGGTAATGACCACGGCCACGCCTAACAAGACCCACAACAAGTTCCGCCAGCCGAACTTCCACCAGACCAGTCCCACAAAAAGCAGATAGACCGGTAGCCAGAACATTTTCTCACTGAAGAGTACCATCAACGGATCGAGGGCCGGGTGATGCAGGCCGTTCAGGAAGAGGAACAACTGCTGGTCCCAGGTCTCTATTCGCTCCCAGATACTCATGCAGGTTCCTTTTCCAGGCGTTCCCAGATGCAGTCCTTGAGGTGATCGATACCTTCCCCGGTAGCCGAGGAAAAGAACAGGTACACCACATCTTCCGGCAATTCTTTTTCGATCGCTTCTTTCAGCTCATCGTCCAGCAGGTCTGCCTTGGAAATGCCCAACAACCTTTCCTTGTCCAATAACTGAGGATCATAAGCTTCCAGTTCATGCAACAGGACCTCATATTCCTTGCGGTGATCGTTGCTGTCCGCCGGTACCATGAAGAGCAACAATGCATTGCGTTCGATATGGCGGAGGAAACGGGTCCCCAGCCCCTTGCCTTCATGCGCCCCTTCTATGATCCCCGGAATATCAGCCATCACAAAAGAATGATGATCCCGGTAGGAAACCATCCCCAGATTAGGTTTCATCGTGGTAAAGGGATAGTCGGCGATCTCGGGACGGGCAGCGCTGACAACAGAAAGCAAAGTAGACTTGCCGGCATTGGGGAAACCGACCAGTCCCACATCAGCCAGTAATTTCAATTCCAGCACTTTCCACTCTTCCCTGCCGGACTGACCATCCTGAGCATAGCGAGGAGCTTGCTGTTCAGCGTGTTTGAAGCGGGTATTCCCCTTTCCTCCTTTCCCTCCGGACACCAGGATGACAGTCTCACCGTCCTCCGTGATCTCGCATTCCTGTTTTTCCGTTTCCGCATCCTTCACCACCGTTCCCAGCGGCACTTCCAGGATCACATCCTTGCCATCCGCGCCTTTTTTGTTGGAAGATCCGCCGGGTTGGCCAGGTTCGGCTATTACATGTTTGTGATAACGCAGATGAAGGAGCGTCCAATGGTGACGGCTGCCTTTGAGGATGACATGGCCTCCTCTTCCTCCATCCCCACCATCAGGCCCGCCTTTGGCAGTGAACCGGTCGCGATGGAAATGCACGAATCCATCCCCTCCTTTTCCGGAGCGGCAACAGACCCGCACATGGTCGATGAAGTTGGAGGTTTTTTCTTTCAAGGGATACGATACAGCTCAGGCTTCAGCCACCTGATCGATGCGATCACAGATGCGCCCGAAGATATCATCAATAGAACCGACACCAGGAATAGAGATGAATTTGCCCTGCTCCTCATAGTACTCCTTGAGGGGGGCGGTTTTCTTTTCGTACTCGCGGATACGATTCTGGATGGTCTCGCGATCCTGATCATCGGAACGGCCCGAATCCTCACCCCGCTTAAGAAGGCGCTTCACCAGTTCTTCTTCCTCCACGTCCAAAGCCAGCATTACATCGATGGATGTTCCTTCTTCTTTCAACAGATCATCCAGAGCCCTGGCCTGAGCCTTGGTCCGGGGAAAGCCATCAAAAATGAAACCCGCAGCCTCGGTGTTGCTTTCCAAGCGGCTCCGGATCATTCCGATCACCACTTCGTCAGGCACCAGCTCTCCTTTATCCATGAGCTTCTTGGCTTCCAGTCCCAGTTCCGTGCCATTAGCGATCTCTGCCCTCAACAGATCCCCGGTAGCAAGATGAACAAGGTTGTATTTCTCAACGATCTTCTCCGACTGGGTTCCTTTCCCGGCCCCGGGAGGGCCGAATAATACGATATTCAACATGAGTCTTGTCGTTTTTGACATGCGGACGCATCCACACTATTCCACCAATTTATAAATATCCCTCAGATTTCGACCCAACCCTTCATGATCCAGACCATACCCGACCAGGAAATCGTCCGGTACCTCTAACGCCCGATGATGTACCGGGATATCCTTTGTGTAGGAAGCTGGTTTAAAGAGCAACGTGGCCACGGTCACTCCAGCAGGATGATGCTCTTGTAACGCTGCCATGATGCTTTCCAGGGTCAAACCACTGTCGACAATATCCTCCACGATCACCACTTCCCGGCCATCCAGCTTTTCATTCAACCCTACCAGCTGGTGAACCTTCCCACTGCTGGTCGTACCGACATAGGAAGCCAGTTTAACAAAAGATACCTCGCAAGGACCTTTGATCTGCCGAACCAGATCGGCTGCAAAAAGGAACGCTCCATTCAATACCACGATGAATAGTGGCACCTTACCTGCCAACTCCCGGTTCAACTCCTCCGCCACCTTAATGACTCCCTGCTGGACCTCAGTTTCAGGAATGGATCGGACGAATTGCTTGTCGTTGAGCGTGACCGTCTCCATGGGAATGGGCAAAGCTACATAAAAAGCCGGAGGATCCGGGCGACGAAAGGCCGTACCCGATGAAGGGACGATCACTATATTTGTTGCGATGAGCAAAGCTTTTTACGATAGTGATTTCACCTTAGGCATTCTCGGCGGCGGGCAACTCGGCCGGATGCTGATCCAGGAAGCGATCGACCTGAACGTCTCTACCCGGGTGCTGGACCCGAACCCCAATGCCCCCTGTGCTGAGATCGCCCATGAATTCAGGACCGGTGACCTGCAGGACAAGGACACCGTAGTAGCGTTCGGGGAAGATGTGGACGTGCTGACCATTGAGATCGAGCATGTAAGTGTGGAAGCCCTGGAAGAGCTGGAACGAAAAGGGGTACAAGTCCATCCCCAACCCCATGTATTGAAGATCATTCAGGACAAAGGCCTGCAGAAGAACTTCTACCATAATCAAGGCATTCCCACGTCAGAATTCTCCCTGATAGAGAGTCGTGGGGAACTGCGGGAACAGATGGACGACCTTCCTTTTGTTCAGAAACTCCGCAAAGGAGGATACGATGGACGAGGTGTAATGAAGATCGACAGTCCTATCGGTCTGGAAGATGGTTTCGACGAACCCAGTGTGGTAGAAAAACTGGTCGACATCGACAAAGAATTATCTGTATTGGTAGCCCGGAACCCAAGCGGCGAGACCGAGGTGTTCCCACTCGTGGAACTCGTTTTCGACCCCGATGCAGATCTGGTAGACCACCTCATGGCCCCAGCTGATGTTCCGGGCAAAGTCCGCGACCAGGCCAGCATGGTAGCCCGGCAAGTAGCAGAGACCCTGGGCATCATTGGATTGCTGGCCGTGGAACTGTTCCTCACGAAAGACGGCCATGTGCTGGTGAACGAATCCGCTCCCCGTCCTCACAACAGCGGCCACCATACCATCGAAGCAAGCGTTACTTCCCAATACGAACAACATTTAAGGGCCATTCTGGACCTGCCTTTAGGCAACACGAATGCCCTGTGTCCGGCCGTAATGATCAATTTGCTCGGTGAACCCGGCCAGAAAGGTCCTGTAGAATACGAAGGGTTGGAAGAAGTGCTGGATATCGAAGGGGTTCAGATCCACCTCTACGGCAAACATGAAACCAAGCCCTACCGGAAAATGGGGCATATTACGGTACTCGATAACGACCGCAACGAAGCGGAAAAGAAAGCCCAGCTCATCCGGGAAAAAGTGAAAGTCATCGCCCGAACCCCCTGAACCTATGGCACACCCCCTCGTCAGCATCATTATGGGCAGCAGATCCGACCTCAGCGTCATGGACGAAGCCCGCGAAGTCCTCGAAGAGTTCGGGGTCCCTTTTGAGCTCACTATCGTCAGTGCTCACCGGACCCCCGATCGAATGCGCGACCATGCTCGCCAAGCCGCAGACCGTGGTGTCAAGGTGATCATCGCTGGCGCCGGTGGGGCTGCTCATTTGCCCGGCATGACCGCTTCCATGACCACCCTACCTGTGATCGGCGTCCCGATCAAGTCCCGCAATTCCCTCGACGGCTGGGATTCCCTTCTTTCGATCGCCCAGATGCCCGGCGGTATCCCCGTGGCCACCATGGCCGTGGACGGTGCCAAGAATGCCGGTATCCTCGCCGCCCGCATCCTCGGAACAAACGATGAAGCATTACAGAAGAAGCTGAAGAACTATGAAAAGCAGCTGGAGGAGAAGGTGATGAAACAGATCGATGAAAGCCAATAACCTTGCCTGCCCACCAGGCAAAGATCATAAACCTGCCGCTTATGCCTTGTAGTGAATAGTGAGGGGTGAATAGCGATGCCTTCACTGTTCGCCAGTCACTATTCGCTCCCTATTGGCTACTGGCAATTGGCTAATGCCTTTTTACGCCCCGATATACTTCAGCAACTCATAGACCGTAAAAGCCGGCCATACGACCGCTTTGAGAAAACCGCCTACTCCGGCCCAGAAGGAAGCTGCTGTGGAAATATAATATACAGCCGCACCGATGAAACCTAACCCATAAACGGCGCTTTCAGGAGCTCTTTGGACATCTTTTGCCATGGATCCATGTGTTTTGGAGAGTGAAAAATGGCAGGTTCGAAGGGGAAGAAAAATGATGTGGGTCATTGTACTATTACCGAGCAAGTAGCGACACTTTAGTTCTTCTCAAATCCAAGGGGCATATTTTCCTGCCTCTCGCCGTTCTATATCCAGATATCGGGAAAATGGAAAGTAATGCCTACCAAACACTTCCCTCATTTTATAATGGAAAAGATAAGAGCTGGAGATGAAACCTTTTGCAATAATTCCCATTGAACAATAAATATCATTCATTATCTTTATCACTCATTAATAGCCATTTTTATTTACAATGTCGTCCAATCAAACTTTGCAGTCATGAAAAAGACTATACTTTCTCTCTTCTTGTTTTTAACAGCGGGATTGATCCACGCACAAATAGCTAACGATCCGGGTTCAAGAAAGATCAAGGAAGCTGATGGAGCAAGAGCTACCATCAAATCAGCCAAGTTGTTCGAGATCGTAGTGCCCAACGAATCAAAATGGTTAGAATCAAGTCAGTACCATGCACGACCCGCTAATCAACAAAACGTTATCGCTGTTGATGATTTTGTGATCCCCACCAACAAAGAATGGGAGATCGACTCGATACAAGCGACCATAGGCTATTTTAATGAACTCCCTGACAGGTACAGGATGGACATATACAACATTGATACCGCCAATGATGCTCCCGACACTGTCATCCACAGTATCAATTTCACGGTCAACCTACCCAATCCTTCCCAATTTTATGCTGTTAATTTCAACCTCACACCTAATAACATCAACTTAAAAGAAGGAACCTATGGGTTCTCCATGGTAGGAGAATATGATGCCGGAGAAATCACGGATCCTTCCGATACAACTGCTTTCATTAAGCGCTTGGATACTGCTATCACCTCCTATGGGGCAATGGTCCGCGATAGCATTGAGCGATACTATGGCAGTCAAACGGATTGGATAGAGATCGACTTTGGAGGTAGCGAAAAACCAGTGAGTTCCCTGGAATTCACAATATTCGGTACAGAGAGCACTCCTACGGGTGTTAAAAAACCGATCCGTTTCTCCAATGGCTCCGTTCAGGTATTCCCGAACCCTGCATCAAAAAAGGTTCATTTCCAATTACGGGAAACAATGACCGCTGGTGCGGTAGAAGTCTACAACGCTTCTGGCCAACTGGTGGATGCCACTCCTCTTTCAAGAACAAACCGGGCCTCGCTTGATGTTTCCGCTTACGAGCGCGGAATTTACTTCTACAAACTGAGAAACGCTCAGGAAACGATCATCGAAACCGGAAAATTCACAACGGAATAGTTCCAGAGTATACTATTTTCTGAGAAAAGGTGGGAGTCCGAAGGGCTTCCACCTTTTTTTATATTCCCTCCTTTGTCTCACATTCGTGAACACCAGATGAAAACCTTCCGCCCCCTCGTATTAGCAACCCTGATACCAGCTTTCCTGCTCTGGCTCCCCCCATTCCAGGGAAAAGCCCAATACCCGCAACTCCTGAAAGAAAAGTTGGCCCAGACCAGGAGCGATACACTCATGGCTTGTGGAATAAGGACCCGCTGCTCTTCTCACCTGAACAAACTTTACCAAAAGAACGAACACCATTTGCTGTGGATGAACAAGACCATGGCCGAGGACCTGCTGCGGGAATTGCGCAAAGCAGGACGAGAAGGCCTTGCACCGGAAACTTATCCGGAAAAGAAGGTCGCCGGCATCCTGGATACCTGGTCAGCCGCCGACTCCCTATTCACCGTAGAACGTGACCTTCTGCTTAGTGATATTTTCCTGCTTTATTC
>CAZAYA010000132.1:0-7008 GCA_964489175.1 uncultured Flavobacteriales bacterium | reverse complement strand
ATCGAAGAGGGGCTCTATCGCTCGGACCTTAATACGGCCATTGTGGCAAGGATCTATGTGAACCGGATCGACCTGACTTTCGATGGTGAGGTCTTTCCCCGGAAAGAATTCAACTTCTCGGAAGTCTACGAGGAAATGTTCCGTTACCACATCCGGGGCATCGCCAGTCCCAAAGGCCTGGAATACCTGGAAAAAAAGTTCGATGAAGATGGTTTTGAATAAGCAGTCCGCAGGATGGTGGATCCTCTTGCTCCTGATTCCTTTGTTCGCCAGAGCTCAGGGGGACCAACAGGAGGAGGTGAAAAGCTTTACCCTTGAGAAGGCTCAACAGTATGCTGTAGGCCATGCCTATGATGTTCGCTCGGCCGAGTACGACATCGGCATGGCCAAACGGGACGTACGAGCGACCACTGCGCTCGGTCTTCCGCAGGTGGAGGCTTCCGGCAATTACCAGGATTACCTCAAACAGCCGGTCAACCTGATACCGGCGGAGTTCTTCGGAGGGCAGCCCGGTGAATTCGCCGAGGTGGTTTTCGGTACCAAATACAATGCTACCGGTAAGATCTCTGCCAACCAGCTGATCTTCGACGGGTCTTATTTCGTGGGCCTCAAGGCATCCCAGACCTATCAGGACTTTTCCCGCGAAAAATTGGCCAAAACGAAGCAGGAGATCCGTTTCAGGGTGGCCCAGAGCTATCACAACGTGCTGGTAGCTCAGGAGAACAAGCAGATCTTCGAGCAAACGCTGGATAACCTTCGCCGCACTTATCAGGAAACCCAGGAAATGTACAAAGAAGGACTGGTGGAGGAGCAGAGCGTGGACCAGATCGAACTGACCGTGCTCGACATGGAGAACTCGATCCAGCAGGCCGACCGGCAGATCAAGCTGACCAAGAAGATGCTGAAGTTCCGGATGGGGATCCCTGTGGAGCAGACCATCATGGTGGAGGACAGTCTCCGGGCCTTGCTCGATCAGGCGGATGGTAGTACGCTCATCGAAAAGGAGATGGCCGTGGAGAACCACATCGATCATCAGATGGCCGAAACCCAGGTGGAGCTCAAAGAGCTGACCATGAAGAACGAGCAGATGGATTTTCTGCCCAAACTCAACGGCTTCTTTGAACACCGGCAGAATGCTCAGCGGGATGAGTTCAATTTCTTCGATGAGGACCGGGACTGGTACCCTACCACCATCTGGGGAGTGAACCTGACCATCCCTGTTTTCAACAGTGGCCGAAAGCTTTTTCAGGTCCAAAAGGCCCGTCTCGACCTTGAAAAGGCCAAGGTGCAGCGGAGAAAAGTGAAAGAACAGCTTAAACTACAAGCCGCCAATGCCCGCACCAGCTTGATCGATGCGCTTGACCAGCTCGACAATCGCAGGAAAAGCCTCGAACTGGCCCAGCGCATTCTCGATAAGACCATCGTCAAGCACCGGGAAGGCATCGCTTCCAGTCTGGAGTTGACCCAGACCAAGAACCAGTTCCTGGAAAGCCAGGGCCAGTATATCCGGACCGTGTTCGAAGTACTGCAGGCCCAGGCCGACCTCAAGAAAGCACTGAACCAATAACCACCGAAGGGAAGATGACCATGAAGCCTCATACCTTGTTGATCCTTTTACTGGCGTTCTTGTCCGCCTGCTCTGCCAAGGAGAAGAATGGAGAAGAAGCCGGGACAAAGAAAGAACTGGCCAGCAAAAAAGAAAAGCTCGAGCAGCTTCGCCAGGAAGTTCGTGCGCTTGAGCAGGCTGTAGCCGAGAATGACACGACCCGCACCGACCGCACCGTATTGGTGGAACTGAAACCCATGGAACCAACCCCTTTTCGGCACCATTTCGAAGTGAACGGAACCGTGGAAGCCGATAAGGATGTGATGGTCAGTCCGGAAACCCAGGGCAAACTGGACCGTATCCTCGTCGAAGAAGGAGATCGCGTGCAAAAAGGGGACCTCATGGCTGTTCAGAGTACAACGGTCCTGGAGCAGCAGCTGGAAGAAGTGGGGACCAACCTGGAGCATGCCCGGGTGTTGTATGAAAAACAGAAAAGGCTGTGGAAGGAGAAGAACATCGGCTCTGAGGTGGAATACCTGAACGCGAAGAACCGAAAGGAAAGCCTGGAGCAAAAGCGGAATACGCTGAAAGAGCAGCTGGAGATGGCCAGGATCAAGGCACCGGTCAGTGGGGTCGTGGAGGATATTTTCCAAAAAGAAGGCGCCTATTCCAGTCCGGCGCAGCCTTTTGCCCGGGTGGTCAACCTGAGGGACCTGTACATCAATGCTGATGTTTCTGAATTCTATCTGCCGAAGGTGAACGTGGGAGATGAAGTGGGCGTGGAGTTCCCGAACCTCGGGGTCTCCATGGAAGCGCCCATTCACCGGACAGGGGATGTGATCGACCCCCAGAACCGGACCTTCACGGTTCGCCTTAAGATCCGGAATGTGAAAAGCGATCTGATCAAGCCCAATTCCCTGGCTTCTTTGAAGGTGACCGATTTCGCCACCGACAGTGCTTTGCTGGTACCCTCCGGCATCATCCAGCAAGATCTGAAAGGGGATTATCTCTATGTGAAAGGAAAAGGAGAGGACGGGAATGTGGCGAAGAAGACCTATGTGACCACGGGCATGTCCCAAAAGGGACGGGTGATGATCGAAGAAGGCCTGAAAGCCGGCGATGAGGTCGTGGTGATGGGGTATGATCAGTTGACGAACAATACCTCGATCCGGGAAAAGCAATAAGAACGAAGCATGGAAGCGCGAGAAGATAAAAAACACCGGTCCTTTCCCCTTACCACCCTCTCTCTGAAGAACGGAACGAGCGTCTTCATTCTGGCAGCGATGATCGTGGCGATCGGGCTCGGGGCCTATGTGTCGATGCCCAAGGAATTGTTCCCGGACATTGAGATCCCCACTGTTTATGTCAGTACCCCGTATCCCGGAAACTCACCGGCTGATATGGAGAACCTGATCACCCGGCCGCTGGAGAAAGAGATCGAAAGTGTGGATGGCATCAAGGAGATGAGCTCTACCTCTATGCAGGATTTCTCCGCCATCATCGTGGAGTTCAATACCAACGTGGATGTGCAGGAGGGCTTACTCGATGTGAAGGATGCCATCGACAAGGCCAAGAAAGAACTGCCCAACGACCTTAAAGAAGACCCCAAAGCCCAGGAGATCGATTTCAGCCAGTTCCCCATCTTCAACATCAACCTCTCCGGCGACTTCTCCATCAAAGACCTCAAACAGTACGCCGAGAAGCTGCAGGATGAGATCGAAACGGTCCCGGAGATCAACAAGGTGGAGATCAAAGGAGACCTGGAACGGGAGGTCAAGATCAACGTGAACCTTCATGAGATGGAAAGCCGGGAGGTGAGTTTCCGGGACATCGAAAATGCCGTGGCTCAGGAGAACGTCTCCATCGGAGCCGGCGATGTGAAACTCGGCAAGGACCGGCGGTCCGTCCGGGTGATAGGCGAGTTCGATGATGCCCGGGAAATCAGCAATATCATCGTGAAGCATGAAAAAGGGAACATCGTTTACCTGCGCGATATTGCCGAGGTGGTGGACGGTTTCAAGGAGCGGGAAAGTTATGCGCGGTTGGACGGCGATCCGGTGGTCTCGCTCGATGTGATCAAGAAAGGGGGGCGGAACCTCCTGGAGGCTACGGAGTCCACCCATAAGATACTCGATGAGGCCCGCAGAAGTTATCTGCCGGAGAACCTGAACATTACCATCACCAACGACCAGTCGGACCAAACCCGTAACCAGATCAACAATCTGGAAAACAGCATCATTAGCGGGGTGATCCTCGTGATCCTGGTGTTGTATTTCTTCCTCGGTTTCCGCAATGCTTTGTTCGTTGGCCTGGCCATCCCCATGTCGATGTTCCTGTCCTTTCTCATCCTGTCCTTCATGGGGTATCCCCTTAATCTGATCATCTTGTTCGGACTGATACTGGCCCTGGGAATGTTGGTGGACAATGCGATCGTGGTGATCGAGAACATTTACCGGTTTTACCATGAGGAAGGGTTGTCTGCTTTCATGGCGGCCAAACGGGGCGTTGGGGAGATCGCCATCCCCATCATCACCTCCACCGCCACTACGCTGGCAGCATTCTTTCCCCTTCTTTTCTGGGACTCTCTGGTGGGGGAGTTTATGGGATACTTGCCGGTTACGCTCATCATCGTGCTGGCCTCTTCTCTTTTCGTAGCATTGGTGATCAACCCCGTTGTGGCGCGAACGTTCCTTCGCGAGGAAAAGGAGAACAAGCGTTACAAGAGGATGTGGCTGCTCACACTGTTTTTCGGCGCTTTTGCGCTCTTATCCTATACGACCGGGTTCTTTGCTTTGGGGACCTTTTTGGGGATCGCCACGCTTCTCATCCCGATGGATCGTTTCCTGTTGCGACCGGCAGCCCGATGGTTCCAGAATGTTTTCCTGATGAAGCTGGAAAAGGTATACCTGCTGACCCTGCGTTTTGCGCTCAGAGGCAAAAATCCGGTCCTGTTCCTGGTGGGGATGCTCCTTCTGATGATCTTCTCGATCGGGTTTTATTTCAGCGCTTCACCCGAAGTACAGTTCTTTCCTGTCAACGAACCTAAGTACATCAACGTTTTCGTGGAAGTGCCGGTCGGTTCCGACATTGCTTATACGGATTCCGTCACCCGGGTGGTCGAGGCTGATCTGCGGGAGATCCTGGAAGAGGATCAGGACATCATCACTTCCATGGTGGCCAATGTGGGAAAAGGCACGGCCGACCCGGGAGCCGGTCCGGAGGCCATGGCCCAGGATAAAACCCCTAACAAGGCGCGGATCACGATCTCCTTCAAGGAATATGAGTTTCGGAAAGGGAAAAGCACCGGTGAGATCATGAAAAAGGTTTCACGGGAATTGGTGGAGATGCCCGGGGTACAGACCACTGTGAAGAAGAACCGGGAGGGACCGCCGGTAGGACGGCCAGTGAACATCGAGATCAGCGGCAAAGACCTGCAAAAGCTCTTCAACCTTGTGGAGGACATCAAGCGGACCATCGCAGCCGAGAACATTCCCGGCATCGAAGGATTGCAGATGGACGTGGAAGTGGGCAAGCCGGAAATGAACGTGTCGATCGACCGCGATCGGGCCCGGAGTTATGGAATATCCACGCAACAGATCGGCGGAGCCCTGCGGACCGCCTTGTTCGGCAAGGAGGTCTCCAAGTACAAAGAGGGAGAGGACGACTACCCCATCATGCTGCGGTTGCAAGACCGGTTCCGGTATGATATTGCTTCGCTGATGAACCAGCGGATCACGTTCCGGGACCAATCCTCCGGTCAGATCTCCCAGGTGCCCATATCTGCGGTAGCAGACCATTCCTTCACCACTACCTACGGTTCTATCAAACGGAAGGATATGGAACGGGTGATCACCTTGTATTCCAATGTGATCGAGGGGTACAATGCGACCGAGATCAACAACGAGGTCCGGAAGTTGTTGGAAGACTATGACATGCCGCAGGGCTATCATTACAAGTTCACCGGAGAGCAACAGGAACAACAACAGTCGATGGATTTCCTCATGACAGCTCTCTTGTTGGCCGTGGCCCTGATCGCTCTGATCCTGGTGACGCAGTTCAACTCCGTGGCCAAACCGTTCATCATCGTGATCTCCGTCCTGTTCAGTACTACTGGTGTTTTCCTCGGCCTGGGCATTACCCAGATGGATTTCGTGGTGATCATGACCGGCATCGGGATCGTTTCCCTGGCCGGCATCGTGGTGAACAACTCCATTGTCCTGATCGACTACATCGATCTGAAAAAGAAAGAGGTCAAGGAAGAGCGCGGACAGGGTGAAGAGGAAGACCTTTCCCCCGAAGACCGGCGGATCGCCGTGGAAGAAGGCGGGAAAGTGCGTCTCCGCCCGGTATTGCTTACGGCCATCACTACGGTGCTGGGCCTTATTCCCCTTGCCACAGGAATGAACATCGACTTCTATGGCTTACTGGCCTCCTGGAGCCCGAACATCTACTTCGGAGGCGACAACGCCATCTTCTGGGGCCCCATGGCCTGGACGGTGATCTTCGGCCTCACCTTTGCCACCTTCCTCACCCTGGTGATGGTGCCCGTGATGTACCTGATCATGGATAACGTTCGCCAGTGGATGAGGCGGTTGATGGGGGTGAAATGATGATGTTCAGTGATGAGTGACTGGTGATGAGTAAGGAGCTTTCTTCCACTCGGGAAAGGGACTGCCTCAAAAGAAAACCCAAGGCAATAGAGTTATACCCCTCCTTACTCCTCACTGTTTACTGTTCACGCTAATACTTCCGCTCCCTCCGGTTCGTGGAGTAGTTGATCTTGAGGGACTGGGCCTCGCGAAGCTCCTGTTTGATGTCGGTGACGATCCCCATTTCGGTATCCTCGTCCACTTTCATGGACGTTGTGATGAGGGGGCGTTCAGCTTCTTTTCGCCGTTTTTTGTTCTTGGTGATCCAGGATTGGATGTCCTCCAGTTTAGCAAAGGAATCATCGAGTTGGATACGGGGAGCAGAACCGTATTTACGGTCTTTAGGTGGGCCAACGTAAATGTAATCGACCAAAGCCTTTTTCTCCAGCTTGTCCACCTCCGAAGCGGAGGGTTTGCTGATCTGTACTTTGGTGTCGGTCTCCCGCATCACGGTGGTGACCATGAAGAAGAACAGCAACATGAAGATGATATCCGGCAATGAAGCCGTTGAGATCTCCTGACCTCTGCTTTTACCCTTTCGTTGAAATTTAGCCTTAGCCATGCCGGAGTATCATTGTTGCTGTTCCACATCAAGCGGTTCGGCCTCGGAGATCCGCATGGGGTAAACCTTCCGAACGGCCAGTTCCATGATCTTGTGTTCGTCGATCTCGTTGGGTTTCAGCTGGGAGTACTTTTCAATGCCCCGGGCCGCGAATGCGGGTTCGTCTCGGACATACTCCTCGCGAAGCTCATTGACCGCCGCCTGCAACTCATTCTGGATCTGGATGTAGATATTATAGCTGGTCCCGCGGT
>CAZAYA010000131.1:6244-7235 GCA_964489175.1 uncultured Flavobacteriales bacterium | reverse complement strand
CGGGCCATCTCCTTCAACTCATCATCCTGTTCCTGTTCAAGAATCTGCCGGGCGTTCCCGAGGTTATCCAGCACATTCTTATAAGCGTGATAAGCTTCCTCTATGGGCTCCAGTTCTTTGAATTCCTTGGTGAGTCGAACATAACGCTTTTGATCGGCGATCACATCCGGATCCACAACGAGCTGTGCGACCTGATCGCGTTTCTCCTTAGCCATCTCCAGTTTCTCCAGCAACTTCCTGCTCATGCCTGCCTTATTCGTAAACGATAGCTCCTTCCGGGCCGCGAATGGTAAGCTTTTTCTGTGGAGCAGCCTCACACCTTCCGACCACCTTAGCCTCAACACCGGCCTCCTGAGCTATAGCGATCACCTCAGGGGCTTTCTCTTCCGGTAGGATCAGCTCCATCCGGTGCCCCATGTTGAAAACCTGGTACATCTCTCGTAGTTCGGTCCCGGATTCCTCCCGGATCATCTGAAAGAGCGGAGGCATTTCAAAGAGGTCGTCTTTGATCACATGAAGATCGTCGATGAAGTTGAGGATCTTGGTCTGCCCACCTCCGCTGCAATGGACCATCCCATGGATATCTTTCCGAAGTCCCTGCCGAAAGATCTCCCGGATCACCGGTGCATAGGTGCGGGTCGGGGATAACACTAATTTACCGGCATCCAGCGGGACCCCTTCTACCGCATCCGTTAGCATACGACTCCCAGTATAGACCAGTTCATCGGAGAGAGACGGATCATACGTCTCCGGGTAACGTTCCCCCAAGGCTTTAGCGAACACATCATGGCGAGCGGAGGTCAACCCATTGCTACCCATGCCACCATTATATGTTTCTTCATGACCCGCTTTTCCAAAAGAAGCCAGACCAACGATCACATCGCCGGCAGCGATCTTTTCATTGGTGACCACATCCTCTCTTTTCATGCGGGCCACCACGGTGGAATCCACAATGATGGTTCGCACCAAATCACCCACGTCGGCTGTTTCG
>CAZAYA010000131.1:0-6234 GCA_964489175.1 uncultured Flavobacteriales bacterium | reverse complement strand
CATCAGCGGTCTCTCCTCCCGTAAACCATGCGCCGAAACCCTGATCACGCATGTGAGCAAGGAAATCCTCTGTTCCCCGGATCACCTCTCCGATCACTTCTCCGGGGATCAGGGTTTTATTACGTCCGATGGTCGAGGAGACCATAATGTTGTCACAAACCCCGACACAGAGCAGGTCATCGATATTCATCACGAGCGCATCCTGAGCAATGCCCTTCCATACCGAAATATCCCCGGTCTCCTTCCAATAAGCATAAGCAAGGGAAGATTTGGTGCCGGCTCCATCGGCATGCATGACCACGCAATGGTCATCCGAACCAGCCAGATGATCAGGGACCACTTTACAGAAAGCTTTAGGGTAGAGTCCCTTGTCCAGATCGGCCACCGCTTTGTGGACCTCGGTCTTTTCCGCCGATACTCCTCGCTGTTGGTACCTTTTTCCCATGACACAAAGGTGATGAAAAAAAGCATCCCGCTCGGGGCGGGACGCTTTTCAAAAGGAACATGTTCTTCAGGATCTTGTCGAACAATAAGGGATCATTGTTCAGCCCCTTCTTGCTGGTCTTTGGGTACATAATCCTCGCGAAGCACGATGAATTCCGTTCGTCGGTTCTTCTGGTGTGCCGCTTCTTTTTCTTCCTCGGTCTTCATCTGGTTGATCTCGTCCAATGTGATCCGGGGACGAGTCTCCCCGTAACCTTTGGGGACCATCCGCTCTGCCGGAATACCTTTGTCACGCAGATATTCCACACAGGATTCAGCCCGCTTCTGAGACAGCCGCTTGTTGTAAGAATCGCTACCCCTGGCATCGGTATGGGCCTGCAATTCGATCACAATGTTAGGATTGTCTTGTAGGGTCTGGTACAATACATCCAGGGAATCCTTGGAATTAACAGAGTCGGTGACCTGTAACTCAGCCTTGTTAAAAGCATAGCGCACTTCCGGGAACTCGATAACGACCTTTTTATCATCTTCAGTAACAGTAGGCTGCAGAGGAGCCTCAGAGAAGAAAGTAGTGGACTCATCCACTCCAACGGTAGTGATCTGGTCCTTCCCGGCGAGGTACTTGTCTTTTTCCACGCGAATATTGTACGTGGTATTGGGCTTGATGTAGCGTTCACCGCCTTTTTCCTCGAAGGTGACCATTCCTTGTTCGTTGGTCGTGGCTTCATAAGAAGATCCGTCAGTTCCCACGACTTTCACGCTAGCCCCGGGAACAGGCTCATTCGTCTCCTTGTTGTAACATTTGACCTTGAGCGCAAAGACAAGCGGTGGGAGCTTGAAGTTATAGATATCATCCAATCCGCGGCCTCCGGAACGATCAGAAGTAAAATACCCTCTCTTTTCATCTCCATCGAAGATGATCCCGAAATCGTGACCGGGAGAATTGAGGGGGTATTTCATGTTTTCGACGTTCTTCCACTCACAATCCTCTTCTTCATTGGACCCGACATTCTCAGCTTTGAAAATATCCAGCCCTCCCATTCCGAGATGTCCATCGGAAGCAAAGAACAAAGTACCATCCTCACGAACATAAGGGTACATGTCATCTCCGTCCGTATTAATGTCACTACCGAGATTTTCAGGCTCCCCCCAGGTAGCATTGGTCCCTCTTCCTTCTTTTTTGACCATCCAAAGGTCTTTCCCTCCCTGTCCACCAGCCATGTCAGAGGCGAAGATCATGACCTGATCGTTGAAAGCGAGTGCCGGGTGGCCCACGGTCGAAGAATCATCATCTTCTTCCCGGAAATTCAGAAGAGTGGGTTCTCCCCAATTCTGCCCTTTCTTTTCGGACTTGAGGATGTTGCACTTCATTCCTTCTTTCTTGTCATACTTGCAACGAGTGAAGTACATGGTACGACCGCGGTCGCCCAATACGGAAGCGCCTTCATGATGCTCTGAATTGACCGTTTCTCCCAAAGGATTGGGAACACTCCATTTTCCTTTTCGGTCCACCTCGGCCATGAAAAGATCCTCGAAGCTGTTCCCTGTGATCTTGCTCATATCCTTACCTGTCGCGCTCTCGCGGTCAGAAGTGAATATGAGGGAAGAATTCCGGGAGTCCCCCCAGGCAGGGGAAAAATCACGTTTCTCGCTATTCAGCTGGACTTCTGCTTTGACCTTATAACGGCTCGGCTCATCCATCCACTCTTTACCTTTCTTGCATGCTTCGATCTCTTCAGCTACTCGTTGATCATCCGGCTTTTTCTCCTTGTAATTCCGGAATTCCTTCAGGGCCTCTTCATATTTTCCCTGACTTTTCAGGGACTGAGCCAAATAAAAGATGGCCATGGGGTCATCGTATTCCGCCTTGATCGCTTTCCTGTACCACACTTCTGCCTGTTCAGAGTTGGTGGTCTTACGATAACTTTCAGCGATCCTGAAAAGAATGCGGGCTTTTTCGGAAGGTTTTTTGCTCTTGGAATAAGCTTTTTTATAAAGCTCGATAGCATCGTAGTAAGCTTCATTCTCGAACTGCTGATCAGCATCCTTAGCAAAATCCTTCTGAGCCTGGACGGAAACCGCAAAGATCATAGCAGCGAAAAGAAAGAGGAGCTTTTTAAGCGGGGTCATAGGGCGACGAGGTGTTATAGTTATTGAACGGGGCTTTGATATGCTTTGCGAAAGTAAGGAATAATTTCTTAGAAAGCCAAGGGTTGATACTCGTGAGTCTCGACTTCACAGGGGGTTACTTGACTTTACCGGGTGAAAACGATCTCCCGGAGTTTCGGAACGGGCCAGAGGTCATCATCCACCAACAACTCCAGTTTATCAGAATGATACTTGATCTTCGGCAAATGTGGCTTGACCTTATCGCAGTATGCCACGGCTTTTTTCCGGGGATCTTCCAGTTTGTTGGCCTTTTTACGGGCTTCGAGCATAGCATCCACGTTGGACTTGACCGCCTCCACATGTTCCGATATCTCTTTGATAAGACTCAACTGGGTTTGGGTAGCATTTTTAGACACGCTGGTCGTCAATATTTGCTGGAGTCCCTGAACATTCTCGATCAGCCTGTTCTGATATTTAATGGCGATCGGGATAATATGGTTCTGTGCCATATCTCCTGCCACTCGGGATTCGATCTGCAGTTTGAGGGTGTAATTCTCCATTTCGATATCATAGCGGGCCTCCACTTCCCGTTCGGTAAGTACTCCCATTTCTGAGAGCAATGCCTTGTTCTTCCTGGTCACCAACACATCCAATGCCCGAGGCGTATCCCTGAGGTTGGAAAGGCCTCGTTTTTCAGCCTCCTTGACCCACTCATCACTGTAATTATTGCCTTCGAAGCGAATGGGTTTGGATGCCACGATGTATTCTCGAAGAACTTTCAGAATCGCCTCATCTTTCTTGATGTTCTTTTTCTTGATGCGGCTGTCCACTTCCTCTTTGAAGTCCCGGAGTTGTTTGGCCACAATGGTGTTCAACACCATCATAGCAGAAGCACAATTGGCACTTGACCCAACTGCCCGGAACTCGAACTTGTTACCAGTAAAAGCAAAAGGAGATGTCCGGTTCCGGTCCGTGTTATCCTGTAATATCTGAGGGATCTTCCCAATGTTGAGCTTCAGCACGGTCTTGTCTTCCGGCGACATTTTCTGGCCGCTCTTCACGTTCTTCTCGATATCGTCCAGGACCTTGGTCAACTGCGATCCTATGAAGGCCGAGATGATGGCCGGCGGAGCTTCGTTGGCCCCCAACCGATGATCGTTGGAAGGCGAAGCAATACTCGCCCGTAACAGGTCGGAATACCCATGAATGGCTCTGATGGTATTGACGAAAAAAGCCAGGAACATCAAATTGGCCTTGGGGGTCTTACCGGGGCTAAGCAGGTTCTTTCCCGTATCGGTAGCCAGAGACCAGTTGTTATGCTTGCCCGATCCGTTCAAACCTTCAAAAGGTTTTTCATGATAGAGCACCCTGAAATCATGTCGCTTGGCCACATCATCGATCACGGTCATCAACAACTGGTTATGATCATTGGCCAAATTAACCTCTTCGAAAACGGGGGCACATTCGAATTGATTGGGGGCCACCTCATTATGACGGGTTCGCACCGGGATCCCCAACCTGAGGGCCTCCATCTCAAAATCCCGCATGAAAGCATGTACCCGCTCCGGAATAGCCCCGAAGTAATGATCGTTCAGTTGCTGCCCTTTAGCGGGATCATGCCCGAACAAAGCCCTTCCGGACATCACCAGGTCCGGCCGGGCATTGAAAAAAGCCTTGTCGATGAGGAAATACTCTTGCTCCCATCCCAGAGTAGCATTAACACGGGATACCTTTCTATCAAAGAACTTACAAACTTCCAGGGCTGCCTCCTCTACCGCATAGTTCGCTTTGAGCAAAGGCATCTTATAATCCAGCGCTTCACCGGTGTAAGAAATGAAGATGGTAGGAATGCAAAGGGTTTTCCCATATATGAAAGCCGGAGATGTTGGGTCCCAAGCCGTATACCCCCGGGCTTCAAAAGTATTCCGGATCCCTCCACTGGGGAGGCTGGATGCATCAGGCTCCTGCTGAACGAGCTGCTCTCCGTCAAAACGCTCAAAAGAGCGCCCATTACCAACAGGGGCGAAAAAGGCATCATGTTTCTCAGCAGTGGAACCTGTAAGCGGCTGGAACCAATGGGTATAATGTGTTGCTCCTTTAGAAGTGGCCCAGGCTTTCATCGATACAGCCACCTGGTCGGCGATCGCTCTATCGATCCCAGCTCCCTTTTCCATAGCCTCGACCACACTTTCGAAAACATCTTCGGGCAAATGCTCCCGCATCGCATCCTGATCGAAAACATACGTCCCGAAGTAATCTGAGATCTTATCCGAAGGAGGAGTGACATGCTTCGGTTCGCGATGAAGAACATCATCAAGAGCATTAAATCGGAGCGTAGCCATGGTAAAAACGGGGATTTATTACAAAAAACATATTTCTTTCAGACCAAAGCTAAAAAACAGCCCCCCCCTGTTTTAAAAAAAAGTATATCTTTTTTTCAACAACCCCTGAAAAATTGAGAGAAAAGTGAGCAAGAAAGCTTCCCTGTTTACTGCTTACTGTTCACTGCTCACTCAAACAGCAGCTACGATGAAGTACACGTAGGCTACATAACTGGCCAGCAATACCAAGCCGTCCCATAGGGAAAGACGGCGAAAAAGCAGCATGAGAGGGAATATGAGAAAAGAAATGCCCAGCATCCAGAACACATCTTCTGTAATGACACGGTCGCTGACAGCCAGGGGATGAACAGCACTGGTAAGCCCAAGGATAGCTAATAGATTGAAGATATTGGAACCGATCAGGTTACCCACTGATATGCCGGTTTCTTTCCGGATAGCTGCGATCACCGAAGTGAACAGTTCAGGAACGGAAGTGCCGAAAGCGACGAGGGTGACCGCTACGACATGTTCCTCCACACCAAAGTCACGCGCCAATCCAACAGCTCCTTTCAACAACCAGTCACTGCCGAAGACCAACCCCACGCAACCAACCAACATCAGGCCGGACGACTTCAAAAGAGAAAACGACACCACGTGCTCCTCATCCAGCAACTCCTTTTCCTTCCGCTGTTTTCGGGAACGCCAACCTATGAAAAGCAAAAAAGCGACCAGGAAGAGGAAAAGCACGATCCCTTCCCACCGTTCCAACCAGCCATCCTGGATGAACAGGTAGAAAAGACCGGAAGCTCCCATCATTATCGGCCAGTCGATACGCAGGGAGTCTTTCTCCACCGCAATAGGAAATATCAAGGCTGTCAGCCCCAGTACGAGGCCCAGATTGGAAATATTAGACCCCACCACGTTCCCGATAGAAATATCCGGATGCTCCGAAAGAGCAGCCTTCATACTGATCAGCAGTTCGGGGATTGAAGTCCCCAGCGAAACGATGGTCAACCCGATGACCAGCGTGGATACTTTCATGCGAAGGGCTGCGGCCACTGCCCCCCTTACGAGGACCTCCCCGCTCAGGATCAAGACCGCCAATCCGACCAGAAGATAGAGGATGTCCATCTGCTCAGTTCAAACGAGACCAACAATGATAAGAAGGATCCCCGAGAGCGGCATCAATGCTTTTTGTCTTCGTTCCCTTTTTCTTCGGGATCCCGTTCCCGGGATCCCGAAGGCATATCCTCCCGGATCTGCCGGGCAGAATCCCGGATCTCGTTCTGGATATCCCCCGATGCGTTCTTGAACTGCTGGATCCCTCTCCCAAGGTTACGGGCAATGGTGGGAATACTCT
>CAZAYA010000130.1:0-7278 GCA_964489175.1 uncultured Flavobacteriales bacterium | reverse complement strand
AGGAAAAAGAAGGAAGGGCTGTTCCTATTGCAACAAGGTAACTCATCCAAAGGGGGGTGTTCCCTTTCAAATTTCCAATAAATTTCCTTCATGAGTGTAGTATACTCCCGGTGAAGCTCGGAAAAGAAAGGTAATTTTGCTTTACACCCCAACTTCATGGACCGCTCTCTGCTTTACTGGAAGAATGCCTGGCTGCTGCTCCGGATCCCTTTTTCGGTCTTTTTGATGCCAGTCTTCTGGTTCGCCCTCAGCACCACGGAACATTTCGAACCGGGCAGGGCCTTCCTGGTCTTTCTCATCATCCACCTTTTGATGTATCCGGCCAGCAACGGTTACAATTCCTATTGTGATGAAGACGAAGGAAGCGTGGGCGGACTGGAGCGTCCTCCCCGGGTGACCGGCCATCTGTTCGTCCTGGTGACCCTGTTCGACCTCCTCGCAGCCGGCACTTCCCTTTTTCTCGATCCTTTCTTCGGGGGCATGGTGATCCTTTACCTGCTTATATCCAAGGCTTACAGTTATCCAGGTACGCGACTGAAAAGGTTCCCCGTCTCCGGCACCGCCATTGTGATCTTTTTCCAGGGTGCTTTCACTTACTGGCTCATCAAAACAGGGCTGGGCATCGCTCCTTCAGCACTCCTTTCCGGTACTGATATCACCTTTGCCCTTACAAGCTCCCTGTTCCTGCTGGGATCCTATCCACTCACCCAGATCTACCAGCACCAGGAGGACCTTAACCGGGGGGATGTTACGCTCAGTGCTTTGCTGGGCGTGCGCAGCACCTTTTTATTCTCCGGCATTGTTTTCCTGGCCGCTTCCGGGACACTGGTATATGGGTTTTGGCTAACGAGAGAACTCTGGAAAATGATCCCCTTCCTCTTGTTCGGGCTCCCGGTCATCGGTTATTTCCTCTTTTGGGTGAGGAAGGGGCTTCGTTCCCCTTCTCACGTGAATTTCCATTACACCATGCGGATGAACCTCATCTCTTCCCTTTGCCTGAGCGCAGCTTTCCTTGCCATGCTGCTGGCAGACCGCTTTTGACACCTGGCGTTCCGTGTTTTCACCACCAGCCTCGTACCGGGGCATCTGCTTTCCCCGGTAACTCACGACCCCTGCTCACCGCCCTTTTCACCTGGTTCGTAACGACCCTCAAAGCAAGACCGGTCTTCTTGTTCCCGAACATCATCCGGAGATACTGGTCGTTATGCCTGGCTGATCAGGATCGTGAAGATCTTTTTTTCAGTTCCCCTTCAAGGAATGTTATTTTTATGGATCGGGAAGCAATCCTTCAAAGACCAAGCCCACAGCACCATGCAACAATACCTTGACCTCCTCGACCATATTCTTACCCACGGAACGTCCAAAGATGACCGGACCGGCACCGGTACCCTCAGCACCTTCGGATACCAAATGCGTTTCGACCTCCAAAAAGGGTTTCCACTGCTCACCACCAAGAAACTACACCTTCGCTCCATCATCCATGAATTGCTCTGGTTCCTCAAGGGGGATACCAACATCCAGTACCTGAAGGAGAACAAGGTGTCCATCTGGGATGAATGGGCGGACGAGAACGGCGACCTGGGGCCGGTCTATGGCCATCAATGGCGGTCGTGGCCCACCCCGGACGGCCGTACGATCGACCAGATCCAACAGGTCCTGGACCAGATCCAGAACAACCCGGATTCCCGAAGAATGATCGTAAGCGCCTGGAACGTGGCCGATGTCGATCAAATGGCCCTTCCCCCTTGCCATTGCCTGTTCCAATTCTATGTGGCCGAAGGCAGGCTTTCCTGCCAACTCTACCAACGCAGTGCGGACACGTTCCTGGGGGTTCCCTTCAACATTGCTTCCTATGCCCTCCTTACCCTGATGGTAGCTCAGGTCTGTGGCCTGAAGCCCGGGGATTTCGTCCATACTTTCGGCGACGTCCACCTTTACCAGAATCACCTGGAACAAGCAAAACTGCAACTTACCCGGGAACCCAGGACATTGCCACAAATGGAGCTCAACCCGGAGGTCAAAGACCTGTTCAGCTTCCGGTATGAGGATATCGAACTGAAAAACTATGACCCCCACCCTCATATCAAAGCAGCGGTGTCGGTGTGAAATAAGTGAACAGTGAGCTGTGAGGAGTGAACAGGGGTTTCCCTGAACTTTTTCCCTCACTGCTCCCTCATCAATACTCAGTACTCACTACTCACTACTCTATACTCTATACTCTATACTCACTACTGCTATGCCGGTTTCCATGATCGCAGCCTGCGGAGAGAACCACGTGATCGGTAAGAACAACAAGCTGATCTGGCATCTTCCCCGCGACCTCAAATTCTTCAAAGAAAAAACCCTGGGCCATCATGTGATCATGGGGCGCAAAACCTTTGAATCCTTTGAAGGTACCCTTCCGAAAAGGGTCAACATCGTGATCACCCGGGAAAAGAACTACCAGGCCCCCGGCTGCCTGGTAGCCCATTCCCTGGATGAAGCGCTGGAAAAAGCGGGAGATGATGATGAACCGTTCATCGTAGGAGGAGAACAGATCTACCGGCTTGCTCTGGAGAAAGGAATGGCGAACAGGGTCTACCTCACCCGGATCCATGCTTCTTTCGAAGGAGATGCTTTTTTCCCGGAACTAGACCCTGCCGCATGGGAAGCTACCGATCGTGAGGAGCATGATGCGGACGAGGAACATGCTTACCCCTTCTCCATCATCACCTACGAGCGAAAAGCCCAACCCTGAAAAAAGCCTGTAACATTCCCCTTCTTTCAGCCGTTCTATAACCGAACCCAAGGGAAATCCTGCTCATAGGAAACTCCCGAAGATCTTCGAACCAAATCACCAGTAAGCCATGAAATTGACAAAAGCAACATTGCTGCTCCTCTTGATCACCGGACTTTCTTTCACTGCCTGTAAAAAGGATAAGAATGAACCGGATGATGATGCTGTGGAATATGGCACGACTTCTTCAACGGACAATTCCCTTGCCGACAAGCTCATGACGGATGCTTTCAACCAGGTGGACGCAACAGCAAGCGATGAGGACAGCCTCAAGGCCAACACCCAGGTATTGGCCAGCTGTGCTGACGTAACGGTGGAAGCTTCGAACAATCCTTCTGCCTCCAACCCCAATGAACTGTGGATCGATTTCGGGTCGGGTTGTACCGATAGCGCCGGCGTTACCCGCAAAGGGAATATACACGCCACCATGACCGGCAAGTACCGGGATTCCGGCACGGTGATCACCACCCACCTGATCGACTATTATGTGAACGATCACAAGGTGGAAGGGGTGAAGACCGTCACCAACGAAGGCCATAACAGCGATGGTAACCTCTGGTACTCCATCAAGGTAGACAGCGTAAAGGTCACCGACCCGGATAACAACTGGACCGCCACCTGGGAATCCGACCGGACCCGCGAGTGGGTAGAAGGTGAAGGAACTAAATGGAACCCCTGGGATGATGTCTATGAACTGGATGGCACCGCACAAGGCGTGAACCGTTCAGGAAGAAGCTACGACGTGGAGATCACGACTCCCCTCGAAGTCAAGATCGGGTGTCCCTGGGTCAGAAGCGGACAACTCGAAGTACGTCCCGACAGTCTGGCCACCCGCTATGTAGACTACGGGAACGGCAAGTGCGATAGCGAAGCGACCGTGACCGTGAACGGGAACAACTACACGATCCACGTGCAGTAATGACGATGAAGGAGGGATCCTCCTTCCTTTTCCAGCAAAAAAGGCGCCGGGATGCCCCGGCGCCTTTTTTGTTCTTGTTCTTCCCGTGAAAAAACTCAGGCCACTTTGAGCTGGCTCATCTTGGAGCGGGCGAATTTTTCGTGGGCGTAATCCAACGTAATGCGCAGTTCTTTGGAAGAATTATCGGAACCGGTAGGAGCATCGAACATGGCATCGGTCATGATCGCTTCGCAAATGGAACGAAGGCCCCGTGCTCCAAGCTTCAATTCCATCGCCTTGTCCACGATGAAATCATAAACTTCTTTGTCGAAGGAAAGTTCGATACCGTCCATTCTGAAAAGCTTCACGTATTGCCGGATAAGGGCGTTCTTCGGCTCGGTCAGAATGCGGCGGAGCGTTGCCTGGTCCAATGGTTCAAGATGCGTCAGAACGGGAAAGCGACCGATCAGTTCCGGGATGAGACCAAAACTCTTCAGATCCTGCGGGGAAATGTATTGCAGCAGGTTGTTCTCATCAACCTCCTGGTCCTTACTGGAACTGTATCCGATCTCAGAGGTCTTAACGCGGCGTGAAATGAGACGATCGATGCCATCGAAAGCCCCACCACATATGAACAGGATGTTCTCGGTATTGATCTGGATCATCTTCTGCTCCGGGTGCTTTCTTCCTCCCTGGGGTGGAATGTTCGCCTGGGAACCTTCCAGGAGTTTCAGCAGGGCCTGCTGCACCCCTTCCCCTGACACATCACGCGTAAGGGAAGCATTGTCGCTTTTACGGGCGACCTTATCCAGCTCATCCACATAGACGATCCCCCGTTCGGCTTTTTTCACATCGCCGTCAGCAGCCTGGACAAGCCGGGAAAGGATGCTTTCCACATCCTCGCCGACATACCCTGCCTCGGTAAGGATGGTGGCATCGGCGATACAAAAGGGAACATTGAGCATTCTGGCAATGCTCTTGGCCAGGAGGGTTTTCCCGGTACCGGTCTCACCAACGAGAACAACGTTCGATTTTTCGATCTGCACATCATCGGCATTGTCATCAGGTTTCTGGAGCAGCCTTTTGTAGTGGTTGTAGACCGCCACCGATAACACCCGCTTGGCATCTTCCTGTCCGATCACGTACTGATCAAGATATTCCTTGATCTCTTTGGGTTTCTGTACTTTCAGCTCTTCCTGCAGCTCCTGGTTCTCCTTTTGCGAAAGTTCTTCTTTCACGATGTTGTTCCCCTGGGCGATACACCGGTCACAGATGTACCCCGTGATCCCGGCGATCAACACGTTCGTGTCTTTCTTGGCCCGGCCACAAAAAGAGCATTTCACATCTCTCTTATCTTCCATACCTGAAGGGTCCTTGTTCATTCAACAGTTTGTCCTAACAACGCCTTTCCGGCATTGTTCAGAATACTTCGCTCACTAACAACAACGAAAAAGGTCGGTGAACAGTTGTACAAAGGCCTGAAAAGTTTCAGGATCAGGAGCCTTCACCTTGTTTAGGCTTGCGGGAAAGGACTTCATCGATCATCCCGTACTCCTTGGCTTCCTCAGCGGTCATCCAGTAGTCACGGTCACTGTCTTCCCAGACTTTATCGTAATCCTGACCGGAATGGGATGAAATGATCTCGTAGAGTTCCCCCTTCATTTTCATGATCTCCCGGGCCGTGATCTCGATGTCGGAAGCTTGTCCCTGCGTACCCCCCATCGGTTGGTGGATCATCACACGGGAATGCTTGAGGGCCGTTCGTTTTCCGGCAGCTCCGGCACAAAGCAGAACAGCTCCCATCGAAGCAGCCATACCCGTGCAAATGGTAGATACATCAGGATTGATGTACTGCATGGTATCATAGATCCCCAGTCCGGCATAAACAGACCCGCCGGGGGAGTTCAAATAGATCTGGATATCCTTTTTGGAATCGGCGGACTCCAGGAACAGCAACTGAGCCTGGACCACATTGGCGATCTGGTCGTCAATACCGGTACCCAGGAAGATGATACGGTCCATCATCAGGCGTGAGAACACGTCCATTTGGGCAACATTGAGCTGTCGCTCCTCGATGATGTAAGGGGTCATGGACTTGATGTAGCTGTCGACATGCTGACTTCCGATGCCATGATGTTTGACAGCGTATTTTCTGAATTCGTTGGTATCGCTCATGGTCTTGGTCTGTGGGTGGTACGAATCTTATTGTCCTTCTTCTTCCTCTCCCTGCTCGTAAGCTTCGGCCGCTAATTTAGAAAATTCATCTCTCGAGATCTCTTTTTCTTCTGTCTTCAATTCGTTCTTGAAGTACTCAAGGACCTTTTGTGAATAAAGGCTTTCGTAAATGCGTTTGCTCTCTTCGCCGGAAAGCACTTTTTGGGCACTGTTCTTCAACTCCTCTTCGGGAGGAGCAGGAATGCCGTATTGCTGGTATTGTTGAGCCAGGAGCTGTTTGGTGTGCTGCAGGGCCTCTTCCTGCTCCACCTTCAGTTCGTTCTGCCGGACCACTTTGTCTTCGATCAACTGCCACTTCAGGCTGCGGGCATACTGGTCATATTCTTTTTCGATCTGCTCATCGGTCACTTCGCCTTTGTTGGTCACCTTGATGTATTTCTTCAGGAAATCGTCGGGAAGGTCCACATCGAGTTTCTCGAGCAGGGTATCCTGTACTTGTTTATGGAACAGCTGGTCCGCTTCGGGAACGAAGTTCTTTTCCAGTTCCTCCCGGACCTTTTCCCGGAAAGCCTCCTCAGAATCGACCACGCCTTCCCCGTATATCTTGTCGAACAACTCCTGGTTCAATTCAGCTGGTTCCATGCGTTTGATGTCCTGCACTTTGAACCGGAAAAGGGAATCCATCCCTTCGATGTCATCCTTCTCCACCCCCAGCATGGCAGCCTGATCGGCGGGGCCTTTGCTGATCCGGGCCGGATCGATATCCACAGCTTCCCCCTGCTTCAGGCCGGTCAATTGCTTTTTGGCCTCTTCGTCATCCACCGCACTCAACACGATGCTGGAGGATTCCCGGTGGATCCCATCTTCCATTTCATTGCCTTCCCCGTCCAGTTGGGTAAAGCTTCCCATCAGCATGTCTTCTTTCTCTGATTCCTCGACACTCACGAGCTTCCCATAGCGCTTGGCCATGTTGTTGACCTGCTCGTTCAGCATCTCATCATCCACCTTCACCTTGTAATACGGAAACTTCTTTTTGGGCAATTCAAGCTCGATATCGGGAGCAAACCCCAGGTCGTATTTGAATTCGAGGGTACTGGGTTCCTCTTGTTCAAAGGCTTGCTCCAGTCCATCATCTTCCCTGGGAAGGGGACTTCCCAGGATGTTCAACTCCTGGTTCCGGATGTACTCCTGAACGGACTGCTCCAGCACTTTGTTCACCTCCTCGACCAATATGGAACGGCCGTATTTCTTCTTCACCAGTCCCTTGGGCACCTTGCCCGGGCGGAACCCCGGCATGTTGATCTGCTTGCGGTACTGGTCGAGCGCAGCATCGTACTTCTCCTTGTAATCCTCCGGTTCGATCCTCACCTTGAGGACAGCCTGCAACTCATCCACTTTTTCCTGTTCAATATCCATACGTCTTCTTTTA
>CAZAYA010000129.1:0-7286 GCA_964489175.1 uncultured Flavobacteriales bacterium | reverse complement strand
CCCCTCCTGCCCAGTGCATTAATTTATCGCCACTCTCTAACAAGATCAATCCTGTCTGCAACTCATCACCCCAATAAAGACAAAGGATAATAAATCGATCCTCTAAGGCATCAAAAACGTTTTGAAGATACTGGTCATCAATGCCATATTGTTTCCCCTGTTCTTTGTATCGCGACCTAACCATTGCATTGATCGCCAATAACTCTTTCTTTCCTCCCTCTTTTACTTCCAATTCTTCTGTCTTCATGGCCCGTCTAAGGTCCGTCCGTGTCTGACGGTAAAAGCCTCCCATCAACTCTTCATCATCATGATCAAGGTCGACCAAATACGAAAACACCGGTTTTACATTCAGTCCCTCCCACTCATAAGGTCGGGGATCATTATACCCCAGGCATGTTTGGCAAAAGAAGAAATCCATTCCTCCTCGAGCCCTCCTCAAATGATCAATTAAAGCCTCTACTATTTCCCTCTCAAGGGTTTCCTGTTTATATTGATTCTTCTCTTTTTTCAGGAACAAAGGGCCTAATTCAGGAATCCCGCACTTAGGAGGCGGGGAAAAGAACAGTTTAAAAAAAGCTTTTTTCTCATAGAAAGCAGGGAAAATAGCAACTATATCATCCTTTCGCTTGGCTACAAGTGGTAGGAGTTCACACTCCGTTTTCAATGCCATTGCTTGCAACCAGTCATAATTATGAAATATCGTATACTCAGAGGCCTCTTGAAGTAACGCATCCCACTCTTCTTTTCCACTAGCCTGATGAATATCTACCGTAAGTTTCCCCATGGCTTTTCAACTTTTCATAACCTCCCTTGGCAAAACAAATGCCCCTCCATATTCACCGGTCTGCCACAATAGGTAATTATACCAATGATACAATAGAGGGAATTCCTTTTCATTATAAGAGCGTTGATGCCAGATCACGGTCAAGATCGTCCTTTTCTTTTTGGTTTCCTGCAACACCTCATCGATCAAGCGTTCTCCTTCTTTTTTACTACTTGTTTGCATCAGCAAATAAGTATCCATCAACCCTACCGGAAAAACAGTAAACTCATCGTCCGGAAAAGGCCGAAAGGGACGGGGAGCTTCAGGGGGCAGTCCAACCTTTTTCTTCACCCCATAGGAACTGTCATACCGAAGCCCTAATCGCCTGTGATACTGCCAGGTCTCAGGGATTTCCATGTTCAGGTGGTGTTGCCGGGTCCCCTGCACTTCATGCCCTACAATACCTTCTAAAGTATTCTTTTCTCTTCTTAAAAGATCCGGGTTATTGTAAGAGTAATAGGAACCGTGCAACCCAATTTCCCACCCCTCCTGGTCAAGCTCCCGGATCACCTGCGAAACTTTCGGGTCATGAATATCATACCGGCCATACCCCAATGCGATAGACCGCCGATCGCTCAACCGGGGTTGGATGGATTCATTGAGAAAAAAGAACGTGGAGCGGGCTCCATAATGATCCTCCACTTCCTTATAAGCTTCGAAATTCCAGTAATTGTTCTTCCCGGACCACCAATTGAAGAAATGATAGGGTCGCTTTTGCTGTAAGGTATAGTACCCAGCCTGTAAAATGTTCTTCTGCACCCAATCCACATCATGGCTCAACCACACCCAAAAACGTTTGTCCTCAGGCAATTTCAACTTAGCTTCCTGCTCCAGGTATGAGGTTTCAAAGCTCATCCAGCATCTTTAAAGACCGTGGGTATTCCTCAAAGAACCGGGTGAACCAGGAAGTCGGATCGACCTTGCCCTGAAACAATGCTTTGGCCTTTTGCCGTCCCTTTTCTTCCAGCTCCGGGTCCTGGAGCAACTCCAATGCTTTCCCTAAAGCCTGTTCTTCAATGGCTTTTGGCTCGGAGTAATTATACAATAACTTGTACTTGCTCTCCTGCTCGTCGGTGGTCCCTGCGCTTAAAGGATTGATATAGACCGTATGGGTCCCCAGCATGACCGCTTCAGAAGCCATACTGGCGCCTTCTGAGACCATTAGGGATGCATGATAGATCACATGATGGATCTTGTCGGGGGCCAGGTCCAGCTGATAGGGTTCCAGGTCCCTGGGCAAAGGTCCTTCAGAGGAAATGAAAACCTTGCCGTGTTGAGATAACCGCTGGACCAGCTCCTTTTTCTTTTCCAGGCTCATGCCCTTGTGTCCAATGTCATGGCTGGCATTCCAGGCGATGAATCGTAAAAGGAAGAACCGCTCTCCTTCCTTCACCCCCAATTCCTCTATTACTTCAGGGTCAGGGGTAAAGCGTTCAGGATGGAGATAGAACATCTCTTTGAACACATCGATCCGCTTGTGTTTATGCCCCAGGTCCGTATTGAAGTTCAACGGCGTGAGGATCATTTCGGAACATCGCTTGCAAAAGAACAGGGAGATCCTGGAACGTTCTGTGTCTTCAAAGATCAGGTGAGGTTTTCCCATAGCCCATGCCACCAAAGCCTGCATCGGTGATGCCCTTCCAATGAATACATCCGGGCGGAATTTTCGAGCGATCATGAACATTCGGGCCGTAATGGCCCCGAACAGCCAGGCCTTATCCAGCACATTCTTCCCTGTTCCTGTTCCTATAAGGGTATACGGCATGCCTTCGGCTTCCAGCAACTCAAGGCTGCGGTCCTTGTTGATCGCCAGAACAAGCACTTCATGTCCCTTTTTCTCAAGCTCCCGGATCACATGCTTGTATTGATGGAACCAGGCCGGGTGCTGTATGCTGATCAGGAATTTCATACCTCCTCCAACGAGGATGTCAAGGTCATTTGTACAACCTGTCATTGTCCTGCATGTCCATCCACATGGCGAACAAGAAGAACTGAAACCCTGAAATGATCAGAAAAACGAAAATAGTGAGGTTGTTGCTTATGATCATCTCCCCGGGGAGCAAAGCCTTTTCGATGATCATCACCGCAAAAGGGACAGCAAGAAGGAAAAGCACAAAACTCAGGTTGTACAGCAGGAACAAGGGATGAAAATCCCGGAAAAAGTACTTCACCCACAAGCGCTTGAAAAAAGACCTGAACAGCAACCAGGACACACGGGGGATCACCTTGAAGATCTTCATCTTGGACTTTTCCCCCACTTCATAGACCGGCTTGATCTCTACTTCCTTCAGGCTGCAAAAAGCGATGTTCAGCTTCACCAAAAGGTCATTGGGCATCCCGTAGCTCTTGTAGATCTTGTACAACCGGATCGCGTTCAGGGCTGAATTGGAAATGGCCGTATACCCTGTCTGCGTATCGGAAACATGCCAATACCCGGAAGCGACCTTGGTCAGGATGGAAAGAATGGAGTTCCCGAAATACCGGACCTTGGGGATCACCAACCAGGCGCTCCTATGGATCACGCGGTTGCCCTTCACATAATCGATCCCATCATCCACTACCGGGCGACAAATGTCTTCAAGTTCATCAGGGTCCATTTGACCGTCCCCTGCCATAACAGCAGTGCAATCGATTTCATGATCCTTGCACCATTTGTACCCTCTGGAAATCGCCGCTCCGACCCCTGCGTTCTGTAACTGATCGATCAGGATGATCCGGTTTTCTTCCGGTTGCTCGTTCACGACCTCACTCGGAACGAATCGCTCCAACTCTTTGGCCTTTTGCTCATGAACGACCCGTTCAGCCCGGTTGTACATGCCTTCCGGGAGATCTTTCCCCACGGAATTCTCTACTTTCACCACTTCCCGAACATCCTCCGCGATCTTTTGCAGCACCACTTCCCGGGTTCGGTCCCGGGACTTATCGTTCACCACTACGATCCGGTCCACGAATTCCGGCATGGTATCGATCACATGGGCGATCTGTTCTTCTTCGTTGTAGGCAGGAACAACAACTGCTATGGTCTTACCAGATAGCATCTCAGGAAGTTTCGACCGAATCATCGGTACGCTTCAACACGCTTCCCCCTATCTCATATACCGTCAATACAACGGTCAAAAAGATGATGAACTCCGTGGGGTGAGCATACCGGGGAAGGTATCCTCCAATGAAAGCTATGATCATAATGGACAGCAAGTGGATCAAAGATACATTCAATATTAAAAAGGCCGTACGGGCCCGGAAACGAGAGCGAAACCACTGATAAGCAAGGAAAAGGATGGATAAGAAATACCCCCCTGCCCATAACCAATTCCGGAACAAGAGATCATGCGCTTTCGACCCAACATGATAAAGCAAATACCCTTTCCGTTCCAGCATTTTGGACAAGGGTTTTTGGTACACGTCAAGGTCGCTCATCAAGGAAGGGTCAGCCGGTAAAGACCGAGGGTCTTCGTACTCCATTAACAGATAAGAAAAAAAGGAAGGAGACTTTTCTTGAAAATAGGTCAAGTCCCCCCTTTCATTCAAATAAAAAATACGGGCCGGCTCCTGTCGCGTGTCACGCTTGTATTTTTCCAGCCCCTCTCCCTGTTTCCTGAACCAATGATAACGACTAACAGTCGTATTGTAGTACAAAGAACTGGAACTCAACGTGGAATACTTGAAACTATGAAAGAAAGTATATCCAAAAGTAGCTCCTTCCTCCTTGTAATGCAGCTTGTGTTTGTAATAACGGTCATCCTGGCTACCATGCTTTTCCAACCCTTTTTCCAATTCCTCCTGGGAAAATCCCCTCTTTGCCTGTTGTTCTTTTGCTTCAATTGCTTTCATATCCACCTCAGGCAAATCCATCCTCTTTTTTCCTAACATCTGAACATTTAACCGCTGAGGATTACCCGGGAAGAAAGCCCCGACCGTAGCCGCATTGTACCCTGCCCAAGCCAGGTTCAACACCACAAAAGGCAAAACAAAGGCCAGCATTTTCCGGGAAAGCCACCTTTCCCTTTGCACGACCCACAAATAGAACAGGAAAGTGAAGAACAGGAAATAGATATAAGGCCCATTGCTCCGGATCAGGGCAGGAAGCAACAGAAAACCCGAAAACCAGGCCCAGTGGGAAGCCCTTCCGGAAAAGATGGCCCGAACAGCCGCTCCACAAACCACAAGAAAAGCCGGGGTATAAATGCTTTCCGGGATGAGGCGGGTCTCGTAATCCACAGCGTTGTGATCCGTAAGGATAATGAAAAGGGCCAGGGCCATGGGCAAGGTCCATTCCCTTTTCCAGCGGATCGTCCACCGCAAGGTGAGCAGGGAAGCGCCCAGCATGGTCAGCGACTGGACCAGGGCCAGGAAGATCTTGCTGTGGGAGATCAGTCCCACCAGCCAGGCGAACACAGGATACCCTGGGGGTAGGATAGGGAAAGCGGGAATATAGCCCTGCTCCATCAAATAACTGTACGAAAGGTACTTCCAGGTATCACTATAGGCAACGAGCGGCGTTTCCAGGAAAAAAGGCAGGCGAAGCGCCACAAAAGGGACTACAACAAGGAAGTAGGCCACCATTACACGGCGCTCCACGATCCACCGGTACGTTCGCTGCAATACGGCTTTCATCTTGAGGGACTATTGATGATCAAAGATAGATTTCCTGAGTCTGGAACAAAGCCTTGATCGGTCTTCTCAAAAAGCTTTGAGCGTTTCTCCGATAAAACGAGCGGCTTGCCCCTCTCCAAAGACCTTGGTCGATTCCCGTTCCCAGGTACCTTCGACCATGGCCTCGAACCCTTCCCGGATCTTTTCGGGGTCTGCTCCGGCCAACCGGGAGTTCCCGGTTTCCACCAATTCCTTCCATTCGGTCTCTTCGCGAAGGATCACACAAGGTTTTCCAGCAAAAAAGGCCTCCTTCTGTACCCCGCCGGAATCGGTCAACACGCCTTTAGCAGCCTGCTCCAGCACCAGCATGTCCAAAAAGGAAGCGGGTGGCAGGAAGCGGATCCCTTTCCGGTCAAAGGAAAGATCAAATCGCTCCATCGCCTTTCGGGTGCGGGGATGAAGGGGCAGGACGACCGGCACTTTCTTTTCAACGCCAAGTTGGTCCAGGATGTCCAGCAACCCTTTGAGCTGGTCCTTATCATCCGTATTCACCGGTCGGTGGATCGTCGTCAGCACGAATTCTTCTTCCTCCAATCCCTGGTCCTTCAATACCGTAGAACGCCTGGCAGCCACTTCGGAGAACAGCAAATGAGCATCGAGCATGACGTCTCCCGCATGGAAAATTCCGGGATGATCAGGAGACCAAGGGCTCTTCCGGCCCAGATCGAATCCTTCTCTTTCCAGGTTGCGAAGCCCGGTCGGGGTAGGCACCATCAAAAGGGTGGAGAGCTGGTCGGTCAACAAGCGGTTCACCTCTTCCGGCATGCGCTTGTTGAAAGAACGAAGGCCAGCCTCCACATGAACCACGGGCACTTGTTCCTGTTGGGCAGCCAACGCCCCGGAAAGGGTGGTCGTAGTATCCCCGTAGACCATCAACAGATCAGGCTGATATTTCCGAATAGCGGCAGCCACCCCTTCCATGATCTTGCCCATCTGGGCCACAGGCTCTCCTGCGCCCACTCCCAGATCGGTCGCAGGCCGGGGCAGGTCCAGTTCTTCAAAAAAGATCCGGGACATGTCATCATCATAATGCTGGCCGGTGTTCAGCAGGATCTCTTCGATATCGCTCCCGAACTCCTCCCGGAACACCTTGCTCACCGGAGCCGCTTTGATGAATTGGGGACGAGCCCCCAGGACGGTCAATACGCGGGTCATGGGTAGGTTTGAGTTATGGAGGCCAAAGGTAAAGGATCCCCCGGATCGAGCCTTTGCCAACCCAACCCTTCACCATTCACTCTCCAAAAGCCAATAAGTCCAGTATGATCAGGAGACAAAAGCCACAAAGCTACATCCCCCCCTTACTCCTTACTTCTACCTCCCCCCTTTCTTCCGCCCGCTCCACGATCCGCCGAAGATCCGTCTCTACAGAATACTGGCCGAAAGCCTTATCCAGGAATTGCTGGAAGGCTCTCAGGTTATACCGGGTCAACATCTTGGGATGGGCAATGAAATGCATCAGGTCGTGTTCCCGCAAGTATCGAAGATAGAGCGGCACCTTCGGCGGACTCAGCAACTCAACGGATACCATTTCCTGACGGGCAGGAGCAGTCCCTGGTCCCAGTTCCCGGGCTTCCACCCCTTTGCCTTGCCCAAAGGAACGGTCCCCCATCTTCCAGTGGTACTTCAGGACCAGTTTGTCGAGGAATTGAACGAACCGGGAAGGCACAACGGTGGAAATAGGGATCTCCAGGAAGCGGCCTTCAGGATCCTCCCGGGTCACCTCTTCTTCGAACCGGTAAATGGCTTTGGCAGGAGCCCCGAAGAAATCATACTGCCGGGCCGTGGTATGCACCTTTTCTCCCGGGAGTAC
>CAZAYA010000128.1:0-7589 GCA_964489175.1 uncultured Flavobacteriales bacterium | reverse complement strand
AGCTGATCATCGGGAAGCCTGCCTGGAAGTCTTCCGAAGCAATGTTCCGGAAGCTTTTCACCCGGAAGAGGAAGAACCGTTCCTGAATTTTCTGGACCACCAGGTGGAATTATGCCCTGACTTTGATATCCTGCTGAAAGAAAAGCAACTGATCGGGTTCGGTGGTTTTGCCTGGGAAGGGAAGGAAGCCCGGTTGATCTGGGGCGTGGTCCACAAAAGCCATCACGGGCGGGGATACGGAAAACGGCTATTGGAACACCGTCTGGAACGGATCAGGAAAGTCCGACCGGATGCAACGATCACACTGGAAACGGTTCCCGCCACCGAAGAATTCTTCCGAAAATTCGGTTTTCGAACGGCCAGCATCGAGAAGGGGCATTACCCGGGAGGGATCGACAAAGTGGAAATGACCTGTTCCTATCCACCGAAATAAGCAGCCCTTTTACTGTCCGGTCTCCCGGACCACGTTCATCTTGTTCACCAGGCGGCGCTGCCCGATGAAGGTATTGACGATATAAGTCCCGTTGCTGAGCCCGGACAGGTCGATCGTATAGCGCGTCCGGTTCGGGTCACCCTGCAGGGTCTTGACCGTTCTGCCGACCGCATCCCTCACTTCGATCCGCACTTCTTTGCCGGGACGCTCCGAAAGTTCCAGCGTGGAAGTTCCTGCGGAAGGATTAGGGAACAAGGTCAAAGAAGGCAGGGAAGCATCATGCGGAACGATGGAGCTGGCCACACCTTCTATATCCGTCTCCCAGGCACCCCTTCCGTAGGTCGCAGCCCGGAGTTTTCCGGCTCCATAGTGGATCTCCAGGTCGTTCACGACCACGTTAGGCAAGTTGTTGCTGAAGAGCTGCCAACTGGATTGGTTCTTATCCCTCGTATAAACCCCGACGTCCATCCCTACAAAGAGGACATCATCCGGTCCGTGCTGCACGAGGGTGTTGGCTGGCAGGTTGGGAAGGCCAGCGGAGATGTTCGTCCAGTTCTGCCCGGCATCTTTGGTCTTATAGACCTTCTTCCCATCTTTATAACCGGAAAGGGTCACCCAGGCTTTTTCTTCATTTTTCTCATCGACTGTAATGGAAGTAATGGAGGCATTGGGAAGCCCGGATGTGATCTCACTGAAATCATAGCCATTGGTGGACAACCATATCTTTTCACCGGAGGTCACATAGATATAGTCATTGTTAGAGGGGGCCAGCGCAAGGGCCTTCAATTTTTCAGATCGTCCGATCAGGATCCCCAACTGGTTCCAGGTATCTCCACCATCATTGCTCCGGTATACATAGGATTTACCCACGAGCAATTCATCAGGATCATTCTGGTTGAGCAAATAGGGCGTCACCCATTCGGATTTTTCATTGACGCCATTCCCATCACTGTCCACGATCTGCGTAAAATCCTTTCCACCATCGACCGACCGCCGGATCTGCCCGTAGGGATGGGACGCATATACGATGTTCCGGTTGATGGGATGGATGTGGCATTCCATGCCATCACTGTTGTCCACCCGGAACCATTTCCCCTTGAAGAACATGTTGGTACCATTATCCTGCCAGCCGGTCACCACCCGGTCGGGCTCGGTCTTTGACAGCCCCAGTTTATAGATCTGAGCGATCTGCAGACCATCGCTCAGGTCTTGCCAGCTTTGTCCGCCATCAGTAGTCTTGAACACCCCTCCGTCAGAGGAATTGTACAGCGTTCCGCTGGGACCAAAACGCAAGCCGTGAATATCAGAATGAACATAGGGAACACCGTTCTTGGACCGCCAGTGGCTTACCGGTTCCCAGGTACTCCCCCCATCACGGGTTCGCCAGGTATTGATCCCACCCACGAACACTTCGTTGGGATCAGTAGGAGAAACAGCAATGGATACATCGAACCAGGTCTGCCCAATATCGTCATCTCCATGCGTAGCTCTGCCCAGAATGTTCGGACTCTTGAACTTCATCACCTGAAAATCATCCCCGCTGTTCATGGACCGGTAGAAACCGTGGAAATCCCGGTTGTTATAATTGCCGGCCACAAAATAGACAAGATCCGGATCAGCAGGGGTCACGCCGATCTCGATCCGGTCCACTTCACTCGGTGTAGGTGTACCGCTGGTGATAGGGCTAAAGCTATCGCCAGTATTGGTCGACTTGTAGAACTTCCCTCCCCCCAGGATCCCAAAGGAAGCAGCATATACCACGGAAGGATCACCGGGTTTGAATTCAAGATCGATGAAATGCTCGCCGGAAAGGATCTGCGTCCAGTTGTCCCCGCCATCCTCTGTCTTGAAGATCCCATCATTGGAAGAAGCCAAGATCGTATCCGGGTCATTCGGATGGATGATCAGCCGGTTGACCAACATTTGATCCTCCGCCAGGTAGGTAAGACCGGTGGTATCCCACGTATCACCCCGGTCAGTGGATTTGAGCACGCCTGCGCTATAGGTGTCGGAACCGTCACCATCACCGGTAGCCATGAAAAGGGTTTGCGGATCGTCCGGATGGATCGCGATGGAAGAAACTCCCAACACAGGAAGGTCATCGGTCGTGGTCACCCAGGTCTTACCACCATCCATCGATCGCCAGAAACCACCGGATGCAGCCCCGGTATATAGAATATCAGGGTCATCGTAAGATTCCACCGTGCAATTGACCCGGCCAGCCCCACCGAGATTGGTCGGTACATCATCATTCCCGAAATATTGCCAATTCCCCTGGTTGGAGCGACCAACCACACGATCTCTTGTTTTTACCACCTTCCAGGTCGCCATCGGGTCGAACGGTTCTCCTGTAGGATAAACGCGAGGGGACATGAAATTTTCCCAGCGCTTGAACTGCTTATGGCCAGGGCCCATTTCCCCCTGCCAGTATTCTTCAAAAGCCCGGTCGGCCTTGTAGACATTGGCCTTGGGATCGAACATCATCTTCACCCATTCCTGACCTGCTTCTTTGTTCTGGGCAAAGGCACTGAAGATGGTGAACAGAAAAAAAACGGAAAGGGTCAGGGATCTTTTCATAGCGCGAACTTTGGAATATTACACTAAAGATAACAGATCTCGGCAAAAAATCGTTTCAGGAATAGATCGTGATCGTCAATCGCCGAGCGGAAGCATTGTCTCTGAACTCACAAAGATAGATCCCCTGCCACGTCCCCAGATCGGGTCTGCCCTTTGAGATCGGCAAGGTGATGGAACTCCCCGTCAGGGACGCCTTGATGTGGGCCGGCATATCATCGCTTCCCTCTTGCGTATGGGTATAGAACGGCTCGTTCTCCGGCACTAACTTGTCATAGGCCTTTTCCATATCCGCACGCACGCTCGGATCGGCGTTCTCGTTCAATGTAAGTGCCGCCGAAGTATGGGGAATAAAAACATGCATCAAGCCTTCCGTGGGCCATTCCCCGATATGCTCCATCACCTTATCGGTGATCAGGTGGAATCCTCTGGGGTAGGGATCCAAGGTCAGTCTGTAACGATCGATCATTGTTCCAAATATACAAAGCCACCCTATAAACAACACTGACCAAAGTCATGCTCCGACCTGGTATCTTTTCAGAATTTTGTATTCATGGCCACGGCCGTCGATGATACCATTTGCTTCCATTGCGGGGACCCCTGCCCTTCCTCCCCTGTCGTTCATGACGACAAGGCTTTTTGCTGCCAGGGGTGCCGGACCGTTTATCAATTGTTGCAGGAGAACGGTCTGAGCGGCTATTACGATCTGGAGAAAAGCGGAATATCCGGCAAGGAAGCCCCCGACAGCGGAAAATACGCCTTCCTCGACGATCCTGCCGTACAGGAAAAATTATTGGATTTCAAGGATGAGAACGCGGCCCGCCTCCACCTTACCCTTCCCAACATTCATTGCAGCTCCTGCCTTTTCCTCCTGGAACACCTGTACCGTATCGAACCAGGGATCCGGCAGACCATTGTGGATCTGGGTCAAAAAAAAGCAGACATCACTTACGACCCCGGCCGGATCTCCCTGCGGCAATTAGCGGAATTACTGGAAACCATCGGTTATCCACCTGTGATCGCTGCCCGGGAGGAGCAAGCTCCTCTCGACCGAAGCCTGATCTACCGCCTCGGCGTGGCCGGCTTCTGCTTCGGCAACATCATGCTCCTGAGTTTTCCCGAATACCTGGGAGCAGCCCAGGAAGGCGGGAAAGCCTACCTCCGGTTCTTCTCCTGGCTGACACTGGCCCTGAGCCTGCCGGTCTTTTTTTATGCCGCTGCTATTTATTTCCGGTCCGCCTGGAAAAGCCTTCGGTATGGTTTCATCAATATCGATGTTCCGGTATCCCTGGGGATCCTGGCCCTTTTCGGGCAAAGCAGTTTCGAGATCATCAGCGGGGCCGGCCCCGGGTACATGGATTCGCTGGCGGGCCTTGTTTTCTTCCTGCTTATCGGCCGGTGGGTGCAGGACCGCACCTACCGAACCCTCGATTTCGACCGGAACGGGCAAGGCTACCTTCCCCTATCAGGAACGCTCCTCACGGAGAACGGTCAACAGACCCTACCGATCGGGGACATCGAAGAAGGACACCGCTTGCTGTTGCGCAATGGGGAGATGGTACCGGTAGACGGTATCCTGCTGAGCCCGGAAGGCCAGGTGGACAACAGTTTCATCACAGGCGAATCCCTGCCGATAGAACTGAAAAAAGGAGATAAAGTACATGCCGGTGGACAATGGCAGGGAAAAGCAGCCGAGATCGTAGCGGAAAAACCGGCCGAGGAAAGCTACCTGCATCGCCTATGGAACAGCCAGTCCTTCCGCAAGAAAAGGAAGAGCAACATCCAGGGGGTCGCCGACCGGGTAAGCCGTTATTTCACCCCGGCCGTGCTGGTCATCGCCACTCTCACCGGGATCTACTGGTGGTGGTTCGATCCTTCCAAGGCCATCACCACCTTCACAGCTGTTCTGATCGTCGCCTGTCCCTGTGCCCTGGCCCTCACCGTTCCCTTCGCCCTGGGCAACATGCGCCACCTCTTCGGTAAAAGCAGCTTCTATACCAAAGAAGCCGGCGTGGTAGAAGAAATGGCCAACATCACCGACGTGATCTTCGACAAGACCGGCACCCTCACTGAAGACCTCCGGCAACCGATCCATGAAGGCCCTGCCCTTTCCAGCGAGGAACAGCAGGCGATCGCCACTTTGGCCAGCCAAAGCACCCACCCCCTCAGCCAGGCATTGAGCAGGAACGAAGCCCCCCAGGGCCTCACCCCCGTAACGGAGCTGGAAGAAGTCCCCGGCCAGGGGATCCGGGGGATGATCGGGGGGCAAGAAGTTCGCATCGGCAAAGCTTCCTGGACCGGGGCCGAAACACCAGCAGAAGATGACCAGACGCGTGTCTGGTGTTCCGTGGATGGGGTTCCTAAAGGGAGTTTCTGGTTCCGGAATGTATACCGCCAGGGGATCCGCGAGAGCATACGGGGATTACGGGGGAACTATGCCCTCCACCTGCTTTCCGGGGACCGGGAAGGCGAAGCCCGAACCCTGAAGGACGTCTTCGGACCTTCCGTTCCGCTTTATTTCCGGCAAAAACCCGAAGACAAGGTCACCTATGTGGAACAGCTAAGAAAAAAAGGAAAGGGCGTGATGATGGTAGGGGACGGCCTGAACGACACCGGTGCTCTCCGGCAGAGCCACGTCGGCATCGCAGTGACGGACGACCTTTTCAAGTTCACCCCTGCCAGCGATGTGATCCTGAAAAGCGATCACATGGCCGGGCTGGACAAATTCCTGAAAGCTTCGCGGGGTACCAGGACCGTCATACACATCAGCTTCGCCATCTCTTTGTTGTACAACCTGGTGGGAGCCGGCTTTGCCGTGAGCGGCATGCTCACGCCTCTGATCGCAGCTATTCTGATGCCCCTGAGTTCGGTGACCGTGGTCGGGTTCATCACCCTGGCCACTTATGGACTAGCCCGTAGGAACGGGATCAGCGATGCACCTTCCGGTCGATGATGCGCAAAGCACCCTCTTGTTCCAGCTCCTTGATGGCCCGGATCACCGTCTCCACCCGTAAACCGGTCATGTCCGCCAACTGCTGCCGCGTGAACGGCACCTCGAAATCCTGACCACTCTTGCCGAAATGCTCCTTGTAATGGTCGATAAGGGTGAGGATCCGGTGACGGGGCGCATAAGTCGCGATCTCCTTCTGCATCATCGCTTTGTAACGCAACCTCCTGGAAAGTACCCGGGTGAATTCAAGGTGGATATCAGGATGGTCCCGCAGTAGTTCAATGAAATGGGTTTTGTCCAGTTTCCACAATTCCGCATCCTGCAGTGTTATCGCAGAGGATGGGTAAGTGAAATCCCCCAGTAGCGGAGGCTCCCCAAAACTCTCCCCTTCCGAGAAGATCCGCTGCACGAACTCCTTGCCTTCCTCATTGAAGTGGCTCATCTTCACTTCTCCGGTGATGATCTGGAAATAAGAGTGGGCCTGGTCTCCTTCATGAAAAATGATACTCCCGACCGGGAAATCCACTTTCCTTCCTTGATGTTTTTCCAACAACTCCCCCCGGATCATAGCTGAGATCTTGTTTTCTCTCGACCAAAAGGCAAAATGACAAAAGTCATCTTTGATCATGACCTCGCTCATAAGGGTGCGGCTCTTGCCCTTTGACCTTTGTGTCAAAGGTCGGGAACAAAATGCAATTCAGAAAGCTGACGAACAAGAAGACCCTTTTGATCCGTACCCTCGTTCTGAGCGGTGTTTCGCTACAAGCTTTTTTAATAATACAACGATACGAACATATGAGTGTTCTTTTCATTTTGATAGGTGTGAGCCTGCTGGTGGCCCTGGGGTTCCTTGGGGCCTTCTTGTGGGCCACGGCCTCGGGGCAATATGATGACGATGAGACCCCCGCCCGCCGTATGCTGTTCGATGACACCAACAAGAACAAATCCCAACAAGAACGATGAGCTCCAGCGAACAAGAGATCACCCGGAAAGAAGGGAACGCGGAACGTTTTTCCTATGACAACAGGATCGTCCGGGATTTTGTCTACGCCACCGTTATCTGGGGGGCTGTAGGAATGCTGGTCGGCCTGACCGCCGCCCTTCAACTTGTTTTCCCCTCCCTGAACGCCGGCATCGAGTACATCACTTTCGGCCGGATCCGTCCCCTCCATACCAATGCGGTGATCTTCGCCTTCGTGGGGAACGGCATTTTCGCCGGGATCTATTATTCGCTGCAACGGCTCTGCAAGGCCCGGATGTACAGCGATACGATGAGCCGCATCAACTTCTGGGGCTGGCAGCTCATCATCCTGTCCGCCGCCATCACCCTGCCCCTCGGCTACACCACTTCCAAGGAATATGCTGAGCTGGAATGGCCGATCGACATCGCCATCACCGTAATGTGGGTCGTCTTCGGCTGGAACATGTTCGCCACCATCCTCAAACGGCGGGTACGCCATCTCTATGTGGCGATCTGGTTCTACATCGCCACCTTCATCACCGTGGCAGTGCTGCACCTGGTGAACTCTTTCGAACTGCCGGTCACTTTCATGAAAAGCTACCCCTGGTACGCCGGCGTTCAGGATGCCCTGGTGCAATGGTGGTACGGTCACAATGCCGTAGCCTTCTTCC
>CAZAYA010000127.1:0-7631 GCA_964489175.1 uncultured Flavobacteriales bacterium | reverse complement strand
GAAAGCCGAGAACCTAAACAAGGTCGTCGGGGGACAGGCCCCCGGTTATGACACCGAAACCAGTGAATGCACCTGGACGATCATCGGGCACGACACCTTCGGAGATACCGATCGTGACGGGGACTGGACCGATGCCTGTAGTGTTAGCACACAGCAGGCTGTAACGTCGATATGAAAACCTTATCCCTCCCTTCCCGGCTTGCTTGTATCGGGAAGGGAGGGATCTAAAAACCCCTACTTATGTTGCCTCCGATCAGGTGCTTCTCGTACCTCCTCCTGTTATTGTTCTCCTGTAAAGGCCAACCATCAGGGCATACCGCTTCATCAAAAGCTTCGCTCCCTCCCTGGTACAACATGCAGGAATTGGAAGAATTCAGGGAATCGGGGCCAGCCAATCCCCTGAACCAGGACAACCAAATCTTTCAGAGCAAAAGGATATTCCGGTACGGGTATGAATACACGGACCCTTCCGGCCAGGAACGGATCATCACCGCCCGGTTCAATGAAGATTGTCGGAAAGACCGTAATGTGAAATGCATCGATTGGGCCAATGTCCTCCCTGAGGATACCAATTACAGCCATGAATTCCCCATCGAATACCTGGAACTCTATGTATACCGGACCACCTCGAACGATCCCCTGGCCCGGGAGCAGACCATGATCAAATACGACTATTTCAACAAAAGAGGAAAGATCCTGATGGGAGAGCAGACCGGTGTCGTAGAAAACGAGGACCGGATCTTCCTGCACCCGCCCCGCATGTTCGGTTTCGCCGTAACGGAATTCAACCCTTTCCCCATGATCCGGTTCGACACCACGGCCTGGCATTCCCAGATCTCCATCCCGGCCAAAATGGTGGCTAAAACAAGGCTTGCTGATACCTCCTTCGCTTCCTTCGATATCCATTACCGAAAAAAGGAAAGGGTACCCCTGAAAACCGGATCATTCGGAGAGCTCTCCTGCCATCTGGTCCATGCCAAAAGCCATGGTGAATTGGGCGATACGGAACTCAAGGCCTATTTCCACGAGGAATACGGCTTTGTGAAGTTGCAGTACATGAACCTCGACTGCTCCCGACTGACCTTACAACTACAAAAGGTCTCATGATCCTGATCCTGAGCAAAAAGGACCATGAAGCCTCCACCGGAAAGGTCACGGACTGGCTCGAGCATTTGAATGCTCCCTATTACCGCCTCAATGCAGAAACATTTATAGAAAAAATGACCTGCCGTAACGGAAAAGTCAGCATCCCTGACCTTCCGGACCTGAAAGAATTCACGGTTTGCTGGTTCAGGCGCTCCCTGGAGAACACCTATTTGCAAACCCTCATGAAGGGCATGGAAGGATCGGTCGATAATCATCTGGAAATGCTGAAGTACCTTTCCCGGGAGGTCAATGTGCTCCAAAAACAATTGTGGAACAACCTGGCCCATTGCCGATGGCTTTCCCATCCTTCGGAATTGGCCCCCTCCAAACTGGAGGTCCTGACCGCGGCCAGAAGATCAGGGCTATTGGTGCCCGAAACCCTGGTCACAACAAGGAAAGAAGACCTTAAAGGATTCCTGTCCGAATACGGATCCCTTATATCCAAATGTGCCGGAGAAACGACCTTCTTCTGGGGGGAGCAAGCCCTTTTCAGCATCAAGACCGAAAAGATCGCTCCGGAAGATCTGGAACAATTCCCGGAACGATTCTTTCCGACCCTTTTCCAACCCCTGATCCCAAAGGCGTTCGAGTTACGGATCTTTTTCCTGGAAAAAGAGCTCTTCCCCATGGCGATCTTTTCTCAAAATGACCCGAAAACAAGCGTGGACTTCCGGAATTATAACTATGATCACCCCAACCGGACCATTCCTTATCAACTACCCGAAAGGACCGGGAATCAACTGAAGGAACTCATCTCTTCCCTGGGAATGACCACTGGTTCGATCGATATGATCGTTCGCCCCGATGATCAATTGATATTCCTGGAAGTCAATCCGGTAGGACAGTTTGGTATGACCTCCTTCCCCTGTAATTACCATTTGGAGAAAAAGATCGCCACCTACCTCCTGAAGAAGTATGAAGAAGGATAAGCAATTCCATATCCAACCTGTACTGGGATCCCTGCCGGTGAACTTCCATTTCCTTCATAAGGAATCCATTGAAAAGACCCGGCAACGCGCTTCCCGGTATGCCGACCTTCCGGTCCGGAACGCAGGGAAAACGCCCTGCCACGGCCCTGCCAAACCGATCTCCAAAATGATCTTACCTGTCTATAATGAAGAATAAGACCTACTTTAAACTCCATGCCAATTGCATCCCGGTAAAGGGAGCTAAAAGATCTGTGATCTGCGACCTGCAAAGGAAAGAGGTCTTCTTCATCAATGAAGGCCTGTTCGAGGTCCTAACGGTCCACCAGGACCGCCCCATAGAAGATATCAAAACCTACTACGGACATTGGGTGGACGACCGGATCGAAGAGCAACTGGAGGAGCTGGTCAGCCATGAATTAGGGATCTATTGCGAAGACCCCCGGGATTTTCCTCCCCTCTCTACCAACTGGGAAGTTCCATCCCTGATCACCAATGCCATCCTGGAATATGGCCGGAAGTCGGTCTACGACCTTTCACTGGCCTTTGAAAAACTCACCGAATTGAACACCAAGTTCCTGGAATTACGGTTCTACGAGGTCATTTCCCATGAATTCCTCACCCAAACCCTGGAGAAGTTCCGGCCCACAAGTTTCAAGAACATTTCCATATTCCTGAAGTACCACGAAGAACTTGATGAAAAAGAACTGGGCCTCTTGTTGGTCAAGGAACAAAGGGTCGGGAACTTTATTGTTCACTCAGCCCCGTTCAACCGAACGATCAGGTCCGACACCCTGCCCAGCTCCATCAACTATCTGGAACAAACCATTCAAAACAACGATCATTGCGGGATCATCGATCCCGCTTATTTCAGCATCAACCCGGAAATGTTCTTCGAATCGCTCCGTTTCAACTCCTGCCTGAACAGAAAGCTGGCCATCGACCCGGAAGGGCAGGTCAGGAATTGCCCCTCCCTTCCGGAAAAATACGGTCACATCGAAGCGGAAGATCTAAGAGCGCTCGTTCTCCAAAAGGACTTCCAACAATATTGGAAGATCAACAAGGACCAGATCCGGATCTGCCAGGATTGCGAGTTCCGATACATCTGCTCGGATTGCAGAGCCTTTGTTGAAGGGGACCGGTATTCCAAACCTTCCCAATGCCAATACGACCCTTATACAGCGACCTATCATTCTCCTACTACTTCCTAACGCTTCAGCATAAAAAGAGGCCTAAAAGTTTCCTTTAATGAAACAAAAAAGGATCCAATCCCGTTCTACGGAATGAGAATTCACTTGATCAAAAAGCGAACGATCGAAGAATATGTCCAAAAGCATCCATCTGATCAACGGTCTTTTGAAAGATGGTCGGCCCTTGTTCGATCGGCTGACTGGAACGAGCCGACCGACATCAAAACCACTTTTCCAAGTGCAGATATCCTGGGGAGAGGAACCCAACGGGTTATCTTCAACATCGGGGGCAACGACCATAGGATGATCTGTTCCTATCAATTCGGTCCCCGGCGGGTCCACCTCTTTGTAAAATGGATCGGCCCGCATGCAGCATACGATAAACTTTGTCAAAAAGGAGAACAGTTCAAAGTGGACCATTACTGATCGCCCGGAAGAAAACCATGCAACCATGCCTTTGAAATACACTGTAATACGGTCAGAAAAACAATACCAGGACTATTGTACTACCCTGGAAAATAAGGTGGTCAATGGTGATCCTGACGAAGACGAAGTTGACCTGCTGACCACCCTCATTGAAAAATGGGAAAGGGAGAACAGCAGCTTCAAAGAACTGGACCCGGTTGAAATGATCAAGGCCCTGATGCACGAACATGACCTGAAAGCCAAAGACCTCGGCAACATTCTCAGCTTGTCCAAAGGAACCGTCTCCAAGATCCTCAACTACAAAAAGGGACTTTCCAAGGCAAGCATCCGGAAACTGGCCGCTCATTTCAAAATGGCCCAGGAAGCGTTCAACAGACCCTATCGCCTGGCACAAGCCGATCAACAAGAGCTGGCGAACGGATCCGAATGAAATCCGTTCACCCCAACACCATCCACCTAGCCCCCGGACAACACAACTGCCACCAAAAAAACTCATTACCCCCTTACCTGTCATGAAATTATGAAGACCTTTGGGGTATGAAAGCATTCTGGCCGATCCTCTTCCTGGCAACCTGCCTCTCCACTTCCTGTCAGCCGGGCAACGATAAGAACGAGCAGGAAGCCACCACCGCGGTCGCTTCCGGCAGAACAAAGGAAGCCAACAGTACGCCCCGGATCAATTGCTTTGCTTATCACCGGTTCGGCAATGCTACCTATCCCTCCACCAACATTTCCCTGGAGCGTTTCGAGGGGCACCTTCAGTTCCTCAAGAACAACGGCTACACCGTCCTCCCCCTGGGAGATGCATTAGAGCGCATGGAAGAAGGCCATCAAGGGGAGAAGTTAGCAGCGCTCACGATCGATGACGGCTACTCCTCGGTCCTATCCGGGGCGCTCCCCCTCCTTGAAGAATATGGGTACAAAGCCACCATCTTCATTTGCACCGATCAGGTAGGCAAGGGGAATTCCCTGTCGTGGAAGGCCCTTCAGGACCTGCAACAAAAGGGGCACGAGATCGGGCATCACTCCCATTCCCACGAGCACTTTCTCGACCACCCCCCGGAGGAGATCGCAGAGGCCTTTGAGGAAGACCTCCGACAGGGGGAAGCCCTTTTCCGGGAACAGCTCGGAAAGGTGCCTGACCTCTATGCCTACCCTTATGGGGAATACACCAGCAGCATGCAGGAAGTGCTCCGGGAGTACGATTACAGAGCTGCTGCAGCCCAGCGCTCAGGGGTGATCGGGCCCGAAAGCGATCGTTTCGCCCTGCCTCGTTTTCCCATGGCCGCCCAATACGGAAGGGTCGAAAAATTCAGGGAGAAAGCATCCATGCATCCCCTCGGGGTTACCCGGGAAGACCCTGCGGATGTTATCCTTCGCGATCGTAAGCCACCGACCCTGCGCATCACGGTGGAAGAACCGGCGATCAACCCCAATGGTTTGCAATGCTTCGTGGACGGGCGCCAGGATTGTTCCCTGACGGTCGTGAAGGAGGACCCGCTGGTGCTGGAAGTGAAGGCGACCCGGGACCTGACGGACCGCCGCACCCTTTACACCATCACCGCTCCCTCCCGGGACGGGACCGTGTGGCATTGGTACAGCCATTTATGGGTGCGCCCCGGGCAGCCTGAATGAACGAGCTCAAGCCTCCGGCCTTTTCACCTTCCCGATCAGCTTTCGGTTGCTGCGGATCATCTGCCGGATAAGGCGAACATACTCCTGCCCCTTGGAGGAGTACCGTGACAGCCCGGCGGCCATCCGCAAGGCTTTCGGCTTTTTCCCGGCTTCCCGCATCCGGGCCCGGATGCGCCTTAACTGCTTGTAAGCAGGATGGGCGTTCAGGTTCTCGAGGTAACTCCGCACCGACCCCGATACGCTGGAGAATTTCCGGACCTCATGGGTGGCTCCCTGGGAGCGTTGCCGCGGAACGATCCCGCAACCCTTGGAAAAGCACCACTCCCCGAAAAGGTTGTTCCCCTTCCGGGCAAAATAGGATCGCCCCCAGCTCGACTCGTTGGCCGCCTGGACCAGGACCAGCTCCACCGGTACAAGGTCCACCTTGCGCTTCAACGCCTTCAGGTTCTCGACCGAGGCAGGCGCTACCGTATCACACCGAAAGGTGTGGGACAGGGAACGGAGTTGCTCCACCTCACAGCCCCACAGGGATCCGCCTGCTTTCTTCTCCCTCAGCATTTCGAGGATGCTTTCCCGCTGCTCGAGCATCCGCTCGTTCTCAGCCTTCACCACAGGGTACAACACGGAGAAGAAGTGCTTCTTGCGGGCCTGGACGTTCTTGAACCCGTCCTCCTTCGTGAAGTCGACTTCCTCACCGGGGTCTTCTCCACAACCGGCCAAAAGGATGAGCAGCAGGACAGGGATCGTTCGCAGGGATGAGGTTCGGATCATACCCTGCAAAGGTAGGGCCTCTGGAGGAACAGGGTACCTTTGGTATCGCCCGGGCTTCTCGACGAGCGGATGCTCTGCTGAGCATAGCGGGGCCGTTATCATCCGATGCGCCAACCCATGAACGGTTCCCCGGTTTCTGCTCAAAAAAGCGGCAAGATCTATACACGTTTTTCCGATAGGTATAAGAAATGCCCTTTTTTTATACATGATGGCGGGAATAGGTATGAATAGGGAAACATTTTGAACCTATCGAGTGGATCCCGCTGCTGAGCGTAGCGTCCTCCCTCCGGGAGGCAAACTCGCTATGCTTAGCGGAAATCCTTACCCCTATTTTCACAAGATCTTGGCCCCTCTTCCAGCTCCTTCAAAATATATCTTCCCATGCCCTCGAAGGGAAGATCCTCACCCCCTAAAAGCGAGGACAACAAGAAAACGCAGCTCATTATGGTACTCTACGTTTGGAAAGCCACCGTCACCCTTGAGGAATCCCATGAAGGGATCTATCTGAACCGGGATCAATGCTCAGGTAAAAAAGCCATGGGCGACTTTTTCGCCTTACAACAAACCCACGATATCCTGGAAGCACTCCTGGAGGAAGGCCACCTGGAAGAGGAAGGAGCGATCACCGCCCGCGAAAGCTTACAACTGTTGGAAGAATTGACCGGAATGATCGCGGAATGCCTGGAGGAACATGTTCAGGTGGACCGGAAGTGGAATTGAAGCTCGATGAGCATAGCGGTAAGCGTGGCGAGAGGCAAATGCTGCTCAACGGAAAAGAGCATTCAAGCTTCCCCGAAAGACCTTTTCAATTCCCGCTTTTTATCCAGCAATGCCCTACGTTCCTCAGAACCCCCTTGCGTATGCTGGAGCTGTTCCTGAAGCGCGATGTAGGCCCGGCTCTTTTCCACGAACTCCGGCTCTTGTTCAAAGCAACTCAGCCATTCCGTAAAGTCGGCCAGTTCCGGATCCTCGCTCGAATAGGGAAAGTGTTCCAGGAATTCCGGAAGTTCCAGGTTCGACATTTCCCAGCCGGCCGCTCCCCGGAGCGGCCTTCCGAAAAAGCGATCGAACACCTGTACATTCCTGCAATAGGCCTCGAACGCCTTTTTCCTCGCAGCTTCCAGCTTTCCGTTCTTGAAAAGGATGATCGTCCACTCGAACAAGAAGGAAGGCAAGCCGATGTCATCCGGGAAATTCTTTTGGAACCAACGGAAATAGGTCAGGCCTCCTTTGTAGTCCCCGATCTTGATGTAAAGCCCGGGCAGATCGTACCGCCGTCCCCCGCTGTCATCGAACCAGCCGAATTTCCGTTTTTCGGCGGTGAGCTGCCCGCGGATCTTCCGGATCCGGGCCCTGACCTTTTCGATCTGTTTTTCGGTCATAAGTGGAGGAAATGCTGAGCAACTTTTTGGATCGAAGGTTAAAGTTAAGGTATAGGGTCCACAATGCTATTTCCATTGAACTTATGGTAGGCCCAGCAGGCCTGGACTTGCTACCTTTGAGTGGACACCAAGTTAAACATGATCGGCAGTTCCTT
>CAZAYA010000126.1:0-7655 GCA_964489175.1 uncultured Flavobacteriales bacterium | reverse complement strand
TGGGAGGATAGGTGGTTTATTCATCGAATTTCCCTACGATCGGCATTCTCCGGCCAGGGCCGAAGGCTTTCGGGGAAACCCTGAGAATGGGGGGTGTCTGGAATCGCTTGTACTCACTTTTGTTGACCAGGTCCAATACCTGCCCGACCGTTCCTGCATCATGCCCTTCGCTGATGATCGTTTCCCGGCTGTTCCTCCCTTCAATGTAACTATACAGGATAGGGTCCAGCGCCTCATAAGGGGGAAGACTGTCTGTATCTTTCTGATCGGGTCGTAATTCTGCTGAGGGGGCTTTTTCGATGATGGCCCGGGGGATCACCTCTTCATCCCGGTTGATCTGTTCGACCAGAGCATAGACCTCGGTCTTGTAGACATCCCCGAGAACGGAAAGTCCGCCACAAAGATCCCCGTAAAGGGTGCTGTAGCCTACGGCCGTTTCGCTCTTGTTCGAGGTGTTGAGGAGGATATGTCCGAACTTATTGGAAAGTGCCATCAGCAGCACTCCCCGAGACCTTGACTGAAGGTTCTCTTCTGTAACCCCTGGTTGGGTCCCGGAGAATATCGGGGCAAGCGTGCTCTGGAACTGATCCACCACGTCATCGATCGGGAACAGGTCGGAAGGACAGCCCAGGTTTTCGATCAGGGCCTGGGAGTCACTTACGGAATGTTCGGAGGAGATCCGGGAGGGAAGCAGCACACCATATACGTTCTCTGCGCCAAGGGCCTCTGCTGCCAGGGTAAGGGTAAGGGCAGAGTCGATCCCTCCCGACAAACCGACGATCGCTTTCCGGAACCCGAGTTTTCTGAAGTAGTCCCTGATCCCCAGGAGAAGAGCTTGATGGATCCTTTCTGTGGGGTTTCCGGTTTGAACGGCAGCGGGATCAGAAAGGGACGCTCTTTGTTCTTCCGTATCGAATATCCGGAGGGCTTCTTCAAAGTAAGGGAGTTCGGTTACGTGCCCTTTGGCGTCGATCGCCATGGAACCTCCGTCGAAGATCAGGTCGGTCTGCCCCCCCACCTGTCCGGCATAAAAGAGGGGAAGGTCGAATTTCTTTGCATTGTTGGTCAGGACTTCCCGCCTCACTTCAGCATGGGTTTTATGGAAGGGGGAAGCAGCAATGTTGATCATCAGATCAGGATCCTGCTTCATCAGTTCCTCCATGGGATGGACAGTGTACAAAAGATCCTTCTGGATGCTCCACAGGTCTTCACATACCGTAAGGGCAATGGTCTTTCCCTGGAATTCCACTGGTGTGAATTCGGTGGCGGAAGCGAAATACCGTCCCTCGTCGAAAATATCATAGGTGGGGAGCAGGGCTTTGTGGTGGGTAGAGATGATCCGTCCTTCGTTCAGGAAGTAGGCAGAGTTATAACGTCTTCTCCCTTCATGACCGGGGATGAAGGAGGGGGCGCCGACGATGGCGGCGATATCTTGGCAATGAGAAGCGATCGTTCTTACCGAAGCCTGGCAGCGATGAACGAAGTCATCGAATTCCAACAGGTCGCGGGGTGGATAGCCGCAAACCGACAATTCCCCGAACACCACCAGGTCTGCATGCTCGTCCCTGGCTTCTTGAAGGGTCTTCAGGATCTTTTCCTGGTTCCCGGCCAGGTCTCCAATGGTGTAGTTCAGTTGAGCGATCGCAAGGCGCATGGCGCAAAAATAAAAACCCCGGCCTTTGTTGGGGGAAGGCCGGGGAATAAAAAGGTAAGAATAATAAAGGATGGATTAGAACAGAACGCCTACGTTGAGGCTGATGGCATTGGTAATGGCATTGAAGGCTTCCCCCTTGATCCTGTCGCCGGTACTGTTGTTGACCTTGGGGTAACCTTTCCCATCCGCTTCATAGACTTCGAACTTATTGCTATTATTCTTACTGAAAGTGTTGGTGAGGCCATTGTCGAAAGTAGCTCCAAGAACCAGAGAAGTGTTCCCGCTGAGGTTGTATTCCACTCCGGCACGGATCACCATGGAAAAGCGAACGACTCGCAAGGGCTTGCTTACATCGATGTCCTCTGTTTCGATCTCTTCATTGGAGCGAGATACTGGATTCTTGATGCTCATTCTGGACCGGAAGTTAAAACCCGCTGCCCCCCCGAATTCCAGGAAATAGGTCATGTAACCGATCTGGTTGGTCTTTCCTTTGAAGGTCAAAGGGATCTTGACATACCGCATATTATAAGTAGCCGTGGAAGGAAAAACAGCGCTGTCGAGATCGTCGTAACCCGGAAGCGGCACAGCTACATCATTGAATTTAAGTTGTCCGCCATTGAATTCCCCGCCCAGGCCTGTGGACAAAGCGATGTTATCGGTCAGTTGAATATCGGCCATCGCCCCGAATTCAAAAGCAAAACCAGGACTTCCATTGTCCACGCCTTTCATATCCGGTTTGATCCAAGACACTCCCGGAGATACCTGGAACCCGAACTTCATGGCCTTGTCCTGGGCTTTTCCGGTTTGGGAAAGCAGGAGAAGCACGACGAAGACTGCTGTGATCTTTTTCATAATTTTGAACGTTTTCAGGCAGCTGGTTCTTTGGGCCATTCACCGATACAAGTATAAGGAATTTTGATGAAGACTTTTTCGGCCTTACGCGGGTTAGCGACGTTTTTTCTCCTTTCTTTCCTGTTGATCTCCTGTAGTTCCGATCGCCTGGATGTGGATGTTTCCCACATCGAAGCCGAAGTGGATATCAAGAGACTCGACAGGGCGTTGTTCGATGCAGAGGAGGACAGCATGGATGTGGTCCATCAAAAGCTTCACCAGGAGTACGGGACCTTTTACAAAACCTATGTGGAACAGATCATTCGCGAAGGAGCTGTTCATGATCCCATGATCGGCGTGAACCTGGAGCTTTTCGTGAACGATGTGTCGATGGGGGAGGTCTACGATGCCATCCAGCAACAATTCCCTGATCTCTCCCGGGAGGAAAAGGCCTTTGAACAAGCTTTTCAGCACTACAAGTACTACTTTCCGGACAGCGTTGTGCCAGAGGTGATCGCTTATCATTCTGGTTTCAACTACAAGATCTTCCCCACGGACAGTGCTTTGGGGATCGGACTGGAGTGGTACCTGGGGCCTGAGCATGATATCATCCAACGCCTCCCTCCCCAGCAATTTCCTTCCTATCAACGGGAGAAGATGGACCGGCACTACATGGTGACCGATGCGGTCAAGGGCTGGTTGTTGGTCCACATGCAGGGACAAGCCGCGAAAAGCGAGAACCTGCTGGGGCAAATGGTCTTTTACGGCAAAGTGTTGTACCTGATGGATGCTCTTATGCCTGATACACCTGATTCCCTCAAGATCGGTTACGGTACGGAAGAGATCGCCTGGTGCCGGGAGCATGAAGAAAGGATATGGCAGGGCCTCGTGGACAAGGAAGTGTTCTTCACCAACGATATGAAAACCATCCGGAAATATGTGATGGAAGCTCCCTTTACCACCGGCATGCCCAAAGAATCTCCCGGAAGGGTTGGAAGATGGGTGGGGTGGCAGATCGTTCGCGCTTACATGAAGGATCATCCGAAGGTTTCCTTGCCAAGGTTGATCGGGATGGAAGCCCCGGAAAGGATTCTGAAGTCCTACAAACCTGATAGAAATTCCTAGAAAATATGGCCGACGAACCACAAAAGACCTCTGAGGTCAAATTCACCGTACACATGGATGAGAATCATATTCCGGTGGACATCGAATGGTACAGTTCCGATAATGATTCGACAGGAAAGTGCGGAGCCGCTTTTCTGGCATTATGGGATGAAAAAGAGGGGAACACCCTGAGGATCGACCTGTGGCAAAAGGAGTTCCCGCTCGATACGATGAAAAAGTTCTTCCATCAGAACCTGGTGACCCTGGCCGATACGTTCCAGCGCGCTACCGGCGAAGAAGCGATCGTAGAGGACCTCCGCGATTATTGCGACCATTTTGCGGAGAAGATGGGGTTGGAGGAAGAAGACCATTCTAAGGGATCAGGGTGACGTTGTATTCTCTTGTCGTGGATGGCCACTTTACTGGCTAAAAGCTCACAAGGAAAGTGCAAGAAAGAGCAACAGGATACTGATAATGGCAAGGGAGACTGTAATGATGCTAATGGTCAGTCCTGCATCTCCCAAACCACCATCACCTATGGCACTGGTTATGATCCCTTGAATTCCTAATGTGATCGCTACGGTCATAATACCAAGTGCATTGCTTAGAGGGATAGGGGCGAGTAGGGCGATGAAGAAAAGGAGCGTAGCGATCAAGGAGAGGATGAAGCCGATCACATCCCAGGCATTGTTGCCACTTTCTTCTTTTTCTTTGGCTTCTTTTCTGGTAGCTTCCTTTTTTGATTCCTGGGTTTGCTTTTTCTCAGGGAATCGTTCCTGCGACTGGTCCTTTTCAGGCTCCTTCGTAGGTTGCTGATCGAAAACATCTTTTTCGCCATCGGGATATTTGATCATGAAGATATTCGATTTCCGGATGGTATAGGTTGGACCATCTTCGCGGCCACATTTTTTGTATTCTACCAACTCAGGGCCGATCTTGAGCACTTTCGCTTTGATCTCGTCCCCGTTCCGCTTGGTGACGATGTCACATTCTTGGGGAACCGGACGGGATCCTTTGAGCAGCGGTAACTGTTTCGGGAGTTTGACCTGGTTTTTAAGTCCTCCGGTATTAGGAGGAAGAGGCTCTGTTTTGGTAATAGTCTTGTCCTGCGTGGGTTTTTTCCCCAGATCGACATGCCATCCTTTGCGGTATTTTCTTTTTTGAAAAGAGCCGGAGCTTGTCACATCGTTAGAGACTTGACAATCAGTTAATAAAAAGGGAAGTAGAAAAACGAATAAAAACCTCGAAAACTTCATGGATCATGTTTTTTGCAAATCTAAAAAAAGGGAGGGGCAGGTATTCAGGAGGCGAACAAAAAAAGCCGCTCCCTTTTGGAAGCGGCTTTTTTGTTGACCTGGTGTAAGCTTTGTGAAGGGCTCAGGCGTCGATGTTCGCGTATTTGGCGTTCTTTTCGATGAATTCACGCCGCGGGGGAACATCATCTCCCATGAGCATGGAGAAGATGCGGTCGGCTTCCGCCGCACTTTCAACGGTTACCCGACGCAGGGTCCTGAAACCGGGATCCATAGTGGTTTCCCACAATTGTTCGGAATTCATTTCCCCCAATCCTTTGTAGCGCTGCACGGAGATCTTGGCATCCTTGTTCTTGGCCCGCATCTCTTCGGTGAGCTTTTCCCGGACTTCTTCGTTCCAGGCATAACGTACTTCCTTGCCTTTCTTGAGTTGATAGAGAGGTGGGGTAGCGATATAGATGTGTCCGTTCTCGATCAGTTCCACCATGTTCCGGAAGAAGAAGGTCAGGATCAGGGTAATGATGTGGCTGCCGTCCACATCAGCATCGCACATGATGATGATCTTGCTGTAGCGTAGCCCCTCGGTGTTCAGGGCCTTGCTGTCCTCTTCCGTGCCCACCCTTACTCCGAGTGCTGTATAGATGTTCTTGATCTCTTCGTTCTCGAAGATCTTGTGGTGCATGGCCTTTTCCACATTGAGGATCTTTCCTCTGAGCGGTAGGATCGCCTGGAACCGGCGATCCCGCCCCTGTTTTGCCGTACCGCCGGCAGAATCACCTTCCACCAGGTAGATCTCGGTCCTTTCAGGATCCCGCTCCGAGCAGTCAGCCAGTTTCCCGGGAAGGCCGCTTCCGGTAAGCACGTTCTTCCGCTGGACCAGTTCTCTGGCCTTTTTCGCAGCATGTCTGGCCTGAGCGGCGAGGATCACTTTCTGGACGATCTTCTTGGCATCCTTGGGGTTTTCCTCCAGGTAGTTCGAGAGCATCTGGCTCACAGCATTGTCGACCGCCTTGGAGACCTCGCTGTTCCCCAGTTTGGTCTTGGTCTGTCCTTCGAACTGAGGCTCGGCCACTTTTACGGAGACGATAGCCGTCAATCCTTCCCGGAAATCATCCCCGTTGATCTCGAACTTGAGCTTATCGAGCATGCCGGATTCTTCCGCATATTTCTTGAGGGTACGCGTCAGGGCCCGGCGGAAACCCATCAGGTGGGTTCCTCCTTCGTGGGTATTGATGTTGTTGACATAGGAATGGAGGTTTTCCGCGAAGGAATTGTTGTACAACATGGCCACCTCTACGGGCGTGCCTTCTACTTCTGTGTCCAGGTAGATCGGTTGGCTGATGAGCGGTTCGCGGGTGGCGTCGAGGAATTCGACGAATTCCCTGAGTCCTCCTTCGGAATGGAAGGTTTCCCCTTTGGGATTCCCTTCTTCGTCCTGTTCCCGTTTGTCGGTGATCGTGATGGTGATCCCTTTGTTGAGGAAGGCCAGTTCCCGGAGACGGGAAGCCAGGGTTTCATAATTGAAAGTGATGTCGGAGAAGATGCTGTCGTCCGGAAGGAAGGTGATCGTCGTCCCTGTTTTATCGGAAGTGCCGGCCTCTTGGATCTCATGGAGCGGTTTTCCGATGGCGTACTCCTGCTCCCAGACCTTTCCTCCGCGCTGTACGGTCACGTTCAGCTTCGAGGAGAGAGCGTTGACACAGGAAACACCTACCCCGTGCAGTCCACCGGATACCTTGTAAGAATCCTTGTCGAATTTACCCCCGGCGTGAAGAACGGTCATGACGACCTCCAGGGCCGACCGTTTTTCTTTTTCGTGGTACTCCACGGGAATGCCCCGGCCATTATCCGAAATAGTGGCGGAGCCATCCTCGTTAACGGTCACGTTGATGGTATCGCAATGGCCAGCGAGGGCCTCATCGATCGAGTTGTCGACCACCTCATTGACCAGGTGGTGAAGCCCTCTCGTGGAGGTGTCCCCGATATACATGGAAGGCCGTTTCCGAACCGCTTCCAGGCCTTCGAGGATGTGAATGCTTTCCGCTGAATATTCGCTGCTCTTTTCTGCCGGTTTGTCTTCCATAGGTTCCTTTTATTATTCCCTTCCGATCATTCCTAACAAAGATAACGATCCAAAGAGGCATATCCCGCGTCAACAGCGGGAATTATCAACATTCTATTAACAAGCGGGAGGCAGGGTCGGTTCTCGGAAATTGGGGATTTAAGCTTCTGAGAGGCAGTAAAATGGCAAATGAGCCATTAACCAGTTGCCAGAAGGCAATTAGGGAGGGGCAGCATGTGCTTTAGGGGGTCGGCCATGGGCTCAAAACCCATACTTCACACCGCCCAGGACCTGAAAGCCCTGGACCCGGTACTGGAACCACTGCTGATATTGGGAAGCAGCGATGTTGTTGAATTGGAGAAAACCGGACAGACGCTTGGTGTACCGGTATTCTACCCCCAAATTACCGTCGAGGTAGCCATCCAATTCGATCGGATAGACCCCTGATATTGCATCCACACCTTCCACCGGTTCGATGGATCGGGCCATTCGTTGCCCCATGTAATAGAGGTCTGCCGTGATCACGAATTTGTCCTGCAGGTCGTATTGCCCGGTGAAGGTGACCTTGTATTGGGGTTGGTGCCAGGCTTCTACCTCCTGATCCAGCCAATAATCATAATAGTCTCCCTGGAGGTGAAGTTTGAATTTCTCGCCCTGGTGGAAGGACAGCTCTCCGCGCAGGTTGAACACCTCAGCGGTATCGTAGACCACATCGAACCGGTTGCCGATATAATGGAACTGGTCGTTGACG
>CAZAYA010000125.1:0-7773 GCA_964489175.1 uncultured Flavobacteriales bacterium | reverse complement strand
TGGCAAAAGCAAGAGCCTCTGGAAAGGGTGGGGCTTTACATTCCGGGAGGTTCGGCGCCTTTGTTCTCCACGGTCCTGATGCTTGGTGTCCCTGCTGTTCTGGCAGGGTGTCGGGAGATCGTTCTCTGTACACCGCCTTCCCCTGAGGGAGAAGTTCACCCGGCGATCCTCTATGCAGCTCAATTGGTCGGGGTGAACAAAGTGCTCCGGGTAGGAGGTGCTCAGGCGATTGCTGCTATGGCTTATGGGACGGAGAGCATTCCCAGGGTAGACAAGATCCTGGGACCGGGCAACATGTTCGTGACCCTGGCCAAAAGCCTCGTCCAGCAGAGTGGGGTAGCGATCGATCTGCCGGCAGGCCCTTCCGAACTGATGGTCATTGCTGACAAAACCGCGGATCCTGAGTTCGTAGCGGCCGATCTGTTGTCCCAGGCAGAGCACGGAGCGGACAGTCAGGTGTTGTTCCTTACGGACGATGAGGAATTGTTGCAGTCCGTGGCCCTTACCGTTCAGCAGCAAATGTCCGATCTGCCCAGGAAAACCGTGGCCGAAAAGGCCCTGCAGAATAGTAGAGGGATCCTCGTGGAGAACATGGACCGGGCCGTGGAAGTGGCCAACAGGTATGCCCCCGAGCACCTTGTGGTGATCGTCGAAGAAGAAGAGCAGGTGCTGGGAAGCATTCGTCATGCCGGTTCCGTCTTTGTGGGCCCCTGGAGCCCCGAGGCAGCTGGTGACTATGCTTCCGGGACCAATCATACTTTACCCACGAGCGGTGCTGCTCGTGCCTATAGCGGGGTTAGTCTTGACACGTTCATGAAGACCGTGACCTTCCAGAAATTGTCTGAGCAAGGCTTGAAAGACCTTGGCCCGGTCATCGGAACGATGGCTGAAGCCGAAGAACTGGAAGCCCACCGGCGGGCTGTCAGGATACGTACCGATCGAAAAGAATGATGTTCGATCTTCAGCAACAGATCAGGCCCAACATTCGCCGCCTTGAACCCTATTCCTCTGCAAGGGATGAGTTCAAGGGAACAGGTCGCATCATGCTCGATGCCAACGAATCTCCTTTCGATACCGGCTACAATCGCTATCCGGATCCCTTCCAGCAGGAATTGAAGGACAGGGTGGCGGAGCTGTTCAATACGGATCCCGGGCATTTATTCCTGGGGAATGGTAGCGATGAAGCGATCGATCTTTTGATCCGGATCTTTTGTGAACCTTATAATGAGGGGATCCTGATCTGCCCCCCGACCTATGGCATGTACCAGGTCGCTGCGGATGTCCACGGGTCTTTTGTTCGTAAAGTTTTATTGACCAGTAATTTCAAAGTTCAAGTTGAGCCTTTACTTGAATCTTTGAAGGGCATCAAACTAATATTCCTTTGTTCCCCCAATAACCCCACTGGGAATGATATGGACCCGGAGGATGTGGAGGCGATATTGGAGCGGTCGGATGGTGTGGTGGTGATCGATGAAGCGTATGGGGATTTTGCCGGGAGGGCATCTTACATTGAGTGGCTGGACCGGTATCCGAACCTGGTCGTTCTGCGTACCTTGTCCAAGGCATGGGGGCTGGCCGGGATACGTTTGGGAGTGGCAGCAGCAAGCCGGGAGTTGATCAGTGTGATGAACAAAGTAAAACCGCCCTATAATGTGGGGCGTCCTGTTGCGGAGGTGGCTCTGAAGGCTTTGGATGATGAGGAAGCACACGATAAAAGGGTCGCCCGGACCCTGCAGGAGCGTGCCCGGATGGAAAAGGGGCTGCAAGAACATGGTCTTGTAGAAAAGGTTCACCCATCAGATGCTAACTTTCTGTTAGTTAGGTTTAAAGATGCAAAGAAGGTTTATGAGGAGTTGCGTGAAAAGGGCATCGTCGTTCGGGACCGCTCCGGTCTTCCTCATTGTGAGGGATGCCTGCGGATCACGATCGGAACCCCTGAAGAGAACAGGGTTTTGTTGAAAGCTTTGGAAGCAATGATCACCGAAAGGACATGAAAACGGTATTATTCATCGACCGCGACGGGACGTTGATCCTGGAACCTGAGGACGAGCAGATCGATTCTCTGGAGAAGTTGGAATTTTTTCCGGGGGTGTTCAATGAGCTTGGCCGGATCGCCAGGGATATGGACCATGAATTGGTGATGGTGAGCAATCAGGATGGGCTTGGAACACCCGCTTACCCTGAAAAGGATTTCGAGCTGGTCCAGGACAAGCTTCTGCGGGCCCTGAAGAAGGAGGGCATTGTTTTCGACCACATCCATATCGACCCGACCCGTCCGCAAGACCAAGCCCCAACGAGAAAGCCCGGGACCGGTATGTTGAAAGAATACCTGGAAGGAGGATATGACCTGTCCCGTTCCTATGTGATCGGAGATAGAGCGACTGATATTGAATTGGCCCGGAACCTGGGAACTCGTGGTATTTTGCTGGGAGCATCCAAGGAGGTTGTGGAGGAAGCCCGGAAGCAATGGGCGGGTCATCTGGACCTGGTGGCTGAAGAGTGGGGGGAGGTCTATAACTTTCTTCGAAAAGCCGCTCGCCTCGGAAAGGTAGAGCGCCGAACGGCTGAGACGGCCATCGAGGTAGAGGTGGGGTTGGATGGACCTGCTACCGTGGAAGTCTCGACCGGTCTTGGCTTTTTCGATCACATGCTCGACCAGTTATCCCGTCACGGTGGTTTTTCGCTTAAGGTGCGTACTGAAGGTGATCTGCAGGTGGATGAACATCACACCATTGAGGATACGGCCATTGCTCTGGGAGAGGCTTTCGACCAGGCAGTGGGGAATAAGCGGGGGGTCAACCGGTACGGGTTCTGCTTGCCTATGGATGATAGCCTGGCGCAGGTGGCTGTGGACTTGGGTGGGCGCAACTGGATCGAATGGGAAGCGGATTTTCGGCGGGAAAAGATCGGGGAGATGCCTACGGAAATGTTCTTCCACTTCTTCAAATCCTTTTCTGATGCTGCTCGCTGCAATTTGAATATCAAAGCGGAAGGAGAGAACGAGCACCACAAGATAGAGGCCATTTTCAAGGCTTTTGCCAAGGCTTTGCGAATGGCCGTGGAGCAGAACGATGATATGACCCTTCCGTCCACCAAAGGAATGTTATGAGCCATGAGCAAGATCCTCGTTCTTGATAACTACGATTCATTCACCTACAACCTCGTGCATTATCTGGAGAAGTTCACCGACGACCCGGTGGAGGTGTACCGCAACGATAAGATCGAACTGGAGGCCGTGGAACAGTACGATAAGATCGTGCTGTCACCTGGCCCCGGATTGCCCGGAGAAGCGGGTATCATGCCAGCTCTGATCGAGCGTTATGCGAGGGAAAAGAGCATTCTAGGGGTTTGCTTGGGCCATCAGGCCATTGCAGAAGCTTTCGGTGGAAAGCTCCGGAACCTTGACAGGGTGATCCATGGAGAGGCCACGCAGGCTTCGCTCACTAATGTAAAGGACCCTCTTTACGAAGGGTTGACTTCTCCTTTTCCGATCGGTCATTACCACTCCTGGGTCGTTGACCGGAAGGGATTTCCTGAAGACCTACTGGTCACAGTAGAAGATGAAGTGAATGATATTATGGGGCTGATACATAAGGAGTTCGGTCTTAGAGGAGTTCAGTTCCATCCAGAGTCGGTCCTGACCGAAACGGGGGAGCGGATCATCAGCAATTGGCTGGCGCTTTGAGTATGGATGCGGTCATTGTGAAATACAATGCTGGTAACATCCGGTCCGTGCTTTTTGCGCTTGAGCGTTTGGGCAAGGAGGCGGTGGTCACCGATGATCCGGCGACGATCTGCGAGGCGCCCTGTGTCATTTTCCCCGGTGTGGGGCATGCTGGGAGTGCTATGGCATGGTTGCAAGAGCGTGGATTGGATGAGGTCCTCCGGGAGCTTCAGCAACCTGTGCTGGGCATTTGTTTGGGCATGCAGCTCCTATGCTCCTGGTCGGAGGAGGGGGGTACGAAAGGGATGGGAGTATTCCCCGAGCAGGTTCGCCGATTCCCGCTTTCAGAAGGAGCGGAGAAGGTTCCTCATATGGGATGGGATCGCCTCAGAAGCATGAAAGGTCCCCTTTTCGATGGGTTGGAGGAAGGGGCATATGTTTATTTCGTTCACAGCTATTATGTGGAAGAAGGGCCTGCTACCATTGCTACTGTTGAACACATCCTGCCTTTCAGCGCTGCCCTTCAGCGCGATAATTTCTATGCGGTCCAGTTCCACCCCGAACGCTCGGCAGAAAACGGGGAAAGGATCTTGCGGAATTTCTTTGAGTTGGGTGATCAGGAAGTGAGGTGAAGGATATTTTTCTTCCGAAGGAGGATCTTTTAGGATCCCACATCTTCCTTACTTTTGAAGGCACATGGCAGAAAAGAAGACAAACAGATCCAGGGGACGCCGCAATAAGCATGTGATCGGCAGGCTTGACAGGGTGGACCTTCCGCAATTCCAACTTTCCGACCTTCCCTGTAAGATCGATACAGGGGCCTCTTACTCGGCGATTCATTGCCACAAAGTGAAACTGGTGGAGACCGAGGGGGTGGAGATGATCTCCTTTTATCTTCTCGACCCTTCGCATCCGGATTATAGCCGGCGGGAATTCCGGACTATGGATTTTTCGGAGCGTCGTATCAGAAGTTCTTTTGGTGAAACGGAGTATCGCTATGTGATCAAAACGCAGGTAAGATTGTTTGGCCGAAGTTTCCGGACCGAATTCACCCTTTCCGATCGGGAGCAGATGAAGTATCCTGTATTGCTGGGAAGGCGCTTGCTGCGGAAGAAATTCCTGGTGGATGTGGCTTACAAGGACCTTTCCTATCAGCAAAAACGCAACGGCAAAAAGAACAACGCGGAACCATGAAGATCGGGATCCTTTCCAGGAACAAGAATTTGTACTCTACCCGCCGCCTGGTGGAGGCTGCCCAAAAGAGGGGACATGAAGCCCAGGTGATCGACCATGCCAAATGTTACATGGTCATGGAGGAGGGAGAACCTTCCATTTATAACAAAGATCACAAGATCGAGGGGATCGATGCGGTCATTCCCAGGATCGGTGCTTCGGTGACCTTTTATGGTGGAGCATTGGTCCGGCAGTTCGAAATGCGGGGAACGTTCACTACGCTTAAATCTCTGGCTTTATTACGTTCCCGGGACAAGCTCCGTAGTTTGCAGATCCTTTCCAAAGCAGGTGTGGGCATTCCCAAAACGGCTATTGCCCGTTACCCTGGGGACGTGGATCACATGCTGAAGCAATTGGGAGGACCTCCGGTGATCATCAAATTACTGGAAGGGACCCAGGGTCTGGGGGTCGTATTGGCAGAGACACGAAAAGCTGCCAAGTCGGTGATCGAGGCTTTTTACGGTCTGAATGCGAACATCCTGGTCCAGGAATTCATCAAGGAGGCCAAGGCTTGTGATATCCGGGCTTTTGTAGTGGATGGCCGGGTGGTTGGAGCGATGAAACGGCAGGGGAACGAGGAGGATTTCCGCTCGAACTTGCACAGAGGGGGAAAGGGAACCCTGATCCGGTTGAGCAAGGCTGAACGGACAGCTGCCGTTAAGGCTGCTAAGGCTTTGGGTATGACTATTGCCGGAGTGGATATGCTCCAATCCGAAAAAGGCCCTTTGATCATCGAAGTGAATTCCTCACCTGGTCTGGAAGGTATTGAAGGAGCTACTGGCAAGGACATCGCCGACCGCGTGATCGAACACATCGAAAAGAACATCAACAAAGCCTCGCGGGCGAAAAAGGACAGGATCGGAGTATAGAGGCTGGTATTGCGTATAAGAGGTGCTTCACTTCTTACTCTTCACTGTTCACTTCATTCTCCGGGCTTTTCCTCGACCTTTTAGGAATAAGGTTCTTCAAAACGCTCAGTAGTCTTCCGCTGTATTTTTCCGTGAGGTAGGACATGGCCACTTCCCCGGCTCTGACGGCCAGTTGTGTTTTGTCCCTGATACCGCCTTTGAAAACATATACAGCATCGAGGGCCAGAGAGAACCCGTCCATGATCGTTCCTTTATAGCGGAGAGCCCCACCGATCCGGCTATCATTCCAGCGGGTCTTGAACAGTTCGAGGTTGGTACGGATCAGCACCTCCTCTTTCTGCATCTTGGAGCGGTAGTGGCTTTTAGCCTGGCGCAGGTCACGTAGGTTATTGATGTTGGAAAGCTCCATCAATCGTCCTCTTTTTGGAAGACCCGTTTGATCGTCCGGTCTATCAGGGGATGCTCAAGGAGTGGTTTCCGCAGCAGCAGGAACAAGAAGAACAGCAGCAGGTAGGCACCGGTAATGGTCCCGAATCCGGCAGCCATGGATCCCATTTGTTCAGCCAGCAGGAAGCCCAGCGTAAAGCTGAGAAAAAAGAAAAAGAGGGTTCCGATGAGCATCAGGATGATGTCGCTCACCGCACTGGCCATCTCTTTGGCGAATTTCTCCGCCATTTCCAGGCGGAAAAAGGTAAAACGGTCGTTGAGGTAATTGACCAACTGATCGAACGTCTCCTTCATGCGTTGTCCTTCCTGATCCTTCATATTGCTATGGAGTACCTTGAGTTGCGAATGTAGCAGGTAGGAACGAAATCAAGCCGGGTATTGAGCCCGGCTTGAAGATCGGTTCACCTTCCTCCTCGGGGGGAGAAAGGGGGTAGTACGGAAAGAGGGTCAGGCAGAAGCCTTGCTCTTTTCGTTCTTGGCGTTCTTGACCTCGTTGAGGGTGTCTTTTCCTTTTTCAACGAGTCCTTCCAGTTCTTCTCTGGCTTTTTGCGCTTGTTTGTTCAGCTTTTTCCGGGTTTCTTCTCCGCTTTCAGGAGCAAGCAACAGTCCTGCCACGCCTCCTGCAACAGCTCCGGTGATCGCTGCAACAAATATTTTTCCTGAATTATTCATGATCCTAGGGGTTTATTGGGATTCTACAACTGACTCTTCAGTATATAAACAAATATAAGCAATGAGCAGGAGAATAAAAAATGATGCCGGTCATATGTAGGGCGGGTTTTTCCAGAAGGATCATTCCAGGAAGCGATCCCTGATCCGTTGTTCCAGGAGTCGGCTTGTGTACTCATATCCGATGGCATAGATCTCATCGATCTTGGAGAGGTTGAAGATGTTATATTCCCGCAACCCTTCCGGCTCGATGTAAAGAGAGCATCGGTCTACATTCTTCTCCACGTTAGCCCATACCCCCAGATGCAAGGTCCTTTCCACGACCGAGAGGAAATTGGAAATGTCTTCCATGTAACCGATGGGGTTTACGTTCACTCCAATGACCCGCTCACACTGCCCCTCGATCGGCTCTACCGGCAGGTTGCTGACAAGCCCGCCGTCCACCAGCAATTCCCCGTTCATTTTTACTGGTTGAAGAATGATGGGGATAGCTGAACTGGCCTGAAGTGCCTGGATCAGATCCCCTTCCTGGAAAATGACCTGCCGTCCCGTATTGAAGTTGGTGGCGGTTACGTAAAGGGGAAGGTCCAGATCTTCGAAGGTCTTGGCTTTGAGGTATTGGGAAAGGATCCGGAACAATTTGTTGGTGTTCAGAAAGCCCCGGCGGGGGAAACGAACCTGAAGATTACGAAACAACTTCTCCTGTTTGAACCAGTCCCGGATGGTATCCGGATCATTACCGTCCGCATACAGGGCTCCGAGGATCGCTCCTCCGCTCACTCCTGATATCACTTCAGGGTGGATGCCAGCTTCGTTCAGGGCTTTGAGCACCCCCAGGTGGCAAATGCCCCGGGCAGCTCCTCCGGAGAGGGTGATCCCCGTTTGATATCG
>CAZAYA010000124.1:0-7797 GCA_964489175.1 uncultured Flavobacteriales bacterium | reverse complement strand
GTTCAGTACCCGTTCCACTTCTCCGCCGAAATCAGAGTGACCGGGGGTGTCGATGATGTTGATCTTTACCCCTTCATAACGAACGGAGACGTTCTTGGAAAGGATGGTGATGCCACGTTCTTTCTCCAGGTCATTCGAATCCAGCACCAGTTCCCCGACGTCCTGGTTGTCGCGGAACATTTTGACCTGGTGCAGGATCTTGTCCACCAGAGTGGTCTTGCCGTGGTCGACGTGGGCGATGATCGCGATGTTTCTAAGCTCCATCAGGGTCGTAATGTTTTAAGGACGTGCAAAAGTCGGCTATTCTTTTGGAACAGTCACCCTTGGAGGGCGTCTTTTGAACCTGTAGCCTGATTTTCTCCTTTATGGATAACGGTGAACGTCAGCAAGCTGACGATCGAAAAGGAACCATGCGGGTACATTTGGTCCTGCAAAACCAAAAGTCAAATGACTATGAAACGATACACGCCGGTATTCATCTTATTGCTTTTCGCTTTCACAACAAGTGTGGAGGCCCAGTCCCATTACTATACGAACGAGGAGGGAGTGGCCGTCAAAGGATACGATGTGGTCAGTTATTTCAAAGGCGATGAGCCACGGAAGGGAAGCGAGGCTCATAGTCTTGAACATGATGGGGTGACCTTCCATTTCGCCAGCAAGGCGAACAAAAAGGCTTTTCAAAAGAACCCGGGCAAATACCTGCCCGAATACGGCGGGTATTGTGCCTTCGCTGTTGGGAAAAAGGCCAAGAAGGTGCCAGCCGACCCGGAGACCTATACGATCACGGACGGCAACCTGTACCTGTTCTTCAATGGCAACATGAACGGGAAAAAGATGAACACCAAGCCGATGTGGGACCAGCATGAAGAGCAATTGCAACCGAAGGCTGAGCAGAACTGGCAGGAGATGATGTAAGGGAACCTTCTCTTTTAGGTTGATCGGAAAAGCCATCCCGGCAGGGGTGGCTTTTTTTCGTCATTCCCGGATCAAGAACTTGTGGGTTTCCTGTCCTGAGCGGGTCATGATGTGGAACAAATAAATTCCCGGGGAATGGTCCAGGTTTCCCACCCGCAGGCTGCTTTTTCCGGTGGGGAGTGGTCCGAATTCCTGAAGGGTCCTTCCTGATAGGTCAGTGAGCTTGATGGACAAGGGGGGCTTATTCTCAGGGAACTGGAGCATGACCTTATCCGAAGAAGGATTCGGATAAAGCCGAATTTCCTCCTTCCTGGAATCCTTTGGACCCACAGATGAGGGCGAGGGGCAGGCCAGAGAATGCTTCTGGAAGAAACCCCACATGCGTTGGTCCGCATTGATGGCGGTGGAGACTGGATCCCCGGAAGGGGTTTGGTTCCCTCCTGGCCAGGAATGGCTACCGTCGTGGGTAATGTAAAGCCTGGCTTCTGCCTGGCAGGAACAGGAGGCCCAGTCCACGCGGTCGTAGTCAGCGCCATCATGAACGGTGTCGTTGAGGGTGGAGCAACTATTGTTGCCGGCCCAGACATTCAGTACAGAATCCAGAGGAGGATTGTAATGGTTCGAAGCCCCTGAGCCTACGCCTCCTTGATAAGGGACATTAGAGTCGTTGTAGGAATGGAAATGGATGACCGGGACGGGACGCTGCGGATCGCAGAAGCTTACGTTCATCGTACCTGCTACAGGAGCGATGGCAGCGATCCGGTGGGATAGCTCACAGGCTAGCCGGTAACTCATAAAGGCCCCGTTGGACATCCCAGTCGCATACACCCTGTTGGTATCGATGTTATAGTCCGTTTCCAATGTATCGAGCAGGGCGCTGATGAAGCCGACATCATCGATGTTGTTGTTCATGGCATACCCACAACATCCGCCCGCGTTCCAGGTGCGGATCCCGAGAGTGCTTTCCACCCCTTCCGGGTAGACCACGATGAACCCTGCCGAATCCGCTTTCAGGCTGAGTTGCGACTGGTGCTGCAGGTTCGTGGCACTCCCGAAACCTCCGTGCATGGCGATGATGAGCGGGGTAGGAGAGGCCCCATTGTAAGAAGCAGGTGCATAAGGCAAATAGGTCCGGTATTGTCCGTCGTGGAAGATGGAATCCATCTGCCCGAGGGCGATCACTGGGCCCAATACCCACCATAGGAAAAGGAACGACCGTTTCATAGGGGGGTGTTTTTCCCTCTCCCTAAGGTAAGGATCTTGTTGGGTTTCCGAATCTTCGGTATCACTTGGAATCTTGGCCTTTCTTGAAAGAAAGGTCCCGAGTCATTTGCTCTTTGGTGGAATGATCTTGTAGTAAACCTTTAGGATCATTAGAATATCGATAATAAAAATCGTATAAAAAATCCAAAAAACATATAATTGTGATCTGTTTGGAATGGCTGAAAACCTGATGCTCCGCTCTTTCCCCGCATACCGCCAAAAGGACACCCGGGATTGTGGTCCGGCCTGCCTGAAGATCATCGCCCGGTATTATGGGAAAAGCAGGAGGCTGAAACGGTCCGGACGGGGAGTTCGCTGAAGGGGATCGGTCATGCCGCGGAGAAGGTCGGGTTTCGAACAATGGCCGTGAGGGCAGGCCTGGAACAATTGGAAAAAGAGGCTCCTTTGCCGGCGGTCTTCCACTGGGCCCAGGACCATTTCGTTGTGGTCTACAAGATCCGGAAGAACAAGGTCTGGGTCTCCGACCCTGCTGCTGGCCTGCTTACCTATTCCAAAGAGGAATTCCTGCATTATTGGGTCGGTGAGGGAGCTACGGAAGAAACCCCGGGTGTTGTTCTGTTATTAGAGCCGACGCCTCAGTTCGAGGAACGGCAGAATGAAAAGGAAGAACAACAGGGCTTTGGTTTTCTGTTCCAATACCTCGCCCGGTATCGGTCTTTCTTGTTCCAGGTCCTGGCAGGGTTGTTGGTCGGTAGCCTGCTTCAGCTGATCGTTCCTTTCCTCACCCAAAGCCTCGTGGATATCGGCGTGAGGAACCAGGACCTGAACTTCGTGTACCTGATCCTGGGTGCTCAGTTGTTCCTCTTTGCTGGTCGTACTTCCGTGGAGGTGCTGAGAGGCTGGTTGCTCCTGCACCTTTCCACCCGCATCAATATCTCTCTGGTCTCCGATTTCCTGATCAAGCTGATGCACCTCCCCATCGCTTTCTTCGATGTGCGCGTGACCGGTGACATTCTGCAACGGATCTACGACCACCGGCGCATCGAGAACCTGCTGACCAATACCTCTCTCAATGTATTGCTGTCCATGGTCAACCTGGTCATGTTCAGCTTGGTCCTGGCCTGGTACAGCATGACCATCTTCGGTCTGTTCCTGGTGGGCAGCCTCTTCTATTTTGGCTGGGTGATGCTATTCCTCAAGCGACGGAAACGTATCGATCACAAGCGGTTCGGGCAGAAAGGCGAAGAGCAGAGCCGGGTGATCGAGCTGATCAATGGCATGCAGGAGATCAAACTCAACAATGCCGAAAAGGAAAAGCGCTGGGACTGGGAACGGTTGCAGTACGATCTGTTCAAGACGGACAAGGAAAGCCTGGCTTTGGAGCAGCAACAATCCATTGGAGCCCGTTCTATCAATGAACTGAAGAACATCCTGATCACGACGATATCGGCCAAGCTGGTGATCGACGGGCAAATGACCCTGGGAATGCTGCTTGCGGTGTCCTATATCCTGGGGCAATTGAACGGGCCTATCCTCCAGTTGATCGGTTTTGTCCACTCTGCCCAGGACGCGAAGATCGCTTTGGAACGCTTGTCCGAAGTCCATAACCGGGAGGAGGAAGGAGAAGATGCCGGACAGTTGGCGACCCGGGTCCCGGAAGAGGCTGAGATCACTATGGAACGCCTTTCTTTTCGATACCCTGGCAGTGCTGATGCTGTGATCCGGGACCTGGACCTGGAGATACCGCGCAACAAGGTGACCGCTATCGTGGGGGCGAGCGGGGGTGGTAAGACCACCCTCATGAAATTGCTTCTTCAGTTCTATGTTCCTGCACAAGGCAATATCCGGCTGGGACCATTGCCGCTTCGGTCGATCCATCCGGCGGTCTGGCGAAGGCATTGCGGAGTGGTGATGCAGGAAGGGCATATCTTCAATGATACGGTGGAGCAGAACATTACGATGGAGGGGGTTGAAGATGCTCCTGATCGGGAAAGGCTTCTTTACGCGGCTGATGTGGCCAACATTCGCGAGACCATCGAGGCATTGCCCATGGGGTTTCGCACCAGGATCGGTATGGAAGGGCAGGGGTTGAGTAGGGGGCAACAACAGCGGATCCTGATCGCAAGGGCCGTTTATAAGGACCCGGAATTCCTCTTTTTCGATGAAGCTACCAGCGCCCTGGATGCCCGGAATGAGCGGGAGATCATGGACAAACTGGAGCGGTTCTTCCGGGAACGCACCGCAGTGGTCATTGCTCACCGGTTGAGTACGGTCCGCCAAGCCGATCAGATCGTGGTGCTCGATGAGGGGCGGATCATCGAGAAAGGGTCCCACCAGGAATTGCTGGAGCAAGGAGGGGCATACTATCGCTTGGTCAGGAACCAATTGGACATGGAGAAGATGGGGGAGCCGGAACAAACCCCTGGATGAATGCCGGTTGCTCCAAACGACCATAAGGAATACAGCGATGAGATCCGTGACCTGTTCTCCCGGGGACCGGGATGGGTGTTGCGCTGGGGGACCTGGTTTTTTCTTGTATTGGTGGTGGGGTTGATCTCAGGGGCCTGGATGATCCGTTATCCGGATGATATCTCCGGCAGGATCATGATCACGCCCGTTATGCCTTCTGCAAAGGTGGTAACAGAGCGTGGAGGGGTCATCCGCAGGATCCATATTGGAGATTCGGTCAGGGTCCGGGAAGGGCAAAAGTTGATGGCTTTTCGGGACCCTCTAACGGAAGAACAGCTTCGGGCGCTCGATACCCTTCTTCAGGGACTGGTCTCCCGACTGAATGATCCCCGTTCCCTGGAAGTTGTTCGTTTTCCGGAGGAGCTGGCCCTTGGCCAGGCCCAGGATCATTTGAACGGGTTGAAACAGTCCGTTGAGGAATTGCTCCGGACTTGCCGGTTTTCTTTTTTTTGGGAAGAACAGGCAAGGCTCCGGGAAGAAGTGGCACATTACGGGGAGATGATCGGGATCGTCCGGGCCCAGGCCCGCCTGGCGGAAAAGAACCTGGCCCGGGCCCGGGAGAAATTTCTATCGGACAGCGTTCTGTGGCGGGAAGCGGTCATTTCCCGGGTGGAGTTCTTCCAGAGAGAGGAAGCTTTTCATGCCCGGGAGCAGGAATTGAAAGAACATCACCGGTCCCTGCAGCGCTTGCTCATTACCCGTTCAAGTCTTGAAAGGGAGTTGCTCGACCGGATCCGGCAACGAAAGATAAAGATCCGGCAACTCCGGGAGGAGATCCGGTCCGGCGCAGCCAACTTACAGCGTTATATCCGGGAGTGGAAAAGGGAGAATCTTCTGACAGCTCCGGTGAATGGCCACCTGGTGTTCCTGAAAAAGCTCTCGGAAGGGGAATACCTGGAAAAGGGTGTTGCTTTGTTCGCTATTCTCCGGGACCGGGATTCCCTCGAAGGGACCATGACCTTGCCTGCCAAAGGGATGGGAAAGGTGCGGGTGGGGCAACCGGTCCGGATACGGCTGGACCAGTATCCGGCCCGGGAATATGGTCCATTGCCCGGTCGGGTATCCAAGATCAGACCAGTGCCGTTGGAAGGCAAGTACCACATCAAGGTCCATTTGCCGCAAGGGCTCCGGACCCATTACGGGAAGCCATTGCCTTTCCGGCCTGAAATGGAAGGGACCGCTTCGGTGATCACAGAGGAGAGGAGCCTGGCTGGTCGGATGTTCTTCCGGGTCAGGGGTATGATGGAGTGAGGAAGAGAAAAAATGGTCCCGGGGCCTTAGTCTTCTTCATACCCCCCGCTTTCGGGTCGTTCTCCCGGGCGGTCTTTCCCTTTCTTCAGTTGATAGGAGAAGGTCAGGCGGATCTGGCGGGAACGCCACTGGAATTCCGAGGTCTCGTAGAGATCCTCCGTATCGGTGATGCTGCGCCGGATCCGGGTGTTGAAGATATCCCGGCCCTGCAGGGTGAGCTTGCCTTTTTCCCCGAACACCTTCTTGGAAATGCCGATATCAAGCGACCATATGGCCAGTCGCCTCCCCTGGGTCGTTCTGCGGGGAGCACGGTAATTGAAGGTCCCCTGTGCCTCCCATCCTTTGGGAAGTTTCGCCTTGGAGGTGAGGCGGCTGCGCATGGTATAGGTGTCGCTGTAGAGATCCTGGTCCTGGTATTCGCCCTGCGTGATCGCCCGGTAGAAATTGAGGTCGGCGTTGATATCCCACGTAGGGGTGAAGCGGTAAGTCCCGTTGATCTCCAGGCCAAAAGCATCCTGCGTGGCCATGTTCACCGGAAAGCTCCGCGTGTAGCCAGCGCTGTCCACCACGGTGATCCTCTCCTCCACATCGGTACGGTGCCGGTAATATAGGCTGGACATCATGGATCCTTTTTCCCAGTATTTAGAATGGCCGATCTCGTATGAATCGGTGAATTCCGGTCGCAACTCCGGATTACCAGAGCGGAAATTCCGGGGGTCGCTGTAGCCGAAGAAAGGGATCAGGTCCCAGTAATGGGGCCGGCTGATACGGCGGCTGTAACTGACCTGGAGCGTATTCTCCTTTTTCAGATCATAGGCAAGGTGTACACTGGGAAAGAGGTTGAGGTATTCCTGAATGTTCTCTTTCCCAGCTTGCTGCAGATGGGTGCGGATGTAGGTGTATTCTCCGCGAAGCCCTCCCTGTGCTGAGAACGACCCGAATTTCTCCCCCAGCATCAGGTAGGCGGCATGGACTTGCTCCGTGTATTCGAAATGGTCGTTGAAACGGGAGAGGATTTCCCAGGATCCGTTCTCGTCCTGTTCTTCTACGGTGAAATCATTGTTGAGGAACCGGTTGGTGCTTTTCAGGCCAGCTTCGAACTTGCCTTCATTCCCGAAAGGATGGATGTAGTCGCTTTGGGCCATGAAGCTTTCTTCATGATCGATGTTGTCCGACCGTTGATCGAGTCCTTCTCCTGCACCCTCCACGGTCTCATCGATCTCGGCCATTTCATGGTCCTTATCGCGGTTGTACTTCAGGTCCGTGATCCATTTCCGGTCTTCCTTTTCAAAGGACCTTTCGTACCGGATATTCCCTTCGATGTTCTGATCAGCTTCCTTTTCCAGTTGGTCACGAACAGTGGTGGAGGTAGTGTTCCCTTCTCCATCGATCTCCCGGTAGGTGACCGTGGAAGGATTCCGTTCGTCCCCGTAGTTGAAATTCCCGGAGAGGGTCAGGGTATTGTATTGATCGAAGATCAGATCAGCTCCTATACGGGCGTTATGAGAGGTGCCGCCACGCGCATGGTCCCGGTCACTTTCCAGGGTGTACGTGGTGTCGCCTGTGTTGAAATGTTGAACGGAAGACCCGTAGCCAGGTCGCATGTCATAGTTGAAGCCATAGCTCCCGAACACATTGAACAGGCCTTTGCGGTAGTTGAGATTGAAGCCACCCCCGTGGTCGTGGGGATAGCCGGTCGTGGCATTGAAGGAACCGTTCAATCCCCCTTTTTGCTGATCTTTCAGTACGATGTTGATCACGCCTGCTTCCCCTTCGGCATCATAGCGGGCAGAGGGGTTGGTGATCACTTCGATCTTCTCGATCATGCTGCCCCGGAGGTTCCGGAGGGCCTGGGAATTCCCGTTGCTGATCATTCCCGAGGGCTTGCCGTTGATCAGGATGCGGACGCTCTGACTGCCCCGCAGGCTTACGTTCCCA
>CAZAYA010000123.1:4629-7888 GCA_964489175.1 uncultured Flavobacteriales bacterium | reverse complement strand
TGTAGCCCTGCTACTTTCCGGTTCAAGGCCGACCCTGGAGATGGCATGGCTGATCTGCAATGGGATCTTGGAGACGGAAATACCACCCGGCAAGACACCTTTTCCCACACCTACGCCACCGCCGGGAACTATCCTGTCAGCCTGACCGCTACCAACAGTCAGGGCTGTCCTGGTGTCTCCAGGGAAAGGAAGCTGACGGTGGTGAACTGCCAGGCTGCTTTCCGGCAAGACACCACGACCGGTTGTGTTCCACTGACCGTTGGATTCACCGATCAAACCGCCCTGGCGCAAGAATGGGAATGGGACTTTGGAGATGGGGAACAGTCCCGGGAGCAACACCCTGCCCATACTTATGACAGTGCCGGAACCTATTCCGTCCGCCTGGTCGTGACCAATGCCATCGGTCATGTGGACACCGTGGTCCACAGAAAAGCGGTCGAAGTGACTGAGCCGGCTGTTAGTCTGGAGCGAACCGTGAAGGATACGGGGTGTGTTCCTATGAAAGTTTCCCTTTCCGCCCGCAACCTGGGTCATCATTCCTGGACCTGGTCCATGGGAGACGGCACCATTTTGCAGGGCAAGCATCCCTCCCACACTTATGAAACCCCTGGCACTTATGAAGTGCAGTTGACCACCGAAACCCGCCAGGGATGTCGTTACACGGTGACCTACGGGGTGTTTCATGTGACTTCTGTTCAGGCGGACTTCACTTTCCGGCAGGATTCCTGCCGCCCCCGTGTTGTGGCCTTCAAGAATACTTCCTCCGGGGCTTCTTCCTGGACGTGGACCTTTGGCGACGGGAAACAGGTGCCCAAGGAGCATCCCGTTCATGTTTTTCCCGGGGAAGGGATATTTCCGGTCTCTTTGCTGGCCCGGTCTCCCCAGGGTTGCGAAGAGATGGTCACTTCTTTCATTTCAGTCGAAGCTGCGAACTGTCCTTCACCACCCGACAGTGTTCTTGACTGGGTGCCAGATACGGTTGTGCTGGATTCCCTGCCTCCTCCCGACACAACTGCTTCCGATACCACCGATCTTTCTCCTCCTGCTCATCAACCCCTCCCCATCGAGGCTTGTGCGCCTCTCAAGGTGCGTTTCCGGAACCCCTTTCCGGATGCCATCGGGTGGCGCTGGACCTTCGGAGATGGAACAAGTGCGGTCCAGCAAAACCCCGAGTACACCTACCAGACTACAGGTCAGTATGATGTTGCTGTAATAGCCCGCTATCCCGGCGGTCGGAAAGACAGCCTCACTTTACAAGATCATATCCGGGTGAACGGGCATACTTCCAGCTTTGCTTTGGAGGCTTCCAGTGATTGTGAGGCTGTGGAGCTGGAAGGAGAGGGGAAAGCCTCTGAGGCTGTTGACTGGCAATGGTCTTTTGGGGATGGGACGGTCCTCGGAACGCAAGAGGCGGACCATACGATCTCTACTGCTTCCGGGGCTACGCATGTGGAACTGACCACCATCGACAGCCAGGGATGCCGCCACAGCACTTCCCAACTGATCGACCCTTCCCCGCCGGACCCCCGCATTGCCTATGACTCTCTGATCTGCCAGGGAGATACCGTTACCTTCCGTCATCAGGAAGAGAAGAGTTACTCTTACGACTGGGACCTGGGGCAGGAGCAGTCCTCGCGCAGATCTCCCCAACAGGTATATCCTGACAGTGGCCGATTTCCGGTTGAATTGAGTGTAGAAGATACCCTGGGCTGCAGCCGGACGTTCCAGTTGTCGCCGGTCCGGGTGAACGGTGTGCATGCCGGGGGGCGTATCGCAGGGCCCCGTGAGGTTTGTGTGGGGGATACGGTCACCCTGAAAGCCGGATATTCTTCCGGGGACCAATATACCTGGACGGTAGGAGGTCAGACCTATTCTGGTCGGGCCCCGGCGATCGTTCTTTCTGATCCGGGCACTTATCCGGTTCGGTTGGAAGTGATGGATGAAGGATGCTCTGCTTCGGAGGAGCTCAGCCGGTCCATCGTGGTCCATGAAGCAGAAGCTGCTTTCAGTTTTGCCCCGGCTCACGGATGCTTTCCCACCCGGGTCGATCTGACGGATGAGAGTCCGGATGCCCGGGAATGGTACTGGGATCTCGGCAACGGCATCACTTCTTCAAAGCAACATCCTTCTGTGGTTTTCGACCATCCACCCCAGGATGACATTCGCCTGACCATTACCGATGGGAATGGTTGTCAGGCTTCTGTTTCGGAAAAGAACATCCAGCCAGTCCGGGCTGCGTTCAAGGCCCGGAAGCGATCCGGCTGTGCTCCACTGGAGGTTGCTTTCCGGGACCGCTCTGATGGGGCTGAGGAATGGCATTGGTATTTCGGCGACGGGGACAGTTCCGTCGTTCAGCATCCGACCCACGTTTACCGGGAACCCGGGGTCTATGATGTCCAGCTCATCATCACCTCGGAAACCGGTTGCCAGGATACGATGTTGCGGGAGGCTTACATCAAGGTGCAGGGGATCCAAGCTGGTTTCACATTCGATGCGGAGGTTTCCTGTGCGCCCACCATGGCTTCTTTCACTGATACTTCCTCCGGTGCTGTGGCCTGGGAATGGCGTTTCGGGGATGGGGCCACCAGCGATCAGCAGCATCCGCATCACCTTTACAGGCAGCCGGGAGAGCATACGGTCACCCAGGTCGTGGAAAGTGCTGCTGGCTGCCGGGATACCCTGGTCCGGGAAGACCTTTTGAACGTGCTGGGTCCTGTGCCCGAATTCAGTTTGTCCGATACGATGGTTTGCAATGGAGCCCTGGTTCATTTTCAGGATCGTTCCACGAGGCATACTGGTGTGCAATGGCATTTCGGGGACGGGGTTTCGTCCCACGCTCCTGACACTGCTTATGTATATGGGGATACGGGCACATATGCCCCCTCCATGATCGTAGAAGATACGGCAGGATGCCGGGAGGTGGTGCCGTTGCCGTCGGTCCGGGTTCGTCCCCAGCCCGAAGCGGATCTTACCTTGAGTGATACCGCCGGTTGTGCCCCCTTACCGGTTACCCTGGAAAGCCATTCGCAGCGTGCTGATTCGTATCGGTGGGAGCTGGGGGATGGAAATGTCTATTCTGGTATGACGACTTTGCAACATCGCTTTCCTGCCGGGGATCATTCGGTACTCCTCGTTGTTCGTCATGCTTCCGGATGTGTGGATACTGCACATGGCCAGGTGAATGTTGCTCCCTCTCCGGAAGCCCGGTTCCGCCCCGGGCGCTTTCAAGGATGCTCACCGCTGGAGGTCCCTCTGAACG
>CAZAYA010000123.1:0-4619 GCA_964489175.1 uncultured Flavobacteriales bacterium | reverse complement strand
GGCATTGGGATCTGGGCGATGGTACTACTTCCATGGCTTCTGAACCGGCTCCTCACCGTTATGACAGTGCCGGGCATTATCGGATCACTTTGGTCGCCAGTAATGATCATGGGTGCCAAGATTCGGCCGTATCAGAGGAGATCGTTGTACATCCGAGGCCAAGAGCGGATCTCAGTATATCCCAGCAGGAAGGGTGTTCGCCGCTTACCGTTCGCCTGACGGACCGTTCCTCGGGAAGAGGTAGCCTCAAAAGGGAATGGCATTTCACCAATGGCTATGTGACGAGTGATCCTTCTCCGGAAATGACCTTTCAGCCAGGAACATATGGAGTGAAGTTAATAGCGGAGAATGAACATCAGTGCCGGGATACGTTGTCCCGGCCCGACCTGATCCACGTACAGGATACGATCCCTCCTGTTCCTCCCCGTATCGACCGGGTATCGGTCTTGTCGGATACTAGCGTGGTGATCGAATGGAGCGATAACGGGAAGGATGAACGAAAAGACTTCTATTTGTTCGGGAAAACAGCTTCTGCAAATTCCTTTGATACCATTGCCTTGATCGAGCGACAAAAAAGCCGGCAATACGTGGTAAAAGGATTGGATACCCGCCATGAAGTTTATTGCTATACCATCCGTGCTGTGGATGCATGTGGGTATTGGTCGGCATTCGAGCCGGGGAAAGCTCATTGTACGGTGAACGTGACCGCTCGGAAGCAGGGAAGAACGGAGGTCGAGGTGGACTGGACCCCTTACCGGGGATGCGATATAGGCGGCTATGAAGTGTTGCGGGCCAAAAAAGGGGAACAAACCTTTGAGCGGATCCGCACCACCTCACCGAATGTCCGTGCGATCACCGATACGGGTGCGCTTTGCTCCTATGGCTATACTTACCGGGTCCGGGCGCTTGATCTCTGGGGTCGTTCCCTGCATTCCTGGAGTGATACTTCGGCAGCTGTTCCCCAGGGATTGCCGGATGATGCTTTCCGGGCTCCTGTGGTCCGGTCGACCGTGATGAACAATGAGAAGGTCATGACCGAGTGGAAGCCTCCCCTTCCGGGAGCCGGTGCGGTCATGGTCTACAAGATCTACCGCAGCAAGGATACTTCCAGCGCTTATACCCTTCACGATGTGGTCCCGGGTCATCGCACCAGTTATATCGATGATCAGGTGAATGTGCAACAACAGCATTACCATTACCGCATCGATGTGATGAATCGCTGTAAGGTCCAGACTACCGGTTCGGTCGGCAACTCCATATTGCTCCAGGGAGAGCGGGAAGGAAATGCTGTTCGCCTGAAATGGTCTTCCTATGAAGAATGGGATCATGGGGTGGACCATTACAAGATCCAGAAGAAGAACGCTGCCGGGGAATGGGAGACCCTTCAAAAAGCGGGAGGAGAGGAGCAGGAGACGATCATACGGGAATAAGAGCCATTAACCACTTGCCACTGGCGAAGGGAAGCCCCCCCGCTGAGCGTAGCGAGACGCTACGCTTAGCGGGGTGAGGTGGGGTAAGAAGGGTCAGAAGGCAAGAGAGAAGCTCGGAAGGATGACCATAGCGTCTCGCCATGCTTTGCCGTATTAGCGAGCGATCACTACCCTTTCTACGAAAGCATCTTTTCCCATGCGCACCCTAACGAGGTAAATACCCTCGGGTTCATTGGACAGATCGACCTGCTTTCGGGTCGTGCGGACCTTTCTGTTCTCCATGATGGTCTTGCCCATGCTATTGGAAATGGTGACCTCGGCCGGCCCCATTTCTTGAGGGAGGTGAAGGATGAACTGGCCCGGGGTCGGGTTGGGCTCGACCTGAATGCTTGCAGGGATATCTTCGTTGCCGGCATATCGCTGATCCGCTTCCCTTGTTCTTGCAACATTTCCCTTCACCTGTCCTTCATCTGTTGAACCTGGCGATCGTTCTCCCTGCAGACCTTCTATACCGGTTGTGCTTGCAGTAGAATACCCATTGCCTTCTTGCAACGGTTTTATCCCGGCAGAAGCAATTGAACTATCAAACGGTGGACAATCAGGTTCTTCGATCGAAGCCCGGAACCTCCCCCCCTTTTCTGTTCTGAACCCAGGTCGTATCCTGACCTTTTCACCCGCGATCGCCGTGACATCACCACCATCCTCGATGACATGATCCCCCTGGGGTTTCAGGTGGGTCACATTCCGTCCGGCCTCGATCTCACTGGAGGCCGTATAGACTTCTGTTCCGGTTTCGTTCTTGTTCTGAAGGAACAGATCGGTCTCCGCGTCGAGTTCTTTGAGAAAGAAGCCGGCGATCTCATCATTGATACGTAGATGGGAAAGGTTTTGATCCCCAGCATATACGGCATCGAAAGGGGAGGAAGCAACTTCAGGGTAGTTGGGAAGGTCCCTGACGCTGGTATAATAATTCGAAGTTTGGATATCAAGGGCGCTGATGGTGGGAATGAAAGAAAATCGACCATTATGGGCGGTTGCTGTGGGAGGTTTATATACTGTATTGAGTCTCTCGGCAATTGTTTCCAATGCTCCTTCAATATCATAATACCCTCCAGGAGCATCATCGATCGATGGAACCCCTACTCCGTTCACGTTCCTTGATTTAACAGGAAGAGGATTTCTAATTAGTCCTTCGAAAATATGGGAACGAGGTGGAGCATAGGCATTATTCTTGAACTCAAAGCTCAAGGAAAAATGGTGCCATGTTAAGTATGGGTCCCCTGGTCGAAGAGAGGGTTGGTCCTTTCCGTCCCCACTCCCACAGGCAATAGCAACTTTTCTCAGGTCATTGGGATAATTACCATGAGAAGACAACCAGGTCTGGAACAAAGCTCTTTCTGGATTAGCGGAAAAAAACGGATCGGCCATCTGTTTCGTAGCTGGAGCGGATAAATTCAGAAGCCCTGAGATCTGGGGGGTGATCTCATCTAATGGATCACCGGGGGCGTCGGGGGTTGCCCAAAAATCCACCATGTGTTGGATCCCGAGTGGAACATTGGCTCCCTGTTGAGGAGAATCAAAAGAAATGAAAAGCCGGGTTTGATGATCCAGCCCTCCTTGGTCCTCCATGTAGGTCAACGCCCCCCGAGCGACCAACCCGCCCATGCTCATTCCGATCACCACCAGTTCCTCATTGGAACCGTTGGCTTCCAATTCGTCATTGATCTGTTCGATAAGTTCTACAAGGAGGTAAGCATTTCTTTGGATGTAGGTGCCTCCGTTGTCATAGTTGAGGGCTACGATGTCATAGCCGGCGGCGAGGAGGTTTCCTGCTACCTGATTATCAGTAAGATCACCGAATACATCTTCCGGTTCATTATAATTGTTCACCCCTCTGGGATCGTACCCTCCGACCAATATTATTGGCCTTCGTAATTCGTTGTGATCACATCCATACCATACAGAATATTCCCCTTTTCCTTTGGCCAATAAATATCTTTTATCCGCTTCAATGGAAATCCTATCTTGATCCACATCCATATTAACCCCCTGAGCAATAAATTTTTGTGGGAAAGAAATAAGAAAAAAACCAATAGCTAAAAAGCTTTTAGAAAGGTTGGTCATAGGTGTTGTTTTATTATTGAATTCTTTCAAATTCATTATCCTCATTCCCATAAACTAATTGGGAAGAGGTTAAATGAAAAATAGGTTCTTTAAGTTCTTGCCCTGTTGAAGTATCTCGAGTAATAATGGTATTATCTACTACCTTAAAAGTATGCCTGAGTTCATTTTGAGCAATTGAATCGATCTCTTCAAGTTCCTCCTCATTAAATTCGGTTCTCCCTCCTGTTGTAATAACAAACTTTCCATACATACCATCTTTTCGGAAAATTCTCACCCGTTGCTTTGACATCCACATACTGGTTCTTTTCCAATACCCCACCAACATCTCCTCACATTCCGCGTCGGTCTCACAAGCGATCTCGTGCTTTTCGCAGGCAGGAGTGAGCAGTAGCGTTAGGAACGCGCTGAGAAAGCAAAGGGAGGTCTTCATAGGGCATTGATGATATAACGGTTTCACTATCAAAGGTCCAAAAAAATAACCTGCGGGGATTTTGCCTTCTTTTCTCATTATTGTTCTCTCAGCAACTTGTTTTGCTCCTTCAGTACTTTGAGCTGCTCTTTCAAGAGTTCATTTTGAACTTCGAGTTGTTCTTTCTCCTCTTTCAATTCCTCCTGCTCTTCCCGCGTTTCCTTCACCTTTTCCTTCATCGCGAAAAGATGCAGATAGATCTCCTCGATCTCCCGCTGCTGGATCTCGGTCATCGCTCCAAGACGGATCCCTTCGGAAGTGACCTCCTCGGCCGAAGGAACGCTCATCAGGTGGCCATATTTCCGGATATGGTCTTCTTCTTCCTTAAGGGTAGGAAGGGCGTAATCCTCCTCGAAGACGTGGTCGCACCATCCCTCATCGGTCACGAGCACTTCTTCGGCATGGATACCACAGGCCACGTTGAGGCTGAACTCCTGGCCGTTCGTCGGAGCATCGGTCCCGATGCCTACGTTCCCTTTCACCTTCAAGCCTTGTTCCCCGGCTGAGCGTAGCGTCCCGCTACGCTCGAACTTCCCCGGCCTCCCGGCCGGAGAACCTGATACCCACCTTTCCCGTTCATCAGCGAAAACTTTCAT
>CAZAYA010000122.1:5456-7923 GCA_964489175.1 uncultured Flavobacteriales bacterium | reverse complement strand
CACTCCGATCATCACCAGTACCGTTACCGGCTCCTGCAAGGCTTGAGCTGTAGCCTTTGCCAAACCAGAGCGAACCTGGTACCGGGCCATGCGATCGATACTTTGATGGACACTTCCCTCCACCCGATCCTTCCGCCCCGTAGCCATGATGAACTTCATGGCCTGCAGGGTCTGGACCAGGAACTTGTTCAGGGTGGTCTCTTCCTGAGAGGTCTGAATGGACAAGTTCTTGGTGTACCGGGACAAATACCGCATGAAGAAAAGCACTATCCCCCCGGCCAGAATCGCCATCAGCGAGAACCGCCAGCTCAGGAAAAAAGCGAAGACCAGGTAAGTGCAGGTAGTGATCACCTGGGCAGAAGCCAGGGAAAAGGTATTGAACATCCGTGTAAAATGCTTGACCTGAGGCTTGATGATGTTGATGAAATGGCCGGTATTGTTGGCCGTGAAATAGGTATGGTCCACATTGAAATACTTCTGCAACAGGCGTTTCTTCAACTGCTGCCCGAACCCGGCATGTAACTTCGATTGATAACCGACATGAAGGAATTTCACACCCCCTTTCAACAGGAAAACCCCACCGATCAGGAGCAGGATGACCGGAAATTCAAAAGGAAGCCCCAACCATTCAAAAAGCCGGTCGATCATGTCGGCTTCACCGGAGGACCCGCCTCCCTGAAGGTCACTGGCCTTCAGCAAGGGAATGAACATCGTGATCCCCAACCCTTCGAACAAGGCCACTCCGATCGCTAACCCCAGCAAAAGGAAGAAACGGTACCCCAGGTATTTCAGGAAAACCCTGAAGTAATAGGAATACTCACCGATCAATGGCAGCCTGGAGAACATAGCAAAACGATCCAATGACCCTGATCAATTCTTTTGGCCATAACCGTAGCCTCCGTACCCATATCCATAGCCGTAACCGTAACCATAAGAAGCATACCGCCCATAATAACCTTTCAAGGCATTCAACTTAACAGCATTCAGGATCACTCCGACATGCTTCAGGCCGTTCTTCTCCACCAGGGACTCGATGAACTGCACTTCCTGCTTGCGGGTGGTGCGGGTATTGAACACGAAAAGGTTGATGTCCGTTTCTTTTATGATCACCAGAGCATCCGAGATTACCCCGACCGGCGGCGTATCCACGATCACATAATCATATTGCTGTTTCATGGTATCGATCAATTCTCCCAACCGTTCATCCATCAGCAATTCCGAAGCATTGGGCGGGATCGCCCCGCACAAAGCCACATCCAGGTTTTCCAGATCAGTGGTATGCACCAGCCCCTCCCTATCAGCCTGCCCCGAAAGGTAGGCGCTGATCCCTTTTTCCACCTGCATGTCAAAGGCTTTATGGATTTTGGGCTTGTGCAGGTCCAGCTCCAGCAACAGTACCTTTTTCCCGGCTTTGGCGAAGATCGCTCCCAGGTTCACGGAGATGAAGGTCTTTCCTTCCCCGGGTGCCACAGAGTTGATCATGATCACATTGCCCTTTTCCTCGGTCCGAAAATACTGTAAATTAGTCCGAATGGTCCGAAAAGACTCCACCACCGGGGCTTTCATATCCTGGGCCAGGTAGATGATGTCCTCCCGTTCGGCCTTTTTGTTGCGGAACACCTGTCCCAACACCGGAAGGTCGGTGATCTCGGTCAGTTCTTTCAGGCTGCCGATCCGGTGGAAGAACAAAGAGCGGATCAGAACAAGCAGCAAACTGAGGAAAAAACCCCCGCCGGCACCGGTTACGAGGTATTTCTGCTGATCCGGCTTGACCTTCCCAACGGAACGGGCACTTTCGATCACCTTGGTCTCCGGCACGATACCGGCCCGGGCGATCACCGTATTGGCGCGTTTTTCCAGTAAGAAGAGGTACAGTTTCTCGTTCACCTTCCGTCTTCGTTCAATATTGAGCAACCCCCGTTTCTTTTCCGGTATACCCCGGATGATACCCTCATATTGAGCGATCTGCTCCTTAACATCTTTCAAACGATCCCGCATCGCCTGCTTGGAATTGACAATATAGGTCAGCAGGTTTTTCTTGATCCCCTCGATCTCCCGGTCGATCTTTTCCACAGCGTGGCTTTCCTCCTTCGCTTCATAGAGCTCAGAGTTCCTTCTCATCTGCAAACTGTAGAGCTCGCTCACCGTTCTCTTGAGAAAGGGATCTTGATCTTCCAGGTAGAAAGAGGAGGGCAGGAGCTCCTCTTCCTTCGTATTGAGGTTGACCACATAATCTTCCAGGTTGCGCAAGGATTCTAAACGCAATTGCAGTTCCCGGCGTTTTTCATCGAAAGTGATCAACTTCCTGAAATACTGGTTCTCTTCTTTGCTCAGGTCCAAGATCGCCCGCCGGGCTTTGTATTGCTCCAGGGAATCTTCGATGCTGTTCAAAATACCAACCACTTCATCCAGTTGCCGGTCGATGTACTGCATCGTATTGGAGTTGATCTTCTTCCGGACCTCCAGG
>CAZAYA010000122.1:0-5446 GCA_964489175.1 uncultured Flavobacteriales bacterium | reverse complement strand
GTAGACCTCCGACAACGAGTCCAGGAAAGTGACCGCCCGCTGCGGGATCCGGTCGTTCACACTGACCTCCAGGATGCTGGTGTACTGAACAGTATTGACCTTTAGGGACGAAAGGAAACGGGACACCATGCGGCTGGGCCGGTGCTTTTTGAAATAATAATCCACTTTGCTGAGTTGTTCGGCCGTCCGCTCACTAAGATCACTCTTGGTCCGGATGTTCAGGATGAAATGGTCGCTGACCACTTCTTCCCCGAACCGGTAAACGAATTCATAAGACTCATCCCCCATTTCATATTGAATGCGATAGCGGTCCTGGTCCACCACATTGAAGAAGATCTTTTTCTCATAGACCTTGTCATTCGTCACTTTCATCTGCACCTCATAAGGAACGGACTTGTATACTTCGGTGGTCTTGACCCGCCCCACGATGTAGTAACTCACATCCACGTCCATTTGCTTCACGACCTTGTCCACCAGATCGCGCGACCGGATCACCCGCTTCTGGTTGGTGATCTCCTCGAAACGACCATAGTACCCCAGGCTCCGGCGAATGGACTCCTGGTAATCGTAGGTCTCTCCTCCTTTGATGAGGATCTGGGTCTGGGCCCCGTAGATCCGGGGCAATCGGTAAGCATAGAAAGACCCTATGCCAGCACCCAATAGCGGCAAAGCCACCAGAATAAGGATGTTCTTCCGGATGGTCCGAAGAAGGAACTCCAGGTCCTTCGGATCGAACCCACCTCCTGTGCTTGCCTTAGCCATGTGCTTGAAAGAAGTCCTGAGGGTGTGGACCGTGCAAACTTAACTTTTTTTGCCCGATCGGGCAGAAATCAGTCCGATCATAGGACCCAGCAAAACATAAACGCAACGGAAACCCTCCCTTGCTCGTTCTGTAAATGAACAGGCATCCATCTGTTGTTTTTACTACATTTGATGCATTAAACACCGTGGCCATGATGATGAACGCGAAACACTTACTCTACCCCTTGCTCTCCGCATTGCTTTTCCTTACCCCCGACCTTTTCGGACAGGACGTAGCAGGAGAATTCAGAACCCGTCAGAATGGGAACTGGACCAACTCCGGTACTTGGGAAGAATACGATGGAACCTCCTGGAGCAATACCGGCAACACCCCTACCAGCGCGGATGATACGATCAAGATCCGGAACGGGCATTCGGTATCTTTAAGCAGTAATGTGACGGCTGATCAAATCCTGGTCCAGAACGGAACCCTCGATATCGATGACAATACCCTCACCCTTAATGATGGCTCCGGAGATGATCTCATCATCCGCTCCAATGGAACGGTCAATCTCAATGTAGGCTTCGGGTCAGAAGGGATCATGGACGTGGCCGGCACTGTGATCAATCAGGGAAGTATCAACAACAACGGGACGCTGACTTTTCAGGGTACAGCGACTTATCAGCATGATCAGGATGGTGGGACCGTCCCCGATGCAAGTTGGAATGCTGGCAGCACATGCCTGATCAATTATGTAGATGGGGACATTGGTACTGCGCCAGGAGGGCTTGCGCAAACTTTCAGCAATTTTGAATGGGCAGCCACTATCAGCAGCACCCTGAACATTGCCATGACCAGCTCTACCAACATCAACAACGATCTTACGGTTTCTGCAACCGGAGGCAATGTTCTTGTCTTTTCAGAAGGGACAGCCACCATTAGCGTTCAGAACAACTTCGACTTTACAGGAGGAAGCTGCGCTATCACCCAGGGGTCAGGAGACGTGACCCTCGATGTAGATGGGAACTTCAACCATTCTTCCGGTGGAACGCTCTACCTGAACTTTGATGGGGAAGGTACCCTAAGATTAGCCGGGAATATGAATTGGAGCGCCGGGTCAATAACAGAACTTTCCGGGGGAACATCAGAGATCAGATTTGATGGAAGCACCGCTCAAAGCATATCCAAAAATGGGCCGTTTTCAAACAATATTGACTTTATTGTAGAAGGAGGGGCTGTTTTGGACTTGGGAACAGAAGTCTTGGACGGAAGCGGAGATTTCACCCTTGCCACGAATGGTACCCTAAGGGTAGGATCCACTCATTCCGATGGAGCGCTTCAAACCTCTGGCTCGGGCAACGGGAACATCCAGGTCGGTGGAACCCGAACTTATCAATCCAGCTCCACCATTGTATACAACGGAGCTTCCGAACAATTTTTTGGTGACGAATGGGGAAGTGCTATATCGGATGTGAGCCTTACCATCGACAACCCCGTTAGCGTGGCAATGGACCAGGACATCACCATAGCGGACGGGCAAACCCTTACCCTGAACAATGGAAGTTTGCGAATCCCCAGCGGAAGAACCCTAACCTTGGGGAACATCACGCTTGTGGACAACGGCGGCGATATCGCCGGGGTCAGTTCTACTTCCCATCTTACCTTCAACGGTACCAGCGCGATCGGGCCTGTTCCTTTCGACCCGGACACCAACAACATCGGAGACCTCACCCTGAACGGGAACGGCCTCGTCCTCGATATGGGCGGGGATTTCACCGTAAGCGGTTCCCTGAACCTGACCCAAGGGACCCTGGACATCAGCGGGGACCAGCTCACCCTCGAAGGCAGTGACAGCCGCAACCAAGGGAACATCGACAGCGATAACAACAGCCGGATCGAGATCACGAGTACTGCTATCGGCGATAATGGAAATGGCATGATCAATTTCACCAGCAGCGCCACCCTCGGCGACCTGATCCTTAACCTTGGATCACTGGGCGAGGCCGTGGAACTGGGAGATGTCCGGGTCGCAGATTCGGTAGACCTCCAGCAGGGGACCCTGACCATCACCAACCTTGCCATCAGCGATGGGGGGACCATCGTAAGGCACAAAAGCGATGCTTCACTCACCAATGCCCCTACCGTCCATGGTAGCTACAACCTCGGCTATGGATTGGGCGTGGATAACATCAGTGCCGGCAGTGAACTGACCTCGGATACCCTGAACACCCTTCACCTCTTTGGAGGAGCGGCTAACACCCTGAGCGTAGGCCAGAACCTGACCATCTACAATGCGCTCACCTTTGCGGATGATGGTGCCAGTGAAGTGCTCAACCTCAACAACAACAACCTGACCCTCAAATCCCTTTCCTCCGGAACGGCCAGGATCGGGGACCTGAACTTCGGGAGCATTTCCAACCTCGGCACGTTCACCATGGAACGCTGGCTCACCAGCGGAGGGAATGGCGCCGGATGGATCGACCTGGGGTCACCGGTTCCGGGCAAGACCATTGAAGACTGGGACCAGGACATTTACATGAGTGGAAAATCAACGGCTGGTTTCGTGGGATTCGCCCATGACCAGGATGATCACCTGTTCTGGTCCGTCAAACAGGATACCTCTTCGGGAGAGGGTTATTTTGCTGATGTGACCAGTACCAGCTGGTCGATAGAACGGGGACGCGGCTATGAAGTCTTTTTAGGAGATGAGGGAGGTACCAGCACCATGAACAGCGACATCACCATGGACATCAGTAATGCTTCCTTCAATGAAGGGAGCTTCACCGGAGCCATCCGCCACGCCGGCTGGAACCTGGTGGCCAATCCCTATCCCTCCCCCATCAGCTTGCAAGAGCTGATCAATGATTATGGGGGCACCATCAACACCATCGAAGCCGCCAATGCTTCCAGCAGTTTCCAGACCCTGAACAGCAGCGATGTGATCGCGCCCTGGCAAGGGTTCTGGGTGGAGACCTCCAGTACCACGGACCTTTCCTTCCAGGAAGACCAAAAGGCCAGCTCCGGGCTTTCTTTCCTGAAAAGCGGACAAGGCAACCTGCTGAAACAACATTTCGAACTGGAGCTGAGCAATGCGAACGGGCAGGTGGCCAATACCAAGGTACGACCGCTGGACGGCGCGAACAGCAATGCCGACCAACGCGACATCCCTGCCTCTGTCATGCCGGCCAAGGCTGACATCCCGAACATCTTCACCCACTCGGAAGATGACCGCAGGCTTCGTTTCAATACCCTGGACCGCATGGAAAACCACACGGTCCCCGTTTTCCTGCGGAGCGGAGAAGCCGGGACTTATGACCTGAAGGCCTACCGGGCTGGCCAGACCGGCTACCAATGTGTGTTGCTGGAGGATGTGAAGACCGGGGAAGTCCATGATCTGAAATCCTCCTCTTCTGTAACCGTCGAATTCGCAGATGCCCGGACCCGGGAGCATCGCTTCAACCTCCACCTGAAGCACAGCGACTGCCAGATCGCAGCTGGTGTGGAAGACGGACTCGCGCAAGGAGAAGCGGTCATCATCGATCAGGACCCGGATGGAGCTGACATCAATTTCCGCTTCAAGGAAACCACGGATGTGACCTTATCGGTCCACGACATGCTGGGCAAAAAAGTCATGGAAGACCGGCAACTGACTACTCGCAAAGGGACCGAAAGGGTCCAGGCCCAACCGAACATGAAAGGCGTTTACATCATTTCGGTAACCACGCCTGATAATCGGATCACCAAAAAAGTGCATTTCCGGTAACCGGTTAGGAAAGGTTGATTAAATTTGGCCTTACAATGAACAGCCTGAACAAGATCAAGACCGTCCTCTTCGTAGCAGCGTTCCTGTTCCTGCCTTATTTCATGAACAGGGCTTATGCTCCTCCCAATAGTCCGGGTGGAGGAAGCGATCCAGGCTGCTGGCCGCCTCCCTGTATCCCCATCGATGGGGGAGCAAGCTTCCTCCTGGCCGCAGGTGCCCTTTACGGGAGCAAGAAAGCCTACGACTTCCGCAAGAAAAAACAAGAAGACCAGGAAGAAGACCGGAGTTGACCTCCGGTCTTTTTTTTGCACCTGCCCACCGGATCCTTCGACTTCGCTCAGGAACCTCCTGGGGCTTCTCTGGGAACTCGCTTCAGTTTACCTCTGGGTCTTTTTCCGACATTCCACAGGGCCTTCTTGGCTTAAGACCGGTAAGGGCCGCCGGGCCAGACAGGTGGCTGAGCGGAGTCGAAGCCTCCGTGGGGAGGGAAGTCGAAGTTCACCCCCTACAAGAAGGATCTTCGTGAGAAGAAGAACTATTTGGAATATACCTTTTGCCTCAGATAATAGTCGAAAATCCTTTGGATAAAATTTTAGAAGGCTACCGGATCCTTCGACTCCGCTCAGGAACCTCCTGGGGCTTCTCTGGGAACTCGCTTCAGTTTACCTCTGGGTCTTTTTCCGACATTCCACAGGGCCTTCTTGGCTTAAGACCGGTAAGGGCCGCCGGGCCAGACAGGTGGCTGAGCGGAGTCGAAGCCTCCGTGGGGAGGGGACGTGATTCCTCCCCAAACTGAAACATTCCAACAGAAAGAGGATAATTCTCTTCTTTTTCACTTCTCTTCATTCCTAAAATGAGAATCATTCCCACACCTTGCCAAGACGGAAAGCCTTTTCGAAGCACCCTCCATCAAAGCCTCTTTTTTCTTCCGGGTCCACCGC
>CAZAYA010000121.1:0-8021 GCA_964489175.1 uncultured Flavobacteriales bacterium | reverse complement strand
GCCTTTACCGCGACGAGGAAGGTTTCGTGGACCCCGGCCTGAAGATCAACCATTACTTCAACGAGCACCTGGCCCTCAACCTGTCCACCATAGGAGCGATCTGGGCTCGGCATGGGGGTAACGAAATGACCGTTACGGCGGGGGTTTCGTGGGAGTGGTAGGAGGATGTGACCTTCCCGGACCTGAAGTATCCCGATCTCCCTACCTTCGCCTCAAAGTTTCCAGGCATGGATTTATTGCGTTTTTGGCTTGCTTTCATCGGAATGCTCTGGATGGGTATATTAAGTGCCCAACCCCTCGAAGAGAATTACGGCGGCAAAGCTACCCTGGCTCCCGTTCCCGAGGATGGCTTCTACCGGATTCCTATCACACCCGACTGGCGAAAATACCTGGGGCCGGATCTGTCCGATATCCGCCTGGTGGATGCTGAAGGGGGAACGGTCCCTTTCGCGCTGGAAGAACCGCCACTACCACCACTGCCCCGCCTCGTCAGAAAACTGGAGATCCTTGAGCAGAACAGCCATCGTGGTGGAGGAGGTACGGTGATCCTGGAAGACCCTGAGCAGGGATCGCTTCCGGGCCTTGCTTTGGAGGTGGATCACGGACAGGTAAGCCGGGACCTTTCCATCTATGGGAGTTTCGATCAGAAGAAATGGGAGCTCCTGGGCGAACGCCACCTGTATGCAGAACGCTTCCACGATGGGACCCGCCGTTTCCTCCTTCGCGACCTGGAAGCTGGTTCCCATCGTTTTTACAAAGTAACAATAGGGGCCGAGGGTATGGGGCTCGACCCCAAGATCCTGGAGGCGGATGCCATCACCCAGGGAACAGACTGGAAGGGGTACGCCCCTCTTCCCTTGCATGATGCTCCTGTTCGCCGGAAAGAGGAGCATACGTTCATCGACCTCCACTTCGATACCTCTTCTTATTACCTCCATGGGATCCAACTGGACCTGGAAGAAAAGGGAAGCTTTTTCCGGGAAGGCTTCCTTGCCCGCAAGGATACTACTGCCCCGGAGGGTTATGAAAAACTGCAAAGTTTCGATATCGTCTCTTACGGTGAACACCGGCTGGTATTCAAAGGTTATCGGACCCATGATCTGATGTTGGTGATCCGCGACCGGGGCAATCTGCCATTGCATATTAAAGGAGTTGAGGCTTTTCAGGAACAGCGCTACATGATCGCACGCCTTCCGGCCGGTGGAGGTTATAAAGTGTTGTTCGGTAAAAAAGGCACCCAGCCTTTGCCGTACGACCTGCCCCATTATCACGACCAGATCTCAGGGAATACCCCGTTGCTCGAAGCCACCTCTATCCATTGGGAAGGGGGGTATCCGGAGAAAACGCCGGAACAAAAAACCCCGGACTCCGGTACCGATCTGCTAACCATCGTTATGGTGATGGTCTTCGTTGCGCTCTTCATCTATGGCAGTTACCGGGTGGTGCGGAAGGTGCTGCGTTCCCCTTGAGCATGATGTTCTATTGCGTACTTTGTCCTCCATGCCGACGCTAAAACAACCGGGCAATGGGGTCATCCTGTTGGGATACCTCCTTTTGGGAGGGCTCTTTTTCATTCCCCAGAAGTTTCTGGTAGAGGGAGACCAGATCCGGTATTTGCTGGTGGCCGAACATTACGCTTCCGGGGAATGGAATCTGGCCGTCAACGGGCTTTGGTCGCCTCTGATATCCTGGTTGCTCATACCTCTCTTGGCTCTGCCAGTGGAGCCAGTGTTCCTTTTCAAGGGGCTGCAACTGGCCATCGGCTTCGGATTGCTTTACATGGTGATCCGGCAGTTGGACAAGGCGGCTTTTCCTTCCTGGTCGGGGTTTGTTCTCAAAGTTTCCCTGATGGTCGTCGTGCTGTCCTGGGCATTGGTCCGTCCTACCCCTGACCTGCTCTTTGCTTCCCTATTCCTCGCTTACCTTTTGCTACTGCGCGACCGGAATGTTTTTCTCGAAACCCCGTGGCGGTGGGTTGGTGTGGCAGTTGTTGCGGCATTGCTGTATTGGTCCAAAGCTTTCGGACTGCCGTTCTTCCTGGCCCATTTCACACTTTGGACGGTCTACGGCATTATCCGATCCCGTCATTCCCGGGGTGCTCCGGTCCGGCTTCTGAAAAAAGCTGCTGGCACTTTGGTGTTGTGGGCGCTGATCATATTACCCTGGGTGATGGTCCTGAGTACCCGGTACGACACTTTTACCTACTCCACGGCAGGTCGCTACAACTGGGCCGCTTTAGGTCCTTCCATTACACAGGGTATCATGGAGGAAGGACAGTCCCGTCCCCGGCTTCACAAAGGAGTGATACCTCCGCCTGAAAAGGGAATGTTATCGCTCTGGGAAGATCCTTCCCTGCAGGACCTTCCTTCCTGGAACCCCCTGGCCTCAAAGGGGGAATGGCAGCATTACCAAAAGCTGCTGTACCGCAATTTTCTCACGTTCTATTACGATGATGTGCAGCGACAATGGGGAATGCCTTTCATGTTGCTGGTACTCATCTACCTTGTCTGGAGCTTGGTGCAGTACTGGCAACCTGAAAAGGACTTTCTGTTTTTTGGATGGGCCGGGGGATTGCTGCTGATCGGGTACCTGCTCATCTTTGTGCGGACCCGCTTTTTATGGGGGTTCTGTTTGGCGGGTGTTATGGCTCTTCCTTTGATGATCCGCGGTATGGCTCAACCCAGATGGTTGCGCTGGGCAAGCCGGGCACTGGTCATTCTCATGGCCCTGCTCTTGCTCAAGCAATCCTTCAAACAGCTTTGCCTGGGAGAGGATAAGGATGTATCAGCATCGGCACTGCTACAGGTCAGAGAAAGCGGAAGTTTTTGGTTGACCAATGATGTATGGGAATTTCGCAAAGCATTGTTCGATGAAGTGCATTCCATCCGGGAAAAGGGGATCATCGATGGACCGTTCGTCACGGTCTATTACCCGGGCAAGACGCTCAATTTCCTGCCCAAATACGTTTCCTGGAAAACGGAACAGCCGCAGTACGGGGGAGTGAAGGAAAACGACCTTCTGGCCGGTCGTTTCGGGGATCTTTACCACCATGATGTACAGTATATTCTGACTCGTTTGCAGGGAGAGGGTGCAGCGATCCTGGACGCTCATTTTCCGCTGGTCCATCATTCACCGCGAACGGGTATACGGATCTACCGGGTCGTTCACTGAGCCTTGGGCAGGGCTACATAAAAACAGGTCCCCTGACCAGCTTCGCTTTCGAACCAGACCCGGCCGCCGCTCATCTCCACGATGTTCCGGACAATGGCCAGTCCCAGACCAGTTCCCCGGCTCCGTGTGGTGAAGTTGGGTTGAAAGATCTTCTCCTGCACTTCATTGGGAATGCCTTTGCCATTGTCACGCACTTCCACTACGTAGTCTTCCGGTGTCTCTTTCAGTTCGATCATGACATTTCCTTCCCGGTCGCCGGGGATAGCCTGAAGGGCGTTGTTCACCAGGTTGCTGAACACCCGGTACAGCTGCTCTTTGTCAGCCACCACGCCGGTCTGGCCGGTCACTTCGGAGCGGAAATGGAGGGTGGCTCCGGGGGCCTCTTCGTACAGGTCTTTTACGGCCGAAAGGATTTTATCCAGGTCCACGTATTCTTCCCGGGCTTTCGGCATCTGGGCGAAGTTGGAGAATTCTCCCGCGATGCGGGCAAGGGTGTCGATCTGGTCGATGAGGTGATCGGAAAGCTGGCGTACCTTTTCCGGGTCGGGAGTTTGTTCTGCGCGCTCTTTCTGCAGTTGCTGCAGGCGCAGCTTCATCGGTGTGAGCGGGTTCTTGATCTCATGGGCTACCTGCTTGGCCATTTCCCGCCAGGCACTTTCCCGTTCGGAACGGGCCAGTTGTTCGGCTTTATCCTGCAATTCGGCTACCTTCCGGTTATATTCCGCTACTAACTCGGCGATCTCGTCGCTGCCTTCGTATTCCAATTGCCGGTTGGATCGCCCCAGTTCAATGCCTGCCAGGCTTTCCTGCAACAGCCGGAGGGGGCGTGTCACCCAGTTCGATACGAACAATGCGGCGACCACCGAAAGGGCGAACAACACCACCAGGATGTTGATCATGGCCACGAAGAAACCGGACAATTCTTTTTCCAGTTCACTTTGCTTGGCGAAATAGGGAAGGTTGAGGTAGGCCAGTATCTCTCCGTCCTCATTGCGGAACGGGATGTAAGCGGAGAGGTAATGCATTTGCCCGATGGTTTCTTCATGGATGAACTCGCTTTGCTGTTCCATCACGATCGGGGCAAAGGCCTGGGGGTGCATTTGCCGGGAGAGCAAGCCTTTTTGGAACACTTGCGGACGGGAAGTGGCGATGAGGCTCCCTTCTTTGTCGTACAGATTGATGTCGGTGAAGAAGACGTTGGAGAATTTCGACAGGATGTATTGCAGGTATTCGTCCAGTTCTTCATTCAATTGCTCCTGATCGCTCAGTTTCTGCTGTAATTCGATGAGGACGGAATGGGCCTTTTCGCTGATCAGTCCCTGGTTCTGCTGCTGGTATTGTTGTCGCAGGGAATACTGGGTGGCATAGCCGAACAGGATCATCGATACCACTACCAGTCCCATGATGATGGCCCGGACCTTGCCTTTGAGGGAAAGGGGCTGTTGGTAGAGGTCGGGCAGGCGGTAGAGCGATCGGGTGGCCAGAAAAAGCAGGCTGAACAAGAGGAACAGGTAAGAAAAGGTGGTCACGGAAGCCACGAGATCTTCTTCCGGGTGGCTCAGGATGATCACCGATCCCTGGCCTACCGGATAGATCAGATGGTTATATCCGTTGCGGTCAAGGAAAACAGGTTCCTGATGGTCTTGCTCAGGGAGAAAGGGAGTGATGGTCGTGGGAAAGGGGTATTCACCGGCCCGGTCCACCAGCTCTCCCTCAACATATCGGGCATAAGCGTATTCCAGCAAAGCTTCTTCCCGGCTTGTTCCCTGGTCCAGTAACAAGCGCGGGAAGCCTATCTCACGGGGAATCTGCTTGGTAGCGAATTCCAGGAAGAGGAACCCTTCTGTATCCTCGGGATCTGTCCCGCAATATTGGAATTTGGCGATGTGCCCCACTTTTTCCCGGGGGTCGCGGACATAATGCAGGTTATCGCTCAGTGGTGTTTTTTCGCTTCTTTCCCGGATCATCTGATCCAGACGGGAGAAATCTCTTGACGGGCCTGGATCTTGGCTGAGCAGGTCTGAACTGTCCTTTCCGAACAGGTAGGGCGTGATCCGGTATTGGTCCCAGTATCCTGTGAAATAGGTTTGCTCCAGTTTCTTTTGTACCATGGCCGGGGAAGAGGTGCCCGGATTTCGGAATACCCGCTGGAGCTGTGGGTCGTTGAGCATTTCCTGTTCGACCTCGCGGAACAGGAGATCGGTCACGGGGTCCTCGTCCAGGGCCAGGTTCTCCGCGATCACCTGTCGGCTTTGGTGTTCTTTCTTTTCCGTGAAGCGGGAGAAAGTATGGGCACCCAGAATAGCGTAAAGGCTGATGAGCAGGACATAAACCCCGTATCCGTATCCTTTTTCCCGGTGGGAAGCCTGCCAGAGAATGATCAGGATGACAAGAGGCCATAGTACCAGGGCCAGGTCGGGAAAGCCTAGCCAGTGGGCGAGAATGATGTGGCCTCCCGCCAGTGCCAGGCAGATGGGGAGAAAGGTCTGCGGAGAAAGGCCGAGTTGATGGGAAAGTCTGGCCCAGCGATCGCCCAGAAGGGTGAAGGAAAGAAACAGTGCGCCCATCACCAGCAGACTGGCCAGGGAATACCAGGAAAGGGCGAACAGGTCGTTAACGTTGAAGGAGATGTTCGAATCCTGGAGCAGGCTCCGGAACAGGAAGGTCACCAACAGACCATAGAGCAGGGTCAGGATGCTCCAGCCGAGGAAGGTGAATAAATTTTCGGGGGAAGGGCCGGGTTCTGGTTTCCTCATTTGCTGTAGGCCTTTTCGGAGGAGCAGAATGAAAAATACCAGCACGATCGTGTTGAGAATGAGATCCCCCAGGGTGGGGAACAGGTCGGTAGAGGCATAAAGGGAAGGATCGAAAAGGCGGGGATTCGGGGTGATCCCGAAGAATCCGGACCCGATGGTGAGGTAGCGCCCGGTGAAGAGGATGAGTCCGGTGATAAGAGTAGCCATGCCGAAGCCGGCCTGTTTGCAAAGGGTGGGGAAGATGAGGTACAGAAAGATCAGGAAGGACAAAAACCCAATGGTTACCAGCACGACCGGCCCAAGGTCGCTTCGGGCTTTTTCAAGAACGGGGGGAGGCAGGGAAAGCCGGAAGTAAGTGTCTCCATTGCGGGACCTGACCGGAAGGCTTTGTTCGTCAACCTCCTGGGTGATGTTCGCTCCGGCAGGAAGGTCGAATCCCGGGCCGAAATGGTCGCTGAGGTATTGGTTGTGATAGGGGTAGGTTTGCTTGAGCAGGATAAGGGCATACAACCGGTATTTTCCTTGTTGTTGCTCCACTATCCGGTACCAGCCATTGTTGAGGGCCATTACATGGCTGTGGAAACTGGACAGATCGAGCATGCGGTCTACAGGGATACTGTTGTCCGACCAATACCGGAGGGTGTCGTTGCGGTAGAGGAACAGGTTGGTTCCCCTGGAAATAGAGGGGAGGGGGGTGGTGAAGAATGCTTTCGGGGGGACGTCCTTCAGTTGCCGGCCGGCTTCTTCCAGCAAGGCGGCCGCTTGTTCTTCTTTCTGTTGCAGGGTTTGTTCGAATTTTTGGACCAGTTCCTGTCTGAACGCATCGGTCGGGGAAGGGATGCTGATCCAGTATCCCACTCCGGATCCAAGAATGGCCAGGAGAAGGAAGAGGTAGAGTGAACGTGGGAGGAACACGAAGGATAAAGGTGCTTTAGTACAAGGTACAAGGTACTAAGTCCTTTGGATAAGAGGGTAAGGAATACCGATGTGAAATGGATGAACGCGGAGTTCCAAAGTCCGTCATCACGCAGGGATCAGATACAAGAGATCCTGTTCACGTTGTTCGGGAGACTTTCCCGTGTTGCCCCTTGTTCTTTATCCTTCTTCCAGCGCGTTGGCTCCGCTGACGATCTCGAGGATCTCGCCGGTAATAGAGGCCTGGCGGACTTTGTTGTAGGTGAGCTTTAGGTCCTGGAGCAGCTCGGTGGCATTGTCCGTGGCCTGATGCATGGCCGTCATCCGGGCGCCGTGTTCGGAAGCGTGGGAGTCGAGCAGGGCTTTGAAGAACTGGATCTTCAGGGAGCGGGGGATCAGGTCCCGGATGATCTCCTCCTTGTTGGGTTCGAAGATGTAATCAGCCTTCAGTTGTTGTCCTTCTTCCTGTGAAGGGGGAACGATGGGCAGGAAATCCTCTTTGACGGGGAGTTGGGTGGCGGCGTTCTTGAACTGGTTGTAGACCAGCTTCACTTCATCGACGTGCCCATTGGTGAAATGTTGCATTACGTTTTCCGCCACCGGAGCTACGTTCTCAAAGCTCAGGTCGTCGAACAGGGCATTCAGCTCTTCGCCTTCCCGAAAGCCCCAGTCGTTGGAAGCGCAATACTCGGTCCGTTTGAAGAAGTCGTAGGCTTTTTTTCCTATAGAAAGCACCAGGACTTCTTCGTTGTTGCTGTAGTCTTCCCGGATCATGGTCTGGACCTTCTTCACGATGTTGTTGTTGAAGGCACCGCACAAACCACGGTTGGAAGTAATGGCCACGATCAGCACACGCTTTCGTTCCCGGTCCTCAGCAAAAGCGTTCTCGGAAGTATCGAGGCTTCCGCTGATTCCGCCGAGGATTTCATGAAGTTTTTCAGCGTAGGGGCGCATGTTGGTGATGGCCTCCTGTGCTCTTCGGAGCTTGGCTGCTGCCACCATTTTCATTGCAGAAGTGATCTGCTTGGTGGAGTTGACCGAGGTTATTCTGTTCCGTACTTCCTTAAGGCTTGCCATAAAGCTTCAGCTCCGGGTCTTTTAGTCCTTGTATTTCGCGGTCAGGTCCTTGGCTACCTGCTCCACGGTCTTCACGGCCTCATCACTCAGCTTGCCGGATTT
>CAZAYA010000120.1:1868-8109 GCA_964489175.1 uncultured Flavobacteriales bacterium | reverse complement strand
GCTGATGTGGTCGTTTGTGATGGATTTACCGGGAATGTGGTCCTGAAAGAAGCGGAGGCATTTTATCATATGATCAAGAAGCGTGATCTTTGTGATGATTATTTCGAACGCTTCAATTATGAAACCTACGGAGGAACACCTGTCCTGGGCATTAATTCCAACGTCGTCATCGGCCACGGGATCTCCAACGCTATCGCGGTCAAGAACATGATCATGCTGACGCGGAACGTGGTCCGGGCCGATCTTCCTCATAAGATCAAGGAGGCTTTTCAGTAATGGAAAAAATACAAGCTGCTATTACGGGTGTTCATTGCTCTCTCCCCGAGGATGAGCTGACCAACAAGGATCTCGAGCAGATGGTCGAGACCAATGATGAATGGATCACCTCCCGGACCGGCATCAAGACCCGCCGCATCCTTAAAGGAGAGGGAAAGGGGACCTCCGATATGGGAGGGGATGCAGTGAAAAAGCTCCTTGAAAAGAAGGACATCGACCCAGGCGAGATCGACCTGGTGATCTGTGCTACGGTCACCCCTGACTATCCTTTTCCCGCTACGGCGAACCTTATTTCGAACAAAGCTGGCATCAAGAACGCCTGGAGCTATGACCTGAACGCTGCCTGCAGTGGGTTTCTTTATGCCCTGGAAACCGGGGCCAAGTTCATCGGGTCCGGCCAGTATAAGAAAGTGATCGTAGTAGGGGCGGATAAAATGTCCGCTATCGTGGATTATACGGACCGGGCCACCTGCATCATCTTCGGAGATGCTGCTGGGGCTGTTCTCCTGGAGCCCAATGAAGAGGGCCTTGGTGTGGTCGATTCGATCCTCCGGACGGATGGCGATGGCAAGGATTACCTCTACCAGGCTGCGGGTGGGTCCGTGTTGCCTGCTTCCCATGAGACCGTGGACAACCATCAGCACTTCATCTACCAGGATGGCCGGACGGTCTTCAAGATCGCTGTGACCAAAATGGCCGATATCTCTGTGGAAATGATGGAAAAGCACGGGTTGACCAGCGATGATGTCGATTGGCTCGTGCCACACCAGGCCAACTTAAGGATCATTGAAGCCACGGCCAACCGGATGAACCTCGATCCTTCGAAGGTCATGATCAACATTCAGCGCTATGGGAACACCACTGCCGCGACCATTCCCCTTTGCCTCTGGGAATGGGAAGATCAGCTCAAAAAGGGCGACAGGCTCATCTTGTCTGCTTTCGGGGGAGGATTTACGTGGGGAGCGACCTATATTAAATGGGCTTACGGGGGATAGCCCCGGAATTTTTTTACCTTTAGCCTTATCGTTATCGGGTCCCTTATTCGAACGCGAAAAAAGGAAGTTTCATGGACATCAACGAGATACAGGACCTTATCAAATTCGTCTCCAAATCCGGGGTGAGTGAAGTAGAGATCGAACAAAAGGATTTTAGGATCACCATCAAGTCGGATGGTTCCACCACCAAGCGGAAGGGCTCCAAAAAGAGCCAGGAGGAAGAGCAACAGCAGGCCATGCTTCAGCAATTTCCCATGGGAATGCCTTCTATGCCTGCCATGCAGCCCATGGCCATGCCGCAGCAACCGGCAGCAGCCCCTCAGCCTCAGCAACAACCCCAGCCTCAACAACAAGGCAATACTGATGAGCAGCCTCAGCAAAAAGAGGAGCAACCGGCTCAGGATGGAAAACAGGAGGAGGATAAGTATACAACGGTCCGCTCTCCGATGATAGGTACTTTTTACCGGTCTTCTTCCCCCGATAAGGCGCCGTTCGTCAACGTTGGGGATACCGTTGGCAAAGGTGACGTATTGTGCATTGTGGAAGCCATGAAGCTGTTCAATGAGATCGAATCGGAAGTGTCCGGCAAGGTCGTTAAGGTGCTTGTGGATGATGCTTCCCCGATCGAATACGACCAACCTTTGTTCCTCATCGACCCTTCCTGATCCCGGGAAGTTCTGTTCGTTTCACGCGACCAACCGATCCCACATGTTCGACAAGATCCTGATAGCCAACCGAAGCGAGATCGCCCTTCGGGTCATCCGGACCTGCAAGGAAATGGGCATCAAGACCGTAGCGGTCTATTCCACCGCTGATGCTGATAGCCTGCCTGTTCGTTTTGCCGATGAGGCCGTTTGCATCGGCCCTCCTTCCAGTGCCGACTCCTACCTCCAAATGCCGAACATCATAGCAGCGGCAGAGATCACCAATGCTGATGCGATCCATCCGGGTTATGGCTTTCTCTCGGAAAATTCCAAATTCTCCAAGGTATGCTGGGAGAATGATATCAAGTTCATCGGAGCTTCCCCGGAAATGATCGATGCCATGGGGGACAAAGCATCTGCCCGGGAGACCATGAAAAAGGCCGGTGTACCGATCGTTCCGGGTTCTGATGGGATCCTGGAGACGCTCGATGAAGCAAAGGAGATCGCTGCTGAGATCGAATACCCTATCATGCTCAAAGCTACCGCTGGAGGTGGTGGAAAGGGCATGCGGGTGGTCTGGTCCGAAGATGACCTTGAAGGAGCCTGGGAATCGGCCCGGAAGGAAGCAGGTTCATCCTTCGGCAACGCGGGGATGTACATGGAGAAATTCGTGGAAGAGCCCCGGCATATCGAGATCCAGATCGCAGGAGACCAATATGGGAATGTCTGTCACCTGTCCGAAAGGGATTGCTCCATTCAGCGCCGGCACCAGAAGTTGTGCGAGGAAACCCCTTCTCCTTTCATGACCCGGAAGCTCAGGAAGGAAATGGGAGAAGCAGCTATCAAGGCAGCCAAGGCAGTGGATTACGAAGGCGTTGGAACGGTGGAGTTCCTGGTGGACAAGCACCGGAATTTCTACTTCATGGAGATGAACACCCGGATCCAGGTGGAACACACCATTACGGAAGAGGTCATCGACTACGACCTGATCAAGGAACAGATCAAGATCGCAGCCGGGGAAAAGATCTCCGGGAAGAACTACCTCCCCAAGCTTCACGCCATCCAGTGCCGGATCAATGCTGAGGACCCCTTCAACGATTTCCGCCCTCATCCCGGCACTATTCAGGTCTACCACGAGCCGGGAGGACATGGTATCCGCATCGACACCCATGTTTATGCCAGCTACACCATCCCGCCTTTTTATGATTCCATGATCTCAAAACTCATTACCGTTGCTCAAACGCGGGAGGAAGCTATTGCCAAGATGAGAAGGGCACTGGATGAGTATATCATCGAGGGGGTTAAAACGACCATTCCTTTCCATCGCAAATTGATGGATGATGAACGCTTCATTTCCGGGAATTACACCACCAAGTTCCTCGAGGAATTCGATATAGGAGAAGAACCTGAGCCGGTATGAAGAACAATGACCGCCGGTCGAACTTTTCCGGTCGGACATGGAACTGATCTGGAAGTTCATTAAGTTCGGTGTGGTCGGCTTTTCCGGCCTGGGCATCGATTTCGGACTTACCTACCTTCTTCGCGAAAAGGCCCGGTGGCAACAGTACCTGGCTAATGCTGCCGGATTCTCCTGTGCCGCCACGAGCAATTACTTCCTCAACCGGGTCTGGACCTTCCATTCCCAGAACCCCGACCTGTTCATGGAATATTCGAGTTTTTTCGTGGTGGCCCTTATCGGGCTTCTGGTTAACAGCTCGGTCCTCTGGCTTTTGGTGAGCCGCTTCCAAAAGGAGTTCTATTTCTCCAAATTCCTGGCCATCGGGGTGACCATCCTCTGGAATTTTTCGGCCAATTACATCTATACCTTCGACCAGCTTTCCTGAAGCCTATCCAAAGACCTCCGATAGTACTTTGTGGGAACGCAGGTCGCCCATGCCTTCCAGGTGCAGCCGGAAGTATTGGACCATTTTGTCCAGCACTTCCTTTCGCACCGCTGCCGGCGGAAGCTGGGTTTGATCTTTTTCCGGAAGGCCGAGGTCCCTTTTCAGCAACTCCTGCAGATAGCCTGCGGCAGTGGGGTCGAGGAACAGTTCATGAGAAGGGCGGTAAGATAGGAACCTTCCTTCGTGAAGGTCGAACCAGGTTCCTTCTTCGTCAAGGGAAGGGGCGATGCCAAAGAAGAGCGTGAGCCTGGCCACGAAGAGGATGTGCAGGTCCGGCGGTGCTTCTTCCAGGTCCAGGACCTGCACGGCATTGCGAATGAAGGTGAAGAGCTCTGGGTCCGGGTCTTCTTCCTGCAGGCTTCGGTAAAGGAATTCTCCCATGAACAGGGCCATCGTTGTTTTACGGATGTCATAGGGGATGGTATGGAACGGGCTATCCCATTCCGGTTCCCGTAAGGTGTGAAGGCGCTTTCCCTGTCTCGGCCGGGAAGAGAACCGGATTAGGGAAAGGGGTTGGAGGAGCGAGGTTTTCTTTCCCTTTTTGCTGTGGATCCCCCGGATGATGTAGGAACGGATGCCGTAAGCTTCCGTAAGGATCTTGACGATGGCGCTGCTTTCGGAGTAAGGAAAATGGTGGAGCAGGATCCCTTTGTGGTGTTCCAGCATGAGTGAGGTAGTTGGCTAATGAGGTAGTTAGCTAGTGAGATAGCAAGACAGGTGCATTTTCTACCTCACTACCTTACTAGCTAACTACCTCACTAAGGTAGCTCCAACGCATCAATTGACGAACAAGATCTTGGCGACCTGGTTTTGCTCACCTTCCGGAGAAGAACAGAAAACAAGATAAACACCGGTCTTGACCCGAAGGCCTGAGAAGTCTTTGCCATTCCAGGTCGCTTTACCGCCGAGGGAGCGGGTCCGGTAGACCACATTACCGCTCACGTCGGTTACCTTCACGTCCGAATCCCTTGGCAAACCTGTGATGGAAATAGGGCCCTGGTAGTCCGTGGTAACGGGATTGGGATAGACGGTGATGTCGTCCATCACGTCCTTGCCTTCTGTGGCAGCCCCTTTGTAGGACAGCAAGCCTTCACTGGTTCCGATGTAGACCAGACCGTTTTCGTGATCGATGGCAATGTCCTTGATGGTATTGGAGAACAGGGGGCTATTGGAAGCATTGAAATGCTCGATCAGCTCCGTGCCATTGGCCGACATCAAGAAGACCCCGGCACTTTCCGTACCGATCCATTTCCGGTCGCCCCCGTCCACTGCAATGCTCGTGACCACTTCTGTTTCCAGCAACACTTCAGTGAGACCGTCTTGTTCCAGGAGGATCTGCTCGGCATCCGAAGGGTTGCTGCTGAAAATGTCGGTGGGGGTGTAGAAAACAGCGATGCCTTTGGCCGTTCCGACCCAAATCTCGCCGTCCAGGTCCTCGGCAATGGCATGGACCTCATTGGAGGGAAGGCCTCCCTGGCCCTGGGCCGTGGTCAGGATCTTGTATTGGTCGTCGGAAGGGTCGTCCAGTGTACCCTGATCTTCCCATACGAAGAGTCCGGTGCCGCGGGGCAGCACCATCCATTTCTGGTCCTGGCCGGTGACGATCAGCTCTCCGGTGAAGGTGCTAGCGTTCAGGGTATTGCCAAAGTCGTAAGAGCGCCAGGTGCCGTCCGGTTTCAGCACGCTGACAGGGCTTTCAACGTAGGAATTGGAAATCCACAGGTTGTTGTCATCATCGTAGGCCAGTCCGCCGATGCCGCACCAGTTGTTCCGGTCCTTCCAGTTCTGCAGGGAGGAACCGCTGTTATGATCATGGATGGCGGTCAGTTCCCCGTTATCGATCTCCAGCAGGCCGGATCCCCAGGTGCCGGCAAAGACATGGCCGGGAGAGGATGGGTCGATGGCGATGTTGATGATGTCGAAGATGGTGTCCATCGCAGGATCCTCGCTTCGGTGGATCTTGGACCAGGCGCCTTCCTGGTAATGGAACACGCCGTCCCGCAGGTAGCTGTTCTCCCATTTGGTACCCTCCACCGAACCTGTGGCCACCCATACGTTCCCGTCATCGATCGCCATGTTGTGTATGGAACTGGTATAAGGACCTTCCGGCAAAGCTTTTTCGGTATGATAGGGGTCGAACCCTGCGATCATTCCATGGATGCGGTCAGCGATCAGGAAATCCCCTTCCGTGGTCATGGTAGCCGAATTGGGATTGGCCCCACCCTGTATGTAGGTCCACATACTCTCTACGAGCTGGTTTTGCTTGTTGAAGGATTTGGTGGTGTATTGGTAAGTAACGATCAGCAGGGAGTTCACGACTTCAATATCGTTGATGTCTTCCTCGTTCGCCGGATGGGTGTTCCATCCCGGTCCTTCCATCACCCAGAGGCTGTCCAGTTGATGTTCATCGGTTTCATGGAGC
>CAZAYA010000120.1:0-1858 GCA_964489175.1 uncultured Flavobacteriales bacterium | reverse complement strand
CCGATATGGGTCTCGCGCATCAGGTCCAGCCAGATCAGCCGGTCGTTGTGGACCACCATGTCCTGGTATGCATAGTTGGGGTAAGGAACATCCTGCTTGATGCCCCATTCGTTAAAATCAGCCAGGTTGGGGCTGTTCATGGGGGCTTTGTAGACCCCTTGTTCCGTGGCGGCCATCAGGGAATCGTTGAAGAAGGCCAGCGCATTGACCTGCACTTCCGAGCTGTTGTTCCCGATCAGATAAGTGTCTTTCACTTCCTGATCTTCCAGGTCCAGCACAACGATGCCGAATCCACAGGCGAGGTAGGCCAGTTCTTCATCGAAGAGGATGTGATGGATCCCTTTGTTGCCGAGAATGTCGCTGTCCTTGATGGCAGAGAGGTTGAAACTGGTCTGGTTGCGGAGCAGGTCTACATTCCCGTTCTCATAACCGACGACCAGTGTGTTGGTGGGCCAGTTGAAGCGGATCGTGGAAATACCCAGGTCGGAAAGGGCATTGAGCTTGGTAAGGCGTTCGGTCGTCTTTTCCTGTTTGTTGTAGGAGAACACAGCATGCCGGGTAGCGCAGTAGTAATGGGTGCGCCCTTCGGTCACGGCGATCCCTTCCCGGTAAGGGAGATGGTCCTGCCATTCGCCGAGCTGCTCCTGACCGGAGAGCGTGGAGGGTCCCCACAGTCCGGCCCAGAGCAATAAGATGAGGAAATAACGGGTCATGGTCTGTACAGTGCAAAAGAACAACAGATCCAGATGGAGAAGGAACGGGAAAGAGGGGTGGAGATTGTGTGGCGGATCTTGGCTCACGTGTTACGGGCAGGTAGGGATCTTTTTGAGTTCTTTTTTCCGGGCTTTCTGCTCCTCTTCCAGGTCATGATCAGCCTGTAGCCCCATCCAGAATTTAGCGGGGTGGCCGAAATATTTTCCCAGGCGCAAAGCAGTATCGGGAGAGACCCTTCGGTTGCCTTTGAGGATCGCACTGATGCGGGTCTGGGGAATGTCCAGGTCCTTGGACAACCGATAGGCGGAGATCCCCCGTGGTTTCAGGAAGTCTTCTTGCAGGACTTCCCCGGGATGAGGATTGGGCAACTTCTTCTTCATGATGAGGGGGTAGGTTGAACAATGTCGATATGATGGGCCCGGCCTTGTTCTTCCCAGAGGAACAAAAGGTGGCATCCTTCTTTTACGGGCAAAGCATACCAGCAGGAAGTCTCGCTTTTGTTCGTTTTCAATTCGAGTGCAGCGATATGCGAAGGGTCTTCAACATTGTTGAGCATGCGCAGCTTTCTCCTGATGAGGGACTGCATGGCAACAGGCAGTTTCCTGGAGCGTTTCCCCCGCCAGACTTTTTGAAGGGATCTGGAAGAAAAAGAATGGATCATGACCAGCATTACTAACGTGTAAAGTTAGTAAAAACAAAACGCTTTTCTTCTTTATGAAGGAAGCGATCTTGAGAAGAAGTTATCCTTGTTGGAATATACCCCAATTATGGGGTTACCGGGACATGAACAAGCGCTTTGCTTTTAATACGACCGGTGTTAGGCGTTGGACCGCCTCATCGCAAAGTCTTGCTGAGGAAGCGGTAGGAGCTCATCCCCTATGGGAAGTGACAAGCAGGCGGGAGATCGGCTAACATTATAGGATCAGCCGGGGGGGCTGATTGTCCGGGGTCCAATGGTTTAAGAAAAGGATCTTTTCTTTTTCATTCGGGGGCGTTTCCCCTTGGGTCTTCCTTTGCCCGGTTTCCGGTTCTCTTTTGGGGAAGGCTTGGATGGGGGGGTACTTGTGCGGGCGATCTCGCGGGCAAGGAATTTTTGGATCAGGTCTTCTTTGGACAGGTGGCCGAAAAGGTCTTCCACCTGGGC
>CAZAYA010000119.1:0-8122 GCA_964489175.1 uncultured Flavobacteriales bacterium | reverse complement strand
AGGATGGAGTGGACCGGCCGGTCCCCGGGTTTCCTTTCCTTTGCCTGACCGTTTCCGGGGGGCATACCCAACTCGTCAAGGTGAACGCCCCGCTGGATATGGAGGTCGTGGGGCAAACCCTGGACGACGCAGCAGGAGAAGCCTTCGATAAAGCAGCCAAGATCCTGGGGTTGCCTTACCCCGGCGGGCCTATGATCGATCAATACGCCCGGCAAGGCGACCCTGACGCCTTTACCTTTCCCGACCCCCGGGTGCCGGGATGGGATTTCAGCTTCAGCGGCCTCAAAACAGCGATCCTTTATTTTGTACGGGAACAGCAGCAGAAAGATCCTGACTTCCTGGGAGCTCATCTCTCCGATGTCTGTGCTTCGGTCCAGCAAAGGATCGTTTCCATTCTGCTGAAGCGGACCGAACAGGCTGCAGAAGAACTGAACATTTCGAGCATCGCATTAGCCGGCGGGGTTTCCGCCAATTCTTCCCTCCGGGAACAATTCTTCCGGCTGGGTGAACGCAGAGGGTGGCAGACCTTCATTCCTCCTTTTGCTTACTGCACGGACAATGCGGCCATGATCGGCATGTCCGGTTATTTTCACCACCTCGAAGGAGTTCATGCCGACCAGGGAGTGGTAGCCCGTGCCCGCATCCCTTTTGGTGCATGAAGCGAGTTGCATGCCATATCACGGCTCTTTTATGCTTTACCCTTCTCACCCTTACCGGTACGGGCCAGGAAGCTCCTTCCAAAGTACCTGATCTGCCCCAGGAACCGGCTCACGTCTTTAAAGTAACACCTTACATGCTGGTCTGGGGCCCCATTCCTTTCACAGCCGAATACCGGCTGACCAATGAATGGATCACCGGGCGTCAACGTTCCACCCAATTATCGATCTCCTATCTCGGGAAAAGCCCGATCCTGGCCAACATCGAAGACTCCCTGAACAACGGGACGAATAACGGCTACCGCGCCATCAAGATCAGGGTGCGGGGAGCCCGGCTCCAATTGTCCCACCGGTTCTATCTGAACGATATTCTACAGGGGCTGACCATCCGCCACAGGATCAATGAATATGCCCCGAATGGCTATTACATCGCCCCTCATTTTTCCTTTTCCACCGCCGAATTCACGACCCCTTATCTCCGGACCGTCGATTCTTACCTGCGCTTTACGCACACCAACATCAACCTTCTCATCGGCCGGCAATTCTTTTTCTGGCCCCACATGTGTTTTGACCTCTACACGGGGTTAGGCTATAAGAACAACATCTGGACCGAAAAGGCTCCCAGCAACAACCTGCGACGGGTCAACCCGAACGACATGGGGATCTACAAAGGGAACTTCAAATTCACCCTGGGGGTGGACATCGGCTTCTACTTCTGATCCTTGTTGCCGAGGAGGTGGGCAACGGAAAGGTCGACCGCCTTCTTCATGGTCCCCGGCAAGGCTTTCTTCTCCCAGGGATGTCGTCCTCCCAATGTATGACCGGTTTCCGGGAATATTTCAAGACGGGCGCCGGAACACCATTCTTTAAGATGATAAGCTTCCTGCAAGGGCACGGTCTCGTCCTGTTCGCCATGAACGATCAACCATGGGATGGACAGCTTTCGGGCTGCCCTCTGGATGTCCAGTCTGTCCCTGTTTTTCCTCAGGTCTTCGTAGAACTGGTAGTACATGGGCATCTCCTGGCCGGTACGGCTGTTCGGAATATGGACCACCCCTTCTTTTCGCCACTGTTCCACATCTGCTGTGGGGATCCTTTGCTGGAGGTCGGAAACGGCAGACCAGGTAACGAGCTTCCGTACCCTGGGGTCCTCCCCGGCTTTGATGATACTAACCCCTCCCCCTCTGCTGTGACCAAGCAAGCATATGTTCTCCGGATCAGCCCCTTCAGGAAGGATCGATCCTTCTGCCACAGCATCGATCACAGTGCCCAGATCATCCACCTCTTTGGAATAATTGTTCTGCCCGAAAGCTTCCAGGTCCGGGAAATCGACAGGTTGCTCCACCGTCCCTCCGTTATAGGAAAAATTGAACCTGAGGGACATCGATCCGGCTTCAGCGAAAGCTTCTGCCACGAGGGGGAATGGTCCCCAATCCTTGAACCCTTTGAAGCCATGGGAAAAGATCACAACAGGAGCCTTCCGGGGGTCCCCGGGACCGTGAACATCATACAGGATGGGCCTTCCATGTTCTCCCTCCAGTTGCTGGTTCTCGAGGAGTATCATGGCAAACTTATCGTTTGACCGGTTCCTTGCTGAGGTCCACCACAAACCCAAAACCAAAGGTGATGAACTGCAGGTTGCCTTTGGTCATGTCCTCGGTTATTGATGTTGAGGAGAGTTCGTCCAGGCACATCATGTCCGGCTCGAATTCATACAGGGTAACATCATAGGTCACGCTGGCCCCGAAAGCCATGCGATCACCCGCATGCACGTAGAACCCCAGGGAAGGCTCAACGAAAACAGCCTCCCGGGAATGGTCAGCTGCCTTATCCAGGGCCTCACACCTGGGAGCCGAGAATTCCATGAACTTATAGCCACCGTTGACCGCCAATTCCATGAACAACCGTTCTCCCAGGAACCTTTCATACCCTACTTTGAGAAAAGGGGCCATGAAATGCATGTCGTCGGTCTCCAGGTCATTGAGGTAACTCGGCTCGAACGCTTTATTGTAATTGTACTTCATTCCCAGGCCACCAGTAAGGCTTTTGTAAAGCGGGATCTGGGCTGAAAGGTCGACATCCACCACCCCGTTCACGAATTCCTTGAAAGCATCATTGCTAAGCCCTGTGGGAATGCGAACGTTCATTTTGATATTGGGAAAAGCGGAAAGATCCTGCTTTTGAGCATACAACGGCCCTGAAAGGAAAAGAAAGGACAACAAAAGATAGAAAAGCCGGTGCTTCATGGCAGTGGATCAGAATGAGATCGTGAAGGTAAAAATACAGATCCGGGAAAGGAAACGGTTCTCCTTATTTCAGGCTGGCCCACCGGTAGCTGTCACGGAGAAACGTTTGCTGCACCGTTCATGGCCCACGGTCACCTCACAGAAGTAATCCCCTTCAGCAAGGTCTCCGGCGGGCAGGTCGACCGAAAAAAAACCTTCCCCCTTTTCTTCATCGAGCAGGTCCCCGACCGGCCTGCCTTGAAGGTCCACCACGCGAACCACTACCCTACCGGGGGCAGCTATTTCAAAAAAGAACCGGAAACTTCGTTCCTGCTCAAGGAATTGGGGATCGTGGAGGAAAAGGGAATTTCGAACCCCTTTTCCGGCCTTTTGCCGGATGTACCGATACACCGCCAGTCCCACGATGAGGACAGACGACAGCAACAAGACCACACGAAGGGATTCCCAGGTGCTTTCCATGGATCACAAAGCAATGAGCCCTTCGATGCGGGCGGAGCGCTGGTAAACGTGAAGAATGTTCTCCGGCTTGAACATCAGTTCCTTGACCGTGATACTGATGTAATTCCCTTTTTTCGACTCTTTCAGGCTGATATCAGCCGTTTCTTCGAACATGGCCCTTACCTGTGCGATCTTCTTGTTCTCGGCCGGAATGATGAACTTGAACATATAGACCGTAGGCCATTTGTGCGTTTCTTCCAGCTTTTTACGTTGCTCTTCGAATCTCCTGTAGTAATGTTTGCTCATGGTCGTACACCCCCTTATGGTCTTTAAACGTTACAAGCTGGCCATTGTTTCGAAAGGCTCACTGGTTCAGCCGGAACAATTTGTCGATCCGGACAGCCTCCGTGAACAGGGGCGCCAGCCGGGCTGCCCCTTCACCCTTCAACACTTCGGGCAAGGCCCCGGCAAAAGCTTCTTCTTCAACCTCCCCAAGAGTATTGTGTTCTTTCAATATGCTGATCAACTCTCCGGAATCCACCTGTTTCATGATCTTGACCTCCGGATCTACATCCTGTACCTGTCCGTTTTCCATGGCTTCATAAAGGACGGGAAATGTTTGTTGAAAAAAGTCATGGTACAACCGGTGGTAAGCATTCTGGATCCTTACCATATCAACGGCCGCCTTCGCAATACCAGGCAATCCAAAAGCATTGGCCAGAGGCAGTTTGCTATGCATCATCCCCTGCTCATAGTTCCGCAATAACTGCAACAACGACCCGCTTTCAAGGATCTTTTCTGCTTCCTCCCGGGACTGGACTCGTATCATTTCAACTTCAGGCTTGCAATTCTCTTCCCCGGCAAGGACTTGGTAAGCTTCATGAAAGGGTAAGAGCCTGTACAGACGCTTTTCCACCACTTGGGGCACTACAGGGTGTTTCAGCAAATAGTCCCGGACCGGAAAGCATTGTTGTTCGTAAGCATCTTCCAGATCCTTCTGATCCGCCTCTGCAGATAATCCTAACTCCCCTCGTGCCTCTTCTTTTCCCATCATGTCTTATCGAAGGAATTTATTCACTACCCAAAGGGTCCCGCTCAGCAAAAGACTAACGAGGATCATACTGGTGATGGGGAAGTAAAAAGAAAAGTTTTCCTTTTCAATGCGGATATCTCCCGGCAAATTCCCGAACCAGCTCAACTTGCCACCCAACCCCCAGAGGACAAGCCCCAGCACCACGAGCAAACCACCGATGAAGAGCAGGTATTTGCCAAGGTCTTGCATGGTACAAAAGTACCAAGTATTAGGTATTAAGATGTATCAAGGTCAGACCCTGATCTTCCATCAAGAGAGGGAAAAAGAAGGACCAAAAGAAAGAAGAACAACACCCTTTACCGCCCCAGGACGAAGCGGGAAGTACTCACATCGTATTCATTGCGGAGCCGAAGCAGGTAATACCCGGGCTCCAGATCGCTGAGATCTTCATGAAGCCGGTCACTCCCCGCTTCTTGTTCAAAACTTCGGGTATGGACCACCGAACCGGTCATCGTAAGGACTTCCAACTGAACAACCCCGGAATGGGAGGCTTTGATATCAAACGACAGTCTTTTCCCCTCAGCAGGATTCGGTTGAACATCGACACCAAGTCCCTGTGCCCCCCCTTCTTTTAACTCCACACTAACAGGTCCATGGACATTGGCCCGACCATTGTAGTCAGTTTGAAGGAGTCTGTAGTACAACACCGAGTCCGAACCGGTATACTTCACCGTATAGTTGTAATCATGAGGCTTACTGGAAGTTCCAGCTCCCTCCACTTTGCCGATGTTCTCGAAATCCTCTCCATTGTAACTCTGCTGGACCACGAAGTAATCGTTATTGGTTTCGGTAGCGGTCCTCCACTCGATACTTATCCTGTCACCCGGCTCTGAAGATGCCTGGAGATCGGTCATTTCCACAGGTAAAGGAGAATAGCAATCCCCGGCCGTTCCTTCTGGCTCGGTATTGCATTCCCCGCTTTCGCAATACAGCATCGGGCAGATATCGCCACTGTCGCATGTGCTGGGAATGGTAACGCATATTTGGTATACATCACCTTTGTTATAATGTCCCCCTCCACATCCCAGACCAACTTCAAATCCGCCATCTTTCAATTCGGTACATCCATAATTAGTTGCCCAGGTGTTACAAGTCCCCCAACCACCACAACCACTGTTGTCCGCATTGGAGAAAGACGGTCCCGCCCAACAATGGTATGAATTTCCTCCACTGGGACAACTACCACTACCATAGTGTACTTGCAGAACATTGAACTGCATTTCCCCACCACTGCTTGGATAAGTATAGTCAAAACAGTAGGTGCCAGGGGATAACCCCTCGAAACAATTCCCCGTAGCATATACATCTGAAGTACTGCCATAAGTACCTCCAGAATATTCCATCATATGGCAAATAGGATCACCACACCCCGGACCTTGTGCCAAAACACTCAAGGAAAGAAGCCCTCCGAAAAGGGTCAAAGCTATTTTTTGAATAAAACCCCTCGGTTTTCGGCGTAAAAAAATATATGATTTTCCCTCCATAAGTTCTTTCAAACTTATTTTTCGAATTTATAAAAAATTATACGTACCCCCCAATATTTCGTTCCGGGATCTTGAATTTCCGCTCAAACCGACCCATCCTTTCCGAAAACCCTTGACCACCCCCATTCCAAAAGATCCACTCAGGAAGTCCTGCCCATTTTTGACTTCTCGTAGTATTCCCCTGTCTTTCTGACAATCGGAAAGCTCTAGCTTTTAGGCTCGATCTCCTGAAGAAAGTGAAAAGGAATAAGACCCGGACCAGGTAGTGGATCAACTGGTGTGGAATTTCCACCAAGGAATCTTGCATTTTCACCACCTGGTAAATCACCACAGGCTATCCGGAGGAGCTAAGTAGACCCTACCGACGCTACGCTTAACGGGAGGTAGATACCCACCAGGCAATATAAAAGATGTTCGTTTTGTCTTAAGGAGTAATGGGCCAGTCATTATGTGAACTATCCAAGGCTTACCCGATAAAAAACCCGATAATTTCGTGAAGCCATGAGACATCTCTTCATGCTTCTCCTCATCGCCATGCTTTCCACTTTAAAAGGTGAAATGCCTGGCCTTTCGTCAGTTTCGGAAGAAACGAACGAGACGGAAGAGAGGACGGACGGGTCGGTCACTCTCAATGAAGCACAGGCCAAAGAACAGGCCGCTCAATGGCTGTCTACGGCCAACGAAAAGGGCTTTTTGGAAAATAAGGGGCAGTTCACGGATATGGAAGGGGAGCCTGTCCCCCAGGTCCTCTTTAAGACCGAGGCCCCCAACCTGAACATCTGGGTCACCGAAAAGGGGCTGGTCATTCAAACTTTAAAGCTGCATGAAGAGGACGCTGGCAAAAAACAACCTCCCCACGAACACGAAGAGGAGGAGAACAAGACCTTTAAGTGGGAGCGGATCGATATAGCGCTGAAAGATGCGACCATCCAAAAAGAGAACATCATCAGGGAAAACCCAGAACAGGGGCATTACAACTACTTTTCCCCCCATTGCCCCGATGGCATCTACGAGGTCAAGGAGTACCAAAAGATCACTATCGAGGACGTTTACAAGGGAATAGACTGGATATTATACCGAAAAGAAGATGGCTCTTTCAAATATGACTTTGTGGTCCATCCCGGCGCCGATCACGGGGAAATAGAACTCCTCTACAAAAGCAAGCCCCCCATCAAGATCAATGCCCAGGGGGCCCTGGAACTTCGTACCGACCACGGGAATTTAGAAGAAGCCCACCCGGTAAGTTATCTTGAAGGCCAAGAGATGACCACCCGGTTCGAACAGAACTACCAAAAACCCATCATCATCAACGGAGATAAAGGTTACGAAACAAGTATCGGTTTTATTCTTCCCTCTTTCCCTGCTGACAGGCAAGCTTCTTCTCTGGTCATCGACCCTCAACTCACCTGGGCTACTTTCTATGGCGGAAGTACCTCATATGATGGTTCCCTTAGTATAGATACCGATTCCTCAGGCAACGTGTTCGTAGCGGGATATACTGCTTCCTCCGGCTTCCCCACCATGGACCCCGGTGGGGGCGCTTATTTCCAGGGAGCAAATACAGGAATAGCAGACGTCTTTATTCTGAAATTCAGCAACAGCGGCGTGCTTGGGTGGGCCACTTATTACGGGGGCAGCCTCTTCGACAGAGGTTTTTCCATCACCACCGACCCCTCGGGCAATGTGTTCGTAGCGGGATACACTGCTTCCTCCGACTTCCCCACCATGGACCCCGGTGGGAGCGCATATTTTCAGGGAGCAAATACAGGATCAAACGCCTTTATCCTCAAATTCAGCAACAGCGGCGTGCTTGGGTGGGCCACTTATTACGGAGGTGGTGATGACTTTGGCTTTTCCATCACCACCGACCCCTCGGGCAATGTGTTGGTAACGGGAAAAACCGGTTCCACCAACTTTCCCACCATGGATCCCGGTGGGGGCGCGTATTTCCAGGGAGCAAATGCAGGAGGACAAGACGTTTTTATCCTCAAATTCAGCAACAGCGGCGTGCTTGAGTGGGCCACTTATTACGGAGGTAATGCTTCTGACGAAGGTCATTCCATCACCACCGATCCCTCGGGCAATGTATTGGTAACGGGATTAGCCTGGTCTACCAACTTCCCCACCATGGATCCCGGTGGGGGCGCGTATTTCCAGGGAGCAAATGCAGGAAGACAAGACGCCTTTATCCTCAAATTCAGCAAC
>CAZAYA010000118.1:2917-8240 GCA_964489175.1 uncultured Flavobacteriales bacterium | reverse complement strand
AAGGAATGGCCATGGGAGCAGCCGATGTGGTCCCCGGCGTATCAGGTGGCACGATCGCCCTGATCACCGGAATCTACGAAAAGCTCATTCTTTCCATTAACACCATCAATCTTAAGACCTTCAAGATCCTCCGGGAAAAAGGAGTACGACCAGCCTGGAACGCCATCAACGGAAATTTCCTGCTCACCCTCTTCATCGGGATCGGGGTCAGCGTCGCATCGTTGGCCAAACTTCTTACCTATTGGCTGGAACATTTCCCCATCCCGGTATGGTCTTTCTTTTTCGGGCTGATCCTTGCAAGCGTTTTTTCCGTCAGCAAAAGAGTTCGACAATGGCGAACAGGACCAGCCCTGGGCATCCTCATCGGGACCCTGTTGGCCTTTTACATCACTACCCTTCCCCCGCTGGCCGAAAAACAGGAGACCTGGTTCATCTTCGTGAGCGGGATGATCGCCATTTGCGCCATGATCCTCCCCGGCATTTCCGGTAGCTTTATCCTGCTCCTCCTGGGGTCTTATGAATTCGTCCTGACGGCCGTGAAAGAGGTCAAGGTCGGTCTGATCACTGTTTTCGCCCTGGGATGTGGTGCAGGACTCCTGTCATTCTCCCGGCTGCTCAACTGGATGTTCCAGCGTTATCACGACCTTACCATCGCTCTGATGAGCGGCTTCCTCATCGGCTCTCTGAACAAGATCTGGCCCTGGAAGGTCGTAGTCGAATCGAAAATGGTAGATGGAGAAAAAAAAGTCGTCCTGGAAGAGAATGTCCTGCCCTCGGACCTGGCCCTTGCCACCAGCCAGGATCCCCAAACCCTCTATGCCATCTTCGCTGCTCTGGCAGGCCTGCTACTTGTACTGATCCTGGAATGGGTCGGCAGCACTTCTTCTTCTGAAGAAAATTGATCCGCTCCATCACTTCTCCGGGGACACCCCAACATTTTTGCCCAACCATGCCCCCAGACCAAACACCCCTGAACGACCACCGGAAGGGGACACTACCCAATTACACTGCCAATAAAGAAAAAGGGTCGGTACCCAGAAAAGGGATCGATACCTTTGTGACTTCACCGATGCGTCCCTTATCGATCATCATATTACCCCTGCTTCTTCTATTTTTCTCCCTTCCGGGAAGAGGACAAAAGCACTACCTGAACACGGGGGCTGGCTGGTCATGGTTCAAAACAAGGGACCAGGCCATGTCCCCGATGTTATATCGAGGACATACGTTATTAGCCGGACTGGGATATGAAAGGGACGGCGTCAAAAGCCTTTTCAGGACCGATCTCTATTTTCGCTACGGATCGCTCAAACCCCGCAACAACCCTGATCTCACTCAAGCAAACGCCCTGCTCATCAAACCTGATCTTGATGTGCATTACCTGAGAGCCCTGGGATGGGTAACAAAATGGAACATCGAGGCTTTTGCCGGGCTATCCTGGCAAACCTATGCCACCTACAAAGAGCACTCCCGGTTCGTGAACAACAGCATCAACCATGAATTCTGCAGTAGCCTCGGAATAACAGGTGCTTTACGCAAAGAAGTCCCCCTCTTTCAACACCCTCTGGAGTTGAACCTGCAACTCTCGATTCCCGTAACAGGATACGTTATTCGTCCCTCCTTTGCCTCTTCCCTGCCTGAAGGCTTCCTGGGAAATTATGATAACCAGGTAGGTACTTATTTCAAAAGCGGTTCCATGGAGACCTGGGGCAACTTCTGGCGGATCAATACCCAATGGTTCCTGGATTACGGCCTGAAGAACGGGAACAAGGTCCGGTTGACCTATTTTTGGGACCTTTACCGTCATGGCCCCGTTAATGAAGTCATAGCAGCGAATCACGGCTTCTTGCTCACCACGAATTTCCAGTTTTGAAAAAAAGAACTCTCATAGCATTGTTCGGAGCCTTGTGGTTTCTCTCCGCATGTGAGAAGATCGTTTTCGACAAGGACCCGGAGAATACACCGCTCAATAATTTCGATGAACTCTGGAGTACAGTGGATGAGAAATACGGGCTTTTTGAATTCAAGCAGGTGGACTGGGATTCTATCCGGAAAGTCTACCGCCCCAAGGTGACGAACAACATGGACAATGAAGCGCTTTTCAAAGTGCTGGATAACATGCTGTTCACTCTCCGGGACGGTCATGTGAACCTGACCAGTCCTTTTGATGTGGCCAGAAATTGGCAATGGTACCTGGATCACCCGGAGAATTTCAGCTGGACCATGATCGAAAGGAATTACCTCGGCGTAGACCACCGGATCACCGGTCCCTTCCGGAACAAGATCCTAAGCGGGAACATCGGGTATGTCTACCTGGGAAGTCTCGGATCCTCGGTAAACAAGGAAGATATCGATCAATTGCTCCGGCACATGGAAAGAACAAAAGGGCTCATTTTCGATGTGCGGAATAATGGCGGCGGAAGCACGGAATCTGCCCAAAAGATCGTCAGCCGCTTTGCCGATAAGCCCCGTATCGTTTCGCTGACCTATTACAAAAACGGCCCAGCCCACGATGATTTCGCAGCACCCCGCTATGATGTGATCACGCCTCCCAAAGAAGATCGTATCACCTACCACGAACCCGTTATCATGCTGATAAACCGCAGCAGCTACAGCGCGACCAACGATCTTGCCCAATGGATGTCCGAATTCCCGAACATCCGCCTTATGGGAGACACGACCGGTGGAGGAAGCGGCATCCCGATCCACGGGGAGCTGCCCAATGGCTGGACTTACCGATTCTCTTCAACGAAGACTCTCAGCCCGGACGGGGTCAACATCGAATCGGGCGTTCCTCCGGACATCACCGTGGAAATGGACACTACTGAACTGGCCAAAGGTGAGGACACGATCCTGGAGCGGGCCCTGGAGGAACTTCGTTAAAACGAACCGCTTTCACCATCAGTTGTTATATTGATATTATGGGAAAACGTGAATGCCCTTCGTGCGCCATGGAAGTGGATGACAAGGGCAAGGAATGCCCTGTCTGTGGTTATGAATTCCCAGACTACAGCAAAACCTTCAAACTGGTGGCCCTGATCCTAGTGCTCCTATTCCTCCTGATGTTCCTTTTCTGATGCATCCAGGATCGAGCGGCGAAGCATATCCAAACCAGCCTGGGTCGCACGAACGATATTGATGTCGCGTTGATCACCGAACAAAAAGCGTTTGGCCGTCACTCCTTCTGGACCAGCAACAGCGATCCATACGATTCCTACCGGCTTTTCCCGGCTTCCTCCACTCGGCCCCATGATCCCGGAAGTAGCTACAACCCAGTCCACTCCCAATGCCTCCCTGGCTCCCCGGGCCATTTGTCTGACCACCGGCTCACTTACGGCTCCGTGTTGCTCAAGATCCTCTGTAGTCACTCCCAGGAGCTGCTGTTTGACTTCATTGGCATACGCGACCACCCCTCCCCGGAAGTAGCCAGAACTGCCTGCCGTACTAGTGATCCGGTGAGCAATGTTCCCCCCTGTACAACTTTCAGCTATCGCCAGGGTTTCTTTTCTACATTTCAGCATATTCCCCACCACCGCTTCCAGGGTATCACCTTCTTCCCCAAAGAAGTGTTCTCCGACCCGCTGCCTGAAAACAGCAGCCTTTTCATCGATCAGGACCTTCATGGCATCATCACATCCGACCTTATCCAACCGCACTTTCACAATACCAGGAGAGGGAAGGTAAGCCAATGCGACGCCCTTTTTTCTTACTTCTTCTTCCCAATCCCTGAGTTGCTCCGCCAGAAATGACTCCCCGATGCCTGCTGTCAGCAAGGTCCGCCTGTAATACGCCCGTGGTGGAAAATGATCCCTGATCCGTTGCAAAACGGTGTTATCCATCAGAGCCTGCATTTCATAAGGGACCCCCGGCATCGAGACCAGCACCTTCCCCTTCCTTTCGAACCACATTCCAGGCGCAGAACCGTGCTCGTTCAATATCACGGAACAAGCTGTCGGGACCTTGGCTTGCTCAATGTTCGCCGGCAACAAGGGCTTTCCCCGTTTTTCGAAATAAGCCCTCACCATCTTCAGAACCTCCTCACTTTCCATCATTTCCGACCCAAAATATTCCGCCAGCGCGAATTTGGTGATGTCATCCTTGGTAGGTCCCAACCCTCCCGTCATCAATACGACATCACTTCTATCCCAAGCTTCTTTCAAGATGGCATGGATCGCCTCCCGGGTGTCAGCTACAGCAGTACTCCGGAACACTTCATAACCCGCCTTGCTCAAACGTTCACTCAGAAAGGCCGCATTGGTGTTAACGGTCTGCCCCACTAACAATTCATCACCGACCGTTATGACCTCTACTCTAGGATTCATATATCAAAGGATACTGGCATGATCTGTGCAAATGGATGCATGGCAATTTAAGAAGCGTATCTTTAGTACCGATACGAAATTCCAAAATATCCACCACCATGCTCAAAAGGACCGGCATCTGGATCACTCTTGCCCTGTTAGGAGGAAGTTGCTCCCAAATGGACATCAACAAGACGATCGAGGAAGCGGAAAAGACCTCTCAAGAAGTCATGAAAGGAGAAGGAGGTGAAACCTCCTTAACACAAGACGAGATCGTTAAAGGACTGAAGGAAGCGCTCGAAGTAGGCACGAAGGAAGCCGTGAAACTAGCCTCCCAGGCAGGTGGTTTCAACCAGAACCCCCGCATCCGCATCCCTTTCCCCCCGGAAGCGCAGGAGGTCAAAGACAAAGCCGAAGAACTCGGCATGGACAAGAAAGTAGCTGAATTCGAGAACACTTTGAACAAGGCTGCTGAAAAAGCAGCTGAAGAAGCTGTTCCCATTTTCGTGGACGCCATCCGGGACATGAGTATACAGGAAGGTCGCAATATCCTGGAAGGAGAAGAAAACGCTGCTACCCAATACCTGAAGAAGAACACCTCGGATCAGCTGTTCAAAACCTTCCAACCCGTGGTCAAAGATGCCATCGATCAGGTGGAGCTGACCCGTTACTGGGACCCTCTCGCCCAGGCTTACAACAAGTCCACCATGTTGACCGGCAAGGAGGAAGTGAACCCCGACCTGGATCAATACGTCACCGACCGGGCGATCAGCGGACTCTTCACCCTTATAGCCGACGAAGAAAAGGAGATCCGCCAAGATCCGGCAGCCCGGGTCACGGACCTGCTCAAGAAAGTCTTTGGTCAGCAGTAAGAATCCTCACAGCTTCCAGGGCCTCATCGACCGCTCCGATCCGTTCCCGGATGTCATACCCAGCTACAAAGGAGGAAACTTGCTGTTGTCGGGTCTCTTCGATGTTGAGCAAACGCTCTCTCAACTTATCCCTGAGTTCTTCCTGTGAACTGT
>CAZAYA010000118.1:0-2907 GCA_964489175.1 uncultured Flavobacteriales bacterium | reverse complement strand
TGTATAGATGAGCCGTCCTTCTGTCTTGAGGAATATGTTCCGGATAAGCCAAACGATCCGGCAACAAAGGAAAAGTATTACAATACATGGCCTCCACCACACTTATCCCGAAAAAGTCCTGACGGGAAGTAACAGGCAACAGGTCAGCTTTCCACAGCCAGCGTGCGTAATCCGAAAAATTTTCGGCAAAGCCGAAGTGAAGGATCTCATCCGCCAGCTCTTCCCGGGCCTCTTCAAAAACCGGTGATACTGCCCCCGAAGGCTCTCCCAGAACCACCAGCTTGAAGGGAATGCTTTCTGCTTTCAGGTCATACAAGACCTTGAAAAAAGCTTCCGGGTCCTTATCGAACTCCCGGCGATGATTCCACAAGATCACCGGGGGGCCTTCCCGGCGATCGGTCCGGAAGGTATCCAATCGTTGCAGATCAAGGCTCAGAGGAAGCACCTTGCTGCGCCCCATGACCTTATCGAGCAACTTATCCTCCTGAAGGTCCGGCGCTCTTTGGAGCAATCCCCGGAAAGCTTCTGCAAAAGAACGCTGATGAAAACCAGAATTGAAAAAAACCTGATCAGCAGCCAGGGCAGAGCGGAAATTGATGAACCCGTATTCCTCTCTCCTTTGCTTAACCACTTTATCCCCTTCATTCCGCCAAGGGTAAACGAGTTGGTTCTCGTGAAAATAAAGAGCTATAGGGATGGTATGGGTTTTCGCTGCGGTCAGGGCCTTGAACGTGGCCAGGTCGAACATATCGGTAGCCAGAAGCAGGTCGTAAGAAGCCGGAAGGTCCAGGAATTCCCGGGCCAAAGTAACGGCTCCTCCTTTCATGCGCCATTTCCAGAATTTCCCGGGAAGGGTCAGGGTATGGATCTCATGCCGACTGAAGGTTTGCAGTTGCTCTGCCCAGGTAGCATGAGAACCGGTCCAGTAAGGCTCGATGAGGAGGACCTTCATCGTTCGCGTCAGACAATCTCAGGAATTTTTCCAGAATCGACCAGAACACCATCCTTCAGGACCGGTACCACGTCTGCCTGCCCCGGAGTAAGGCAGAACTTGATATCCTCGTTCAGGTCCAGGTCGCGAAGGCGGCGACGATGAGAGGAGGAGCGCAGGAATCCGAAATAATTATCACGCGCCGAACGGGACAAATATTTGGCCGCTATCGTGGAATCATGTTCGGAACGGAAATCCCCTTCATGAAGCAATTGGTCCGCAATAGCTCCGGCACAAACGGTATCTTCCAAATTGAACCGGTTCTCCCAGCCGGCACAAAGCAGCAGAACGTTGGCCTGTTTGTCCTTCAGATACCGACAAACCGCATCCAAATTGACCAGTGCTCCGATCACCACCGTATCCACTTCCTCATCCACGGTCTTGATAGCTTTGGTCCCATTCGTAGTGGTCAGGGCAATGGACTTGCCCCGGATCTCCTCTGTCATGTAGCTATAAGGAGAATTTCCCATGGTAAACCCTTCCACTACCTGCCCTTTCCGTTCAGCTGCCACCATATACCCTTTATCGAGATAAGCTCTGGCTTCTTCGATGGTAGCCAGCGGAATGATCGATTCCACCCCGTATTGGAAGGCCGTGCAAATAGCCGTGGTCGCCCTCAATACATCGATAACGACCACGATCTCATGCTCGTTCTTGTGGAGCGGGAACAAATTGGGGGAAAAACAAACTTCCACCCGCGGCTTTTCGGGATGAGGGTACCCCATGAAAAGGATCAGTTCTTACTGATAAAAGGCGTTTTAACCACTTCTGCCGGAACCTTTTTTTTCCGGATCGCAATGTAGATCTTGTTACCGGGATCTTTGTGACCAATGGCGACGTACCCCATGCCGATCGGTTCCCCGAGCGTAGGGGACATGGTGCCGGAGGTCACTTCCCCGATCGCCTGTCCCTCTTCATCTTCGATGACATACCCTTTTCGGGGAATGCCCTTGTCCAGCAACCGAAAAGCTACCAGTTTCCGACTCACCCCCTCCTTCTTTTGCTTTTCCAGGGTGGCCCGGTCAACAAAATCTTTCGTGAACTTGGTGATCCATCCCAACTTAGCCTCTATAGGAGAGGTCGTATCGTCGATATCATTGCCATATAAACAAAGTCCCATTTCCAACCGGAGTGTATCCCTGGCTGCCAATCCAGCCGGTTTCAGCCCCTGCGGTTCTCCAGTTTCCATCAGAGCATCCCAGACTTTTTCAGCATGCTCTGCGGGAAAGTACAATTCAAATCCATGCTCTCCCGTGTATCCCGTTTGCGAGATCAGCACATCCTCCACTCCTGCTACGGTGCCTTTCGTGAACGTATAGAATTTAAGGGATGCAAGGTCGGTAGCAGTGAGTTCTTGCAAGATATCCATGGCTGCAGGACCTTGTATAGCAAGCAGAGCAGTCCGATCAGAAACATCCTCGAATTCCGCTCCAATATCCTCATTATGTTGCAGGATCCAGTGCTTGTCCTTTTCGATGTTGGCGGCATTGACGACCAGCATGTACTCTTCGTCATCGAGCTGGTAGATGAGCAGATCATCGACGATACCCCCTTGTCCATTAGGCATGCAGGAATACTGGGCTTTCCCGGAGTGGAGTTTGTCAGCGTCGTTAGAAGAGACCTTTTGGATCAGGTCTTTGGCTTTTGGGCCTTTCAGAAAGAATTCCCCCATATGGGAAACATCGAACAAACCTGCCTGCTGCCGAACTGCGTGATGTTCATCCGTCACCCCGCTATACTGTACCGGCATATTGAAACCAGCAAATTCGACCATTTTAGCCCCCAATGCTTCATGCTTGTGCGTCAATGCTGTGTTCTTCATAACCCTCCTCCGTGTTTTGGTCGAACAAATCTAAGAAATTGGCCGCATTCGCCCGGACCGAATATTTGCGGATGATCTTGTCCCGGGTCCGGGC
>CAZAYA010000117.1:1448-8268 GCA_964489175.1 uncultured Flavobacteriales bacterium | reverse complement strand
GGAAGCCACCCTGGAGAAAGTGCAGGAACAAGTCGATGTGGTAAGCCTCCATGTACCACTCACCGAAGAGACCCGGTATATGGTGGATGAGGCTTTCCTGAACCGGTTCGCCCGCCCGGTCTATCTCGTGAACACCTCCCGGGGGCCGGTGGTGAATACGACCGACCTGATCAAAGCCATCGAAACGGAGCAGGTAAAGGGCGCCTGTCTGGATGTGCTGGAATACGAAAAGCGCTCCTTTGAACAACTCAGGAAAGAAGACTTCCCCGAAGCCTGGCGGCAACTCATCGCCAGCGACAAGGTTCTGTTATCCCCTCATGTTGCTGGTTGGACGGTAGAGTCGTACCGGAAGTTGAGTGAGGTGTTGTGGAGCCAGGTGAGCCAGGTAGCCACTCGCCAATAGCCAAATAGGGGGGGCACCCGGCTACTTCCCCTCCAACTCCTTCACCTTCTCCCGCAACAATTCATTGATCTCGGTCAGGTATGCCACTTCCCGGGTGAGTTTGTCGAGTTGCTGTTTGTACTCCTTGTTTTTCTTCCGGTAGTATTCCAGCGGTCCACCTTCTTCCTGGAAGGCCTGGGGTTCAGCGGTCTTGTTAGTGAAGAAGTATTGGAAGAAGTCATGATCGAGCACCTTGCCGATGCGTTCGAGTAACTCGGTATCGATGTGGGAGCGTTTGAAGATCACGTACACGTTCCGGCGGGAATAGCCGATCTGGTCTGCAAAAGCAGTCACCGTCATCCCCTTGCTTTTCAGCACCGTTTCGATCCGTTGCCCGATGTGTACCTCCATGTTTCCCAAGGTGGGAAATTGGGATGAAGCGACAGGCGAGTGTTTGAGATGAATTAATGCACTTTATGTGATGAAAACTTGCACATTGATAGAAAGGTCAGTATGTTTGCGGGGTGCCAATTCCCAATGATCCATGAAAATCTTCTCAAAGGTATTGGAATGGCGGTTTTTAGCTGGAGGTGTATTAGGAGGAGTGGTGCTGTATTTTATGCCAGCTTCCTGGCTTTTTGGCGAAGGTCCGGGTTTGTGCCTTCATCGGTATATGTTCGGATTTGGTTGCCCGGGATGTGGTATGACAAGGGGATTTTATTTGCTGATCCACGCCCATTTTGAGGAGGCAGTCATGATGAACCCGGCCATCCTCTTCCTGATGCCTTTGTCTCTCACTGTGATCATAAAACGGAAAGGGAAGTTCCTGAGAAGAGTTTATCAGGGGCTTTCCTGGGGTTGCCTGGGAGCTTTGGCATTGGTGTATGGGTATCGACTGGGAGAACTATTCTAAGGATCATTAGATGGAAGAAGAATACCCGGCCATAGTAAGAATTCTCCCTTTCCTTTTTTGGGTATTGGTTCTTTGGGGAGCTCAAAAGCTCGTCAGTAAAAAGGTCTTGTCCGAATTCAGATTGAAAAAGAATGGCGAAGAGGGAGAGGAAGACCTCACCGATGCTCATTTGAAGGAGTTGGAGATGTTTTTCCATGTGCACGAAGAAACTACCGGGTATAAATTGGTTCCTCAGCGAGATATGAGTGCACTTATCCGGATGGACCTGTTCCTTTCATTTCCTCGATCCGATAAAGCTAAAGTTCAGGCACGGCTAAAAGTTTCAAAAGTCGGGTTGTTGAGCTTCTTCCTTAGCATTTTGCTCTGTTATATTGGGGTTTTGATCCCCTTCTTCATTTCATGGAAGGAGAGAAAGAAGATGGAGGAGGATGTCCAGCGCATTCGTCAATTGCTTTTGGCTTGAATTAAACGATAACCACGATAAAATTCAGGATTATGTTCAACGGAGAAAGTTCCATTACCATAAGGACTGAAAAGCCATTTGAAAAGGTGAAAGAAGTATCGGAGGAAGTTTTTGAGTCAAAAATGGGGCCTATAGAGATCAGTGATAAGGGGATAATCAATATTCAAGGTTCCAAATTTAAAACTTTTGCCAGTGAAGTTAAGATCAATGGAATAATTAAGAAAAAGGACTCCAAATACAGGGTTTCAGTTGAATATGAAGCAGAAATGACGACCATTGGATGGATAATAGCAGTAATCGGAATTTGTTTTGCCTTAATAGGATTGGCCGTTTTTATTTTTCCCTTTAAATCGAAAAATGATATGGGAAAAGCTGTTGAATCTTCCCTGCAAGAGATTAAAGCTGAATTAGAAGACTAGTGATCAAAGGCGCCCTATAGCATACTACCTCTTGAGTGTCGGTAGAATTTTCAATTAAGATGGAAAGTTTTTCTTTTTAAGAGCTATAAAGCAAGAAACGATAAGGTTATAATTTGGATAAGGGAAATATAATTATGGAAAATAATAACAGGATCACCCCTTCACTTATAGCCAGTATTGTATTGCTTATAAGCTTTTTCCTGCCCTGGATTGACGTGAAGATATTTTCTCTTTCTGGTTATGATATTCCAAAAATGCTTCATTTTTTGGCGCGATTCAAAGAAGAGGAAGATATTGGGGTGGCTTGGAAAGCCATATATTTAGTTTATCTACTTCCTGTATCATCGATCTATCTTATCTATGCTGAACTTAAAAAAGTAGAGAAGTATACGGTTTTAGCTAAAGGCATAGTAGTAGCCATCTCATTCTTTGTATTCTTTGCTTATGCTTTGGAAAAATTTGAAATAATAGGCATTGGTCTTTTTGCAACTTTTGGTTGTGGTATTTTCTTTTTAATCTCTTTGGGGAAAGAATTTTCCGGAGATCCTATAAAGAAAGGAAGAGCAGGAAATTTCAAAAGAATGGGGATGGAATCTCTTGAGGACTATTTTCTTAAACTTAAGAAGTATTCCAAGCCAATCCTTTTTTCTATTATAGGTTGCTTGATAGTCCTTTTTCTTTATTCCTGGTTTGCTAAGAATTCTTATGAAAAGGCAGTGAACGCTTTTGAAGAGGGGAATTGGGAAAAGACGCTTTTTTACATTGATAAAACGAGGGATAAGGTTCAAAAAGAAGAGTTTGAACCAGATTTTGAGGAAAATAAAATGCTCAATGTAATGGATAGAGTTTCACGAGACCTGAAAGGGATCGATGAGCTAAGGCAGGATTTTTCTAAAGCAGATTCCTTGAATTTGGAAGATTATAGGGATTACCACAATCGATTGGTTTCCTTCCCTATAAAGGACATTTTGGAAAATGTTGATTTTCCAGAAGGAGACATCAAAGCGGTCTTGAATTCTTCTATAAGGTTGAATGATTCTATCTGCTTGGGATTTGCTCGATCTATTTTGGATGAGGAGCTTAAAAAGGCTTTGGAAGATACAATCCTTTTAGATTATCAAACTTCTCTTGATAACGTTTCTCTTCTTTGTGATCAGGTGATTAGTCAAGGGGAAAATAAAAAGGAAATATGTTCTGAAAAAATTGATCATTATAGGAAACAATGGGATAAATACCATTATTTCAAAGGGAGTAAACTCTTTTCTGAAGAAGATTATGAGCGAGCGAAAAATGCTTATGAGAAGGTTAATGATACATCGCTGTATTATTCGAACTCCCTTTTTCCCATTATTAATATCAATTATCATGTCTTGGGAAATTATGATGAAATGATCAGGCAAACCAAAACACTTTTAAAACTTGATAGAGTGTATGATTGGAAAAATATGGAAAACTATTTGCAGGTGTTGAAATCAAAAGCCTCCAACAAGGTTGGAGTACATTATATCAATAATGTGGGTGACCTGGAAAGGGGTATGTATTGGTATAAAAAAAGTATTGGATACGATAGTTCTAATAGTAAAGCTCTTTATAATGCTGCTAATATCACCCTTTATCAGAAAGATACAGGGAAAGCATTAAAATATGAAAAAAAGGCTATAGCTGTGGATTCTTCTATTGTTGCATATCCCGAAGGTCAATACTTTTTTGATCGTGATGGAGGAGAGCTGGATTCGTGTTGTTATTATAAACTCACCCTTAGACAAAATAGCTTTACTGTTTTGTACAACTATTTTGAGTATTCCTCTTTACACAAAGGGTTTTTCTTTCTGGGTAAACTTATAATTACCACTCCTCCTTCTGAGAGAGAAATATTTCATTCTCAGAATAAAAAATTTATAATTAAAAGGGATACCCTAAAAGTTTTTAACCCTGAAAGACAGAAATATGATAGTTATTTGGAAGTGAATGTAACGAACTGATAATCAAAATTTATGGACTATACAGAAAATTTTGTCACCTTCTTATTTATTATTCTGATAAGTTGCTTATCCGGGTCCTATAGTTATGCCCAACAAGAGACCTCTTTTTCCGACCTTTATCCTGCGTGTGAAGATAACCGCTACGCTGAGGTCATCCCTGAACTACGGGATTTCATCCAGGAACATTCCAAACACATCCCTGCCCATTATGAACTGGCCAAAGGCTATGCTCATTTGAGGAGCGACCGCATTGGGGAATACAATGAAGGGGCAAAAGATAATGAGGACTCCGGGGGAGATGTTCATCGTTGGAAAACGCTTCAAAGGATCGTGGAACTGGGGGATTCTTCTTTGTATTTCTACCGGAAGACAGCTGATATCATGAACATCGCCTGGTTGAAGGTGAACATGCGGTATCCGGAGTTCAACGAAGCTTCTGAAAGTTGTTCGATCATCCGGCAGGTCCAGTGTGTTCGTGAATATTTAAAAGACCAGCGGGATGAACTGAAGCCGAATGTTGAGAAAGACCGGGAACATTTTCAGGAGGTGGATCAGCAATGGCAAAAGGTCCGGGAACGGGAAGAAGCTCAAAAGGTATTCCTCGGGGAATATGGTCCAGAAGGCTCTTTGAAGGATGTTGCCAGGAATAGCAGTACCGCTTATGCAGCAAGGATCGAATTCAAAAAGGTTCAAAATGGAAAAATGACCGGTACCAGGGAGTGGCTAAGTTTCGAAAAGGGAGAAAGAAAGGGGACGGATTCTTTGGTCGTGGAAGAAGTTGATAAAAAGAACAGGGAATTGAAATGCAAGGTCTACCGGCCCACTTGGAAAGTGATGACCTACCAAGTGAAGGAAGGAGAAAGGCGATTGATCGAGCCTACGATGCCTGCTGCGCCTGATCTGGTCCTAAAACGGTTTGGGGTTGCGTCGCATATAAGTGCAGCCTGGGCTATGTTCGGTACTTATAGTGATAGCCTGGATCCAAAGGAGGAATTCATCCAGAGTATCGTTGGAAACTGGACCCGGTATCAACCTCCTGTGACCCATGATGGGGTAATGGAGAAACTGGATGAATATTGGAGGTTCTATTATCCGATCGAAGACGGAGAATTCCATTATCGGAGCGAGGCCTGGACAGGAAAATTGACTGTGAACGGGGATACCAAAGCGATAGTGAGGCATATCGAGGAAAAGAAAGAGCAGGAGAACGGTGGGTTTACTTTCAAGGTTTCTTATTGGGAAATGAAGGAGAAAACTTTGTCTTTTCAGGAAAAAGGAGAGAAGGTCATAGCCGTTAATGAGCTTAAACGGCAATAAGAGCTTTCAAATATTATGTATCATCAAAAATAGAATTCCATGGAGAAACGGATGCGTTATATAGGTTTGAACCTCACCCTGACATTGTTTATTCCGCTTATTTCCTGCTCCTCTGGACCGGAAAATGCAGCTGAGAAATTCTACTCCCACATTAAGAATGAGAGGTGGGAAAAGGCGGCTGATATGGGAACCCAAAGGACCAAAGGTATATTAGGGCTTGCTCAAGGGATGATGAAGGACAAGAAGCCTTCTTTTGTGGACAAGAAGATCGAAAACATCCATTGTGAGGAATTGGAAAACGGGAACTATCATTGCCAGGCCATTACGGTAGAGGGGGATACCATAGCGCCCCTGACGCTGATCAATAGGGATGGAGCGTGGGAAGTGGACCTTAGGCCAGAGGATTGAATGACAGCAGAGAGTATCACCAGAACATAAAGCCTCTATAGCGTTTGATCAAGGAGTGTTTGATAACCCTGATCTCATTAACTTCCCAAGTTCTTCTTTTGCTTTATTGCTCCAACCTGCGGAGCCACTCAATTGATTCACGACCAATATTCTTTGTTTTTCGGAGGAATATGCTCTTGCTATAATTTTCCTCCCCCCTTTTTTCTTATTCCCAATTGTGGCCAATTCGACTTCTTTTTCGCTACTTTTCGGTAAGCCTGGAGAGGCATTGAAAATGTATTTGATGTTGTCACTTTCTTCCCGGGCATCTCCCAAATAACCTTTAGCTCCGATAACGACTACGGGGAAAGATCGATAGAAATCCTGGCGTAGGAAACACTTTCGTTCCTTTGTCAATTTTTCAGGGATGTTACCCATAGCATATTTGGCAGGTCGGTGATTAATCTCGGTCAAAAAAGCATGGCCAAAAAAGGAACTGCGAAAATCACTTTTATTATTAAGAAGCTCCTTTCTTGTTAGGCCATCATAAACTCTTGACAATAGGTCAGAATACATCCCCCAGGTATGAGAATGATGGATTCTTTTTTCATAATAGGAACGGGGGAAAAGTGGAAAATATCCTTTCTTCTCATAGTGATCAGGTTCAACGAATTCTTCTTGCTTTTTGAGCAATTCTTCGGGCGATGATCCGTCAGCCTTTTCCAAGAGCATTTCCCATTGAAAAATATTGTTGACGCTTTCATCATAGAATAGGTCCAATTCGCTGAAAAGGTCGAATCCCAGTTCTTTACCAATGAACAAGACCTTGGCCCAGGGATTTCCGATCCCGATGTAATAAGGGTTGGAAAAATTCATTACTTCCCCGATCCTTCCGATAGGGACCAAAAGCTCCTCTTCCCATATTTTTCTCCTTCTTTCCCGGTCTTTTTCATTTAA
>CAZAYA010000117.1:0-1438 GCA_964489175.1 uncultured Flavobacteriales bacterium | reverse complement strand
ATGCGACCTTTTGCCTGTAACAATTCGATGAATTTTTCCTGTATGTTGGGGAAAGGTGATTTGACGTGTGATTCTCCACCGCTTTCTATGTAGTCGATGTATCGCTTCTCCCATTTCTCATTTATCAATTGGTGGAATGATGATTTTTCCAGCGTGGATTCACTCATGGGTTTGGTCTATATTATTCCTTAATGATGCAAGAAGTGAAAAAATCAGAGCAAAAACAATAGGCATGAATCCTCTTAGGTAGCCCTCATACTCCCTGCCATCTCCCCCAAAACCCCCTTCCACCCCTTTCCCTCTCTTCCCGTTCCTCTTCTCCCGTCAACCCTTCATGGTAAAAAGTAAGGGTGGTCTTCTCCAGCCCTTTACGCGTGACCCGCACCTGCAGGGTAGAAGGCTTGTCCCATTCCGGCTTTTGCCAGGTGAAGCGCATGTGGCTGTGGGGGTTCATCATCCTCCATTCGCCGGTGATGCTTTCATGGGGTATGGTAGGTTGTTTCGGGCCCTGGCAGGGTGGGAGCTTCCACGCCTTCTCCCAACCACAAAGACAAACCCTTTTCGCTGAGCAGAAAGTTCCAAAGCTTTTCCAGAGACAAGGGCAGGGTCTTGCTCGTGCCCATCTGGTAGCCTTTCCCTTCCACTTTTTCCTTTCTCCGGCGGCCGGCCTTTTTTCGTACTCCACGGTCACCATTTGCTGCCACCAATCGGATAACCCGTGTTCTTCCTTCAAATAGGTTACCAATTCCTTGTGAGTCCACAGGGTGCCATCTTTCAACCTCTGAAAGAACGGATCTCCATTCTTCCCAGGTCTTGCCGGTGGCTTTGCGAACGGTTTGATCGGTAATGGAGGGCACGAGGTAAAGGGTTTGTGATAGGGACAAGCTACCATGCTTGTTCGAATTTGGAAAGGGACTGATCGTTTGGCCATATTTCTTACCCTTAAAGGAGAAGCCTTCTGGAGTTGAGGACTTACTTTCGCTAAAAATGATCCTCCACAAAAGAATATACGAACCGGTAAAAGAGAAGGACGGTTATCGTATCCTCATCGACCGCCTCTGGCCCCGGGGCGTATCCAAAGAAAAGGCAAGACTTGACCACTGGCTGAAGGATATCGCTCCAAGCCCTTCCCTGCGAAAATGGTTCGCCCACGATCCCGCCAAATGGGAGGATTTCAAAAAAGCCTACAGGGAAGAATTGCGACAGAAGAAGCAACTGCTCCAGGAGGTCCGGCAGCTCGAAAAAGACCATGGAACGGTCACCCTGCTATACGCCGCCAGGGATGACAAACATAACCATGCCGTGGTTTTGCAGGAGGAGTTGGAAGGCTTATGAGTGGATGGAAGGGAGTATTAAGTATGCCGATCAAGGGTTGAGATGAACTTACCGGCAGATCTGATACTACATCCAACTTGTTCATCGGTTCCCTCCCCTATTG
>CAZAYA010000116.1:0-8322 GCA_964489175.1 uncultured Flavobacteriales bacterium | reverse complement strand
GGAAACCAACACTTTCATTGTCAACCCGTCAGAGGTGAAAGTAGAGCCGATTTTACTTTTCAATTCCAGCGCCTTTTCAAATGTCATGTCGTTTTTTTTAATGTGCCTCAACGGTGTGCATAAAGCAAGTCCTTCACCGAACATGAACGAAAAAAGACAGGTATGATTTACAAAAACCAGTTTCCGAAAAGGGGTTCGCCCAGATTTGCTTTATGCGTTGTTGTGCCACGTTTTTTTAATTTTTAAAATAGTCAAAATATGTCAGTAGTTAAAACGTCAAACCAAGACATTAAATTGGTAGATTCAATTGAAAGTCATCCTAAGTTCAAAAAAGTCATGGACTTAATGAAAGGCGAAACAGTCGAAACGGTAGAATCTTTACTTTTTGAAGTTATTTCAAATTGTCGAGCTTCTTCAAAAGTTCTTTAATCGTGTCGTGAGAAGAAATCATCTCAGCAATTCTTAGACGAATAATGTCTGGTAAATGGTCAACTTGATTTATTAAATGTAAATCCATTTGAACTTGGTGGTCATTAAGTCTAAAGTTTAAGTACTGTAAATATTGAGATACAGTTTCTTTACCATAGTCAAGCCCTGTATCTTTTTTGAAGTCAGACTTAAATGTTTCATAATTGTTTTTGATTTTAATACTCATAATATGCAATTTTAATGATTTCGTTTTTTTAAATGTGGCACAACATCCGTGTAAAATGCACTATGATCTTTATACGCTAATGTCAATGCTCTTTATCCACCCAATATACGAAGTATAAAATGAACTCCTACTGGTTTCCTCCCTCGAAGCCATGCATATTATCCAAAGGGCTCTTGATCCCGGAAAGGTCCTTTTTCGTGACATAAGTATAGATCTCCGTGGTCTTGCTGGAATGATGCCCCAATAGTTTTTGAATGTACCGAAGATCGGTTCCTTGTTCCAGTAAATGGGTGGCGAAGCTATGCCGCAAGCGGTGGGGATTGACCTTTCCCCTGACCCCTGCTTGCCGGGCTGCCCGCTCAAGGACCCTTCTCACACTGGAGCTGCTGTATTGACCACCACCAGGCCCCTCGAACAACCATGTTCGAGGCTCATATTCCTTAAAATATTGCCGTAAAAGGGCCAAACAATGTTCAGAAAGCAATGTGATCCTGTCCTTTTTACCCTTTCCTCCTTTCACCCGTACTACCATCTCCGCACTATCGATGTCCTCTATTTTCAAATGCAAGAGTTCTCCGATCCTCAATCCACTTGAATACAATAGCGTCAATAAGGTCCGGTGCTTTCTGTTCCCGCAAGCTCGAAGGATCTTCGACACCTGCTCCTGACTTAATGGAACGGGCAGTTTCTCCTCCTTCCTCGGCCGCGGGATCTCCACCCGGAACTTTTCACCCCCCAACACCTTTTCATAATAGCACTTGATGGCATTGATCGCCTGGTTCTGGGTGCTGGCCGCACTGTTCTTCTCCCTGACCAACTGATGAAGGTATCCCTTGATCGACCCCAGATCGGGCGTTCCGGGAAGTGCCCCTCTGTGAAAGGATCGGTAGGCTTTCAGGAAGAAAGTGTAGGTATCAATGGTGCTCTTGCTGTAATTCCGCCTTTCCAATTCCGCTCTCAGCGCCTTCGTTTCGGGATGCTCCCCGGATGAGCCTCCTCCCCGCTCTAACTTCTTATCGGATCGCCGGGCCCCTCCCGGCAGGTCCACCCATACCTTCCCTTTGCAGATCCCCAGCAAAGCCCCCAACACCTTCCGGTCCTTTTGGAAAAAGAACCGCTGGTACTTTTTACTCCAATGAAAGGCGGGATGATGGTGTAGCTTTTTCCGGATCGCTGCCGGAAGCTCCCCCTCGATCCGGTTCCAGTGGCGTTGATGAGGAATGACGCGGACACGGCCTTCCTTTTCCATTTTTGGGGCCCAAAATAGCCTCCTTCCGTGTATGATGACCGGATGGGGTCCGTTCATGCGAACCATGGGCTGAAAAGGACACAAGCCCCCCCCTTCCAAAGGCTATAGCAGGACCACTTTTCTACCTTACTACCTCACTACCTCCCATGAGATCAGGTAACAGAACCTCGTACCGGTATTCTCCATAGGACGACCCGGGATCCTCCCTCACAAATTCCCCTTCACGAACCGCGTCATCTTGCTGAACAAATGCAACCGCGTGGTGCCCCCGTAGATCCCGTGGTCCTTGTTGGGGTAGATGAACTGCTCGAAGGGCTTGTTGGCCTTCACCAGTTCATCCACCATCATCAGGGTGTTCTGGAGGTGGACGTTGTCGTCGGCCGCGCCGTGGACGATCAGGTAAGGGGCATCGAGCTTTTCCACGTGGTTGATGGGGGAATTGTCATCATAGCCGTCGGGATTCTCCTGGGGCGTGCGCATGAAGCGCTCGGTGTAAATGGTGTCGTAAAAGCGCCAGTTGGTGACGGGCGCCACGGCCATGCCCATGTCGAAGAACTCATGCCCCACGGTCATGCACAGGGAGGTGAGGTAACCGCCATAGCTCCAGCCCCACACTCCGATCCGCTCTGGGTCGATGTAGTCTTGTTCGGAAAGGTATTGGGCCGCATCGATGCAATCCTGTGTTTCGAGCTTACCCAGTTGCTGGTAAGTGCAGTTCTTGAAGGCCGTGCCCCGGTAGCCGGTGCCCCGCGGGTCCACGGAGACCACGATGTACCCTTCCTGCGCCAGCAGCCGGTGCCACATGAAATTACGGCCGCCCCACCGGTCGTTCACGGTGTTGATGCCGGGCCCGCCGTACACGTGCAACAGCACCGGGTATTCCCGGGAAGGGTCGAAGTCCGTCGGCTTGATCATCCAGCCGTTGAGCTTCGTGCCTTCGCGGTTCTCGAACGTGAAGAACTCCTTTTGGGGCAGTTGGTACTGGTCCAGCGTCTCCTTCAGCGCGCCGTTGTCCTCCAGCACCTTGATCAGCTTGCCTTCGGCATCGTAGAGGCGGATGGTCTCGGGCGTGTTGGCCTCGGAATGGTGGTCGATGAAGTAGCGAAACCCGGTGCTGAAGGTGGCATCGTGCGTGCCCGGCTGCGGGGTGAGCTTTTGTTGGTCCTTACCGTCCAGCCCGATCGAATAGATATGCCGCTCCCTGGGAGAAGCCTCGGCGGAAGTGTAATAGACCTTCCCGGCTTCCTCATCCACCCCTTCCAGCTCGGTGACCACCCATTCGCCCTGCGTGACCTGCTGTACCAGCTCGCCCTGCATGTCGTAGTGGTAGATGTGGTTGTAGCCATCGGTCTCGTTGGTCCAGATGAAGCCCTGGCCGTTCTCCAGGAAAGTGAGGTCGTCAGTGATCTCGATGTAGGTGTCGGACGTCTCGGTGTAGACCACCTCGGTGTCGATCTTTTCATCCTTGTTCTTGTCCTTCCCCTGGGTGAAGAGGAATTCCAGTTGGTTCTGGTGCCGGTTCATCCGCATGATGCAGAGCTGATCGTTGTCGGGCGTCCACTGGATCCGCGGGATGTATTCCGGATCGCCGATGGCACAGGGTCGCGTTTTGCGGGACTCGAGGTCGTGGATGTGCACGCTCACATGGGCGTTCTCTTCCCCGGCCTTGGGGTATTTGAAGCGGTACTGGTCCGGGTAGAGCCCCCGGTAGTATTTCATGAGGAATTCCTTCACGTGGGCCTCGTCGAAGCGGATGAAGGCGATCTTGTCCCCATCCGGCGACCAGTGGAACGCCTTGGTGAAGGCGAATTCCTCTTCGTACACCCAGTCCGTGGCCCCGTTGATGATCTTGTTCATCTCGCCGTCCCTGGTCACGGGCACTTCCTTGCCGCTCTTCAGGTCTTTGTAGAAAATGTTGTTGTTGCGCACGAAGGCGATCTTGCTGCCGTCGGGCGAGAAGTCGGCCATGCGCTGTTTGCCTTTCGCCGTATCGGCCAGGGGGGTGAGCGTTTCGGTGGCGAGGTCGTAGAGGTAATAGAACGCCTTGCGGGAACGGCGGTAGATCTTCTCCTGCTCGGAAGCGATGAGGATGCGGTCTTCCTGCGGACCGAAATGGTAGGCATCGAGGCGGACGAGGTCGCTATCGCCGTTCACCACCAGGCTCCTGGCGTTGAGGAGCGTTTCCACTTGCTCCCCGGTCTTGTACTTGTATTTCGCCAGGACCTTGTTGCCGGAGGTATCCCGGGTGATCATGCTGTAGTGGATGCCATCCTGCATGGACGCCCCCACCTGCACGCGGGAACCGAAGAACTCGACACTGTACCAGATCTTTTCATTGGTGAGCTCGGGAACGGAATCCTCTTCGGCCTGAGCGAAGAGCAAGGCCGGGGTCGCGGCAAGCATGATCAGCAGCAAGAGGGAACGGCGTGGCAATAGCATGGTATCGTCGGTTTGGCTTTGGGAAAGTCGAAATTTACAGGTTTTCGGGAAGCCTGGGGTGGAAAGGAGTTCTTTGACGACCTCCCTTTGTTCGATCCAACGTTTTCTCCAACTCTTTTGGGATCTCGTCCTTTTTGCTTGACCAAAAAGGACCAAAAAAGTCAAGAAAGATCGATAGCCCTGCCTGCCGGCAGGCAGGCCTGCGATGGCCTCATTTCCGCACTACCATCCCATAAAGCCGAGGCCATCTCAGCCATCATCGCCCCAACTGCCGCCCCGACGATCTTTCGAGCCTCCGCACCTTATCGATCGAACTGTATCCACTGCAAGCCGTTTCCCGCCCGGGAAAAGACCTTTCAGGTGAGTATTCCTTTTCCATGGTATAGGGAACCGCTCCCTTCAGCCAAGCCCCCCATTTGCCATCTGCCCTCTGGCATCTGCCTCAGATCAGAATAAGATGCCTTCCCACGGTCAGCCACCCCATCTCCCATTTGCCATCTGCCCTCTCCCACCCTCAACATCTCCCTCCGAAGTTTACCTTTGAACCACAAACCCACCCCCATGCCGCAACCCTTCAACACCCTCACCCCGAAGCACCTGGAACGGCTCAAGGCCATTGTGGGAGAGGAACACCTCAGCACGGACGAGGAGACGCTCACCGACCACGGCCATGATGAAACGGAAGACCTGAGCTTTCCCCCGGAAGTGGTCGTGCGACCCCGCACGCCGGAAGAGGTGGCGAACATCCTGCAACTGGCCAACAAAGAGAACCTGCCGGTCACGCCCATCGGCGGCAGAACCGGACTGAGCGGCGGGGCATTGTCCATCCATGGCGGCATCGGGTTGAGCATGGCGCGGTTCAACGAAATCCTCCACATCGACGAACACAACCACCAGGTGACCGTGGAACCCGGCGTGATCACGCAAGTGCTGCAGGAAACGGTGGCCACAAAAGGACTAAGCTACCCGCCCGACCCGGCCAGCCGGGGCACGTGCTTTATCGGTGGGAACCTGGCCGAGAACTCAGGCGGTCCGCGGGCTGTGAAATACGGCGTTACGGCCGATCATGTGCTGAACCTGGAAGTGGTGTTGCCCACGGGCGAGGTCATCTGGACTGGCGCCAATGTGCTGAAGAACGCCACCGGCTACAACCTCACCCAACTGCTCGTGGGCAGTGAGGGAACGCTGGGCGTGATCACCAAAGCCGTGCTGAAGCTGGTGCCCCGTCCGCAGGACGACCTGTTGCTGCTGGTGCCTTTCTTCTCGGCCGAAAAGGCCTGTGAAGCCGTATCGGCCGTGTTCCGGGAAGGCATCATCCCCTCCGCCCTGGAATTCATGGAACGGGACGCCATCGACAAGTCGATCGCCTTCATCGGCGAAGACCCCATCGGCCTGAAAGATGCCGTGGAAGCGATCCTGTTGGTGGAGGTGGACGGCAACGACCGCGACCGGTTGTTCGGGGAATGCGAAACGATCACGCAGGTGATGGAAGCCCATGATAGCGATGAACCCCTGTTCGCCGAGGACGCCCAGCAAAAAGCCCGTCTCTGGAAATTGCGCCAGGTGGCCGGCGAAGCCGCCAAGGCCAATACCATTTACAAAGAAGAGGACACCGTAGTGCCCCGTTACGAGCTGCCCCGGTTGCTCAATGCGGTAAAGCGCATCGGAAAAGAATACGGCTTCCAAAGCTATTGCTATGGCCATGCCGGAGATGGCAACCTGCACATCAACATCGTGAAGGCCGGGCTCAGTGAAGCACAATGGAAGAACGAGCTGCCCCACGCCGTGCGGAAGCTCTTCGGGGAAGTAAAAGCCCTGGGCGGGACCATTTCAGGAGAGCACGGCATCGGCTACGTGCAGCGCGGCTACCTCGATGTGGTCTTCGATGAACCCCATTTCCGCCTGATGCGAGGCATCAAGCAGCAGTTCGACCCGCGGGGCATCCTGAACCCGGATAAGATCTGGGAGGGGTGAAAAAGAGAACCCCCGGGGGATCACCCCGGGGGCACTACAGCCATGAAAATTGGTATCACCAGAAAGCGCGAAAAATAATCTCCCTGTCGAACACATAATGGTCTAATATATTGTCAAAGGTTGTTCCTCTTAAAAAGTAATGATCATTGTCATAAGGGTCTTGGAAAGGCATCATATAAGCCCTTAAGCGATAATAGCTGATATTCGACAGGTAATGTTTTGCCCTTTCCTCATCAGGAATTGAAAGACCCCGTGATCCTAATAAAGAGATCTGGTCGGAGACAGTTAGCGGGGGTTTATTATACTCCATAAAAGGACAAAAAAAACCCGCCCGGGTGCGCTTGCATGCAGAGGCGTGGCAGGTCTTATTACTGCAAAGGTATGAATTTCACACCACTTAAAATACGTAAAAACAATTAAATATTTGATCCTTAACCTTCTACAGGTTAACAAAAGTTCTCCCTTGAAGTACAAAATATAGGAGCCCCTGTAGCCCCCATTCTTTTATTCGATCCCTGAAAAGCAAAGAATAGCGTGAGAACTTTGGATCAATTCTCAGCTTCCTGCCCCGGGCGGGCAAATTCAAGCCCCCACAATCCACTGCTGTGGGTTCCGATCAACAAGGTATCGTTCCGGAGCAGCAGGTCAGTAATGAGAGAAGCCGGAAGTTGGGAGTTCTCAGGGGTATACCATTGCCATTCTTCCCGACGGTCGAACCTCGCCAGGGCGGGGCGCATGCCTTGTTCTCCTCCGGCCAGCCCCATCCATTTGTTCCCTTGTTCATCCACCAACAGGGCCGTTACGTGGTAAGGCTCCTGGGTGAGGGAAGAGCTGTCGATCCGGTGATGTTTCCATTCCCCCTCCGGTGTTCTCTCCACCAGACCGTACTCCACTGCCTGCTGGGTCTTCGGGTCGTAGGAGGCCACTCCTCCCAACCACATGCCACCGGCATCGTCGAAGGCAATGCTTTTTACACGGTGCAGGGAAACCTGATCGTTCATCTTACCGCGGACCTCTTCCCATTGCTCCCCATCAAAACGGTACATCCCGTCCCGGGCTGCGATCCACAGATCCCCGGCAGGACTCCCTTCGATGGCATTGACCTGAGCCTTGCTCAGATGCCGGTTCACCCCACCTATCCGCTCCCAACGGCCTTCTTCGTCCATCCTCACCACACCCCGTTTCTCCATGCCGACCCAAAGGTCTCCTTCATGGAACGCCAGAGCCCCGACCCCTTCCAGGACCATAGTCTCATCATCAGGGGTCAACCTTCCCCATTCTCCGTTCTTTTGGAACACCCCTTCAAAACTTCCCGCGTACAGGATGCCATCCACTCCACCAGCCAGTGCAACAGCTTCCCAGGGATAACGCTCATGAACAGGTCCCGCCCCCTGTTCTTGTTTTTCACCAAGGCGAACCGGGCCGGCAGGTCCGGTCACCCAAAGCGCTCCTTCCTGATCATAGAGCATGTCGCGGACAGGCCCTTCCATCAATCCCAGGTTCTCATCCAGCAGGGTGCGCTGCTTCCCGGCCCTCATTTCCAGCCCATTGCGACCTCCTAGGAAACAAGAGTCGTTCCGCACAAGAAGTTCGGATACGGCCACTCTTTCCCCGAGACCGGTGATCTTTTCCCAGTTCCCTTCACCGGCACGCCGGAAAAGGTCCTGTTTTTCCTCCGTACCCCCCACTACCCACAGGCTACCATCGGAGGCGATGTCCATGGCAGAAAGGAAGCAGTCGGTATGCTGTTCGGTAAAGGGGAATTCCAGGGCGCTCTTACCTGGTGTCGGCTTTCCTTCCCTGACCGGGAAAATGCCGCTTTCGGAGAGGATCCAGACCCCTTCTTTTCCTCTTTCGATCGCCTTGACCTGCGAATCGGGGAGTACATCATTTTCATCCGTCCAGGTTTTCCAGGAAGCAGCGTCCGCAGGAGAGCCGTCCAGGCGGTAACGGTAAAGGCCATCATATTCCGACAAGCACCAAAGGTATCCCTGGTCGTCCACCA
>CAZAYA010000115.1:7147-8373 GCA_964489175.1 uncultured Flavobacteriales bacterium | reverse complement strand
TTTCCGTCTCCAAGTTTGATGGCCCGTGAAGCATGGATCGCCGCTGCCATGCTGGAGGCGCAAAGGCGGTTGACGGTCTCGCCGGGAACGGTCTGCGGCAGGTCGGCCAAAAGCAAGGCCATTCGGGCCACGTTCCGGTTGTCTTCTCCAGCCTGGTTAGCGCACCCCAGGATCACATCTTCGATCGTGGCCGGATCGACGGAGGTGTTTCGGTTCAAGAGCTCCTTCAGCGTCAGAGCGGCGAGGTCATCGCAGCGGACCGGCGAAAGGGTTCCTCTGAATCTTCCGATGGGGGTTCTTACGGCGTCGATGATGTAGGCGTTGGACATGGTAACTGAAGTTTTGTCATTCTTCCGGGAACCAGTCCTTGCTGGTCCGGTAAACGGTCCCCTTGAAGAGGGCGACCCGGGTGTTTTCCTGGTTCGTGATGGTGATGTAATAGATCCCGATCTTGTTGGTAAGGCTGGCTTCTTCGGCCGTGGCGGTGATCGTATCCCCCTCTTTCACGGATTCGAGATAGGACATGGAGACTTCGATGGACAGCGCTTTGCGGCCATGGCTATTCGAAGCGAAGGCCAGGGCGCTATCGGCCAGGGAAAAAGCGATACCGCCGTGCATGATGCCGAAGCCGTTCAGCATCTCTCCTCGCACGGTCATGCGCAATGAAGCGATTCCCGGACCTTCCTCGACCCTTTCGATCCCCAGCCATTGGCTGAAGGGGTCGTTGTTGAACATTTGGTCCACCACTCGTCGGGAGAGGGAGGAAGTTTCCTTGCTCATCAGCTCATGAATTTCTCTCCGTTCCGCACTTTTCTTTTCAACAAGGGGCTGGGGCGGTAGCGGTCTTCTCCGTATTCATCCTGCAGTTTTTCCAGTTGCTCCAGCACGTAAGCCGGCCCCAGTTCATCACACCAGGCCAGTAGCCCTTTGGGGTAATTCACCCCTTTGGTCATGGCCCGGTCGAGGTCTTCGGCAGAGGCCACGTTGAAGAAAAGAGCATCCACCGCTTCGTTGATCAGCATGACGAGGATCCGGTGAAGGATGACCTTTCCCTTTTCATCATCCTTCTCAGGTTCTGGGTTCCGGCTTTTATCCTTGTAGTCGTAGTAGCCTTTGCCCGATTTTTTCCCGAATAGCCGGGCCTCGAAAAGGCGTTTTTGGGTGAAGGAGGGCTTGTAGCGAGGGTCGTAGAAGAATTCTTTGAAGACGGTCTCGGTGACCTTATA
>CAZAYA010000115.1:0-7137 GCA_964489175.1 uncultured Flavobacteriales bacterium | reverse complement strand
TGAAGTCCATCAGGGTAAAGGGGCCCATGCGGAATCCACCGATATGGGTCATGGCTTGGTCGATCGTAGCGATGTTGGCCTCTCCTTCTTCGAAAATGCGGATGGCTTCACCATAAAAAGGGCGGGCCAGGCGGTTCACGATGAAACCGGGGGTGTCCTTGGCCAGCACGGTCTCTTTGCCCCAATCGTCGAACAGTGCTTTGGTCTCCTGTACGATTCCCTCATCCGAAGTTATGGCCGGTATGACTTCCACAAGGGGCATCAGGGGAGCTGGATTGAAGAAGTGGGCGCCGACCACTCGCTCCGGGCGATCACAGGCACTGGCGATGGAGGCAACGGAGAGGGAGGAGGTGTTGGTGGCCAGGACGCAATCCCGTTTCACGTTATTTTCCAGGTCCCGGAAAACGGTCTGTTTCACTTCCAGGTTCTCCACCACGGCTTCTATCACCAACTGGCATTTGCGGAGTTCGCTCAATTCCCGGGGGAAATGAAGTCGCTCCCATACACCGTCCACTTCTTCCTGCGTCATTCTTTCTTTTTCCACCTGGCGGTTGAGGATCTTGTCCAGGTGTTGACGGGTTTTTTCGAGAGCTTCGTTCGTGGCGTCATAGAGCCAAACGTCATGCCCTTTGGTCGCGGCGATCTGTGCGATCCCGGAACCCATGGCCCCAGCACCGATCACGCCGATAACGGAATTCTTATCGTAACGTCCCATGCGGTCTTCTTCGGTTTATTGTCCCTTGTATTCGGGTTGTCGTTTTTCCAGAAAGGCGTTCACACCCTCTTGGTAGTCATAGGTATGGCCAGCTTGGCTCTGCAGGGATGCTTCGAGTTCCAGCTGGGTGGGGAGGTCGTTCTGCAGGCCGGCGTTCAGTCCACGCTTGGTCAATCCGATCCCCTTGGTAGGCATGCTGGCTAATTTCCTGGCCGCATTGAAGGCGGTCCCTTCCAGTTGGTCGTCATCACAGACTTCGTAGATGAGCCCGAAATCCCTGGCCTTTTCCGCACTGATCTTGTCCCCCAGCATGGTCAGGGCTGCGGCTCTTTGCATACCAGCCAATCGGGGTAAGAAGAAGGTGCCGGCACTATCGGGGATAAGGCCGATCTTGCTGAAGGATTGGACGAAGATGGCGGATCGGATGGCATAAGTGATGTCGCAGGCAAAGGCGATGTTGGCCCCTGCGCCAGCGGCGGTTCCGTTCACCCCGCAAACGATGGGCTTTTCAATGCGGCGCAGACGGCGGATGATGGGGTTGTATTGTTCCCGGACGATCTCGGCGATGGAAGGAGCATCCTTTTCGGTAGCGGCTCCCAGGTCCTGTCCGGCACAGAATCCCTTGCCTTCGCCGGTTAAATAAATGGAACGGATATCCTTTTCCTGTTCGCAATGGTCCAGGGCTTTCTGGACTTCCCGGGCCATGATCCGGTTGAAACTGTTGAGCTTGTCAGGGCGGTTCAGCGAAATGCGTCCGACGCCCGTATCCTGTTCGAAATGAATGGTTTCGTATCCCATAAGCCTTGCTTGAAGGTTTAAAGATAAGGATCTTGCAAAGGAATGGAAGGAGGGACGGAAGCCTTCAGCGGAGGCATTTGAAGTAGTCGAAAGCTTCTCCGCAATCCTTGCACCGGTAAAGGGCTTTGCATGCCGTGGAACCGAACTGGTTGATCAGTTCCGTGTTTCGGGAACGGCATTGAGGGCATTGAATTTTAGGTGACTCACCGGGAAGGAGAGCTGCTTTGTCTTCAGTCCCTTCTTCCGGGGGAGCGATCCCATATTCCAACAACTTTTGACGGGCAGTTCCGGAAAGATCGTCGGTTGTCCATGCCGGCGAAAGCACTTCTTCCACTTCCACTTGTTCGATCCCCTTTTCGGCCAGGACCTTCTTGATATCCTCTTCCATCACTTTCATAGCAGGACACCCAGAGTAGGTAGGGGTGATCTTTATATTCACCTTATCGCCATCTACTTCGATCTTTCGCAGTACCCCCATTTCAATGATGCTGATGACCGGGATCTCGGGATCCTTGACCTCTTCAAGGTAGTCGCGGACCAGGTCTTCGGTGATGTTGGCCAGAGGTTTCATTCCAAGGTTAGAACAATGGGGGAAAGGGATCGGTTCTGGGGAAAAGTACAAAGTATTAAGAGTATCAAGTACAAAGTATCAAGTACAAAGAGTTGAAGGACTGATCTTGAATACTAGGTTCGTGCCGTTCTCCCTAGGGAGCTTCTGGTCTTAATACTTAATACTTTGTACTTTTTGGCTTTCACCATTCCTTTGCATCAGGATATGCCCTGGGCACGAACTGCATTTCAGCCAGGATGTAACCAAGGTGCTCGGTGTGGTGGCCATTGCGGCCTCCCTGGAACATGAATTCCTCTTCAGGAGTTTCCAGGTTGGTTTCGGAAAAAACCTCGCGGATGAGGGCATCCCATTTTTTTCGCACCTCTTCCAGGTCTGGGACGATGCCTTCCTGGATAAGGGTCTGGTCGACTTCATCCATATCGAATAGCTCCTCCGTATACATCCAGTAGCTTTCTACGGCTGCCTGAAGTTTTTGGTGGCTTTCTTCGGTCCCTTCTCCCAAGCGATGCATCCACTCTTTACTGTGGCGAAGGTGGTAACGGCTTTCTTTGATCGCTTTTTCCGCGATCCCTTTCAGGGTCTCATCCTTGCTTTCCACCAGCTGTTCGAGGAGGTGGTAGTCGAAAGCATCGAAAAAGAACTGACGCAAGGTAGTATCAGCAAAATTGCCGTTGGGGGTTTCCACCAGGTTCACGTTCCGGAAGTCCATGACATCGCGATGGTAGGCCAGGTCGTCTTCCGAACGGCCTTTTCCTTCCAACTGTCCGGCATATTTCAGATACTGGGTCGCCTGGCCGATAAGGTCGAGGGCGATGTTGGTCATGGCGATGTCCTCTTCGAGGATGGGGCCGTGCCCGCACCATTCTGACAGGCGGTGTCCCATGATCAAGCTGTTGTCGCCCAGTCGCAAGCAGTATTCGAATAGCGCTTCGTTCTTGTCCATGGTTTTTCAAAATTAAATGTACTTCACGCCTTCTGGGATCTCATAAAAAGTAGGGTGACGGTAGACCTTGTCATTGGCTGGGTCAAAGAGTTCCCCCTCTTCGGAAGGAGAAGAGGCTGCGATCGTATGGGCCGGGACTGCCCAGATGTTCGTTCCTTCCTGGCGCCGGGTATAGACGTCCCGGGCGTTCTGGATCGCCATTTCGGCATCTGCCGCATGAAGGCTCCCGACATGTTTGTGGGGAGAACCTGGTTTCTTTTGGATGAAGATCTCCCAGAGTGGCCACTGGGTTTCTTTGGAGTCATTACCGTTCTCTGACATGCGTTCTTAAGGTTACTGTTAAGTAGGTTTGATGAGGAGAGGAAGTTGGTTTAGGCGGCTTTTTCCTTTTGTTTGCGGTGGGCGTATGCTTCTGCGGCTTCGCGTACCCATTGGCCTTCTTTATCGGCTTTCTTTTTGGCCCGCATCCTTTCCTTGTTGCAGGGCCCTTTGCCCTTAAGGATCTTGTAGAATTCGTCCCAGTCGATCGCCCCGAAATCGTAATGCTGGGTTTCCTCGTTCCATTTCAGGTCGGGGTCAGGAACTTTTAAGTCCAGGAACTCTGCCTGGGGGACGGTCCGGTCGATAAAGTCCTGGCGGAGCTTGTCGTTGGATTCACGTTTCACTTTCCACTTGAGCAATTCGTCGCTGTTCACCGATTCCTTGTCGGAAGGGCCGAACATCATCAGAGAAGGCCACCACCAGCGGTCGAGGGAATCCTGGGCCATACGCTTCTGGGCTGGAGTTCCTTGTGCCAGTTTGACCATGATCTCGTAGCCCTGGCGGTGATGAAAACTCTCTTCTTTACATATGCGGGTCATGGCCCGGGAGTAAGGTCCATAGGAGGTACGCGTGAGCATGACCTGATTGATGAGAGCAGCACCGTCCACCAGCCAGCCGATGGCGCCGATGTCTGCCCAGGTCATGGTCGGGTAATTGAAAATGCTGGAATACTTGGCTTTTCCTTTGTGAAGGTCGTTGACCAAAGCTTCGCGATCGACGCCGAGGGTTTCGGTCGCACTGTAAATGTAGAGGCCATGGCCAGCTTCATCCTGCACTTTGGCGAGAAGGGCTGCTTTTCTGCGAAGGCTGGGTGCCCGCGTGATCCAATTCCCTTCGGGGAGCATTCCCACGATCTCGGAATGGGCATGCTGGGACATCATCCGGATCAACTGCTTTCGGTACCGTTCCGGCATCCAATCCTTCGGCTCCACTTTGTTCTCCCCGTCTACGTATTCCTGGAATTTTTCCAGTTTTTGCGGATCTTCTTGTGTTCCTTCTGCCATAGCCACTTGCTTTAGGGTCCTTAACAAAAGTAAGGATTTTGTCACAACCCTGGCGGTGTTAGGGGGACCTAACAAGGTCCGGATGCAAATGCTGCTCAAGGATCGAGATGAGCCTTTGGTAAAGGGTCGGCCAAAGTGTTCATCCAGACCCGATCACTTCTATCGACCTTTTCACCAAGACAAGGGAGAATAAAAGGCCTCTCGAGTTTGGTAAGTCTGAAAAGCTCATGAAGTTAGAAGCGGATCTTCCATTGGTCTCTCCTGGCCGACTCCAGTACTTCAGGTTTGCTGCACCAAAGGCTTTGTATTTTAATCCTATCGCTCATCTCCGCCCTTGACACCCATTTCTTATACCAGAGGGTCGCTTTCGTTGTTCACCGCGTAAATTTTTAGCTTTGCAGGCATTCCAAACCTTACGTATAACAATATTCCAATAGCGGCTATGGCGCGGTTTCATGAATTAAAGGTCGAAGAAGTCCACCGGGAAACACCCGATAGTATCGTCGTTGGTTTTGAAGTGCCCGGCTCCCTGAAGGATAACTTTCAATTCACCCAAGGACAGTACCTGACCCTGAAGATGACCCTCAATGGGGAGGAAGTCCGGCGTTCCTATTCCATTTGTAGCAGTCCGGTGGATGATGAACTGAAGGTCGCGGCCAAGAAAGTGGAAGGCGGGAAGATGTCTACTTATCTGAACGAGCAATTGAAGAAAGGGGATATGGTGGAGGTTATGGAGCCGATGGGGAATTTCTTCACCTATCTGGACGAGAACAATGCAAAACAATACGTAGCCTTTGCGGCAGGAAGCGGGATCACCCCGGTGATCTCCATTTTGAAGACCGTATTGCACAAGGAACCTAAAAGTAGCTTCACCTTATTTTATGGTAACCGGGACAGTTTGTCCATCATCTTCAAGCATCGTCTTGAAAAGTTGATGGATAAGTACGGGGACCGGTTGGAGGTGATCCATATCCTCAGCCGGGAAGAAGGAGGAGAACCATTGCAGAAAGGACGCATCGATGAGAGCAAGGCCCGGCAATTGTTGGACGAATACATAGAGGGGGAGGGAGAAGCCGAGTATTTTATTTGTGGTCCTGAAGGGATGATGAATAATGTAACCGCTGTGTTGGAGGAGAGAGGGATCGATAAGAAGCAGGTACATATTGAACTGTTCACGTCCCCCATCAACAGTGAGGCTGATATTGAAGAGAAGAAGAAAGCCCGGGAAGAGCAGCAGGAAGAAAATGATGACGGTACTGCGGAGGTGACCGTTCTTTTGGATGATGAGGAGAACACTTTCGAACTCGATTATCATGGTGATGTTATTCTGGATGCCGCTTTAGAGGAAGACATCGATGTGCCTTTCTCCTGTAAAGGGGCGGTCTGCTCCACGTGCAAGGCAAGGTTAGTGGAAGGAAAAGTGGAAATGGACGAGAACCATGCCTTGACCGATGAAGAAGTGGAGGAAGGGTTCATCCTTACCTGCCAGTCCCATCCGCGGACGTCGAAGGTGAAAGTGGATTACGATGATATTTAGTGAGGGGGCAGGAGTGAGGAGCGAAGAGGGGAGGCAATAGCCACTTGCCAATAGCCAGTATGGGGCTTACGATACAGTTCAATATCCTAGATCCAAGGTAATGGAGCGTGTGATCATCACAGGTGCCAGTCGTGGTATCGGCAATGCTTTGGTTCGGGAGTATTTAAGCCGGGGGGCGGAGGTGTTGGCATTGGCCCGGGATGAGGAAGCATTGAGCCGGTTGGGGGAATGGGCCAGGAAAGAAGGAAAAGGAAGGCTGGAATTTCTGGCCATCGATCTTACGCGGGATGATCTGGCGGAGACCCTGCAGAAAGAGGTTCCCGGTTTTGTGGCCGAAGCCGATGTTTTGGTGAACAACGCCGGCTACTTGAAGAAAGGAGCAGTAGAAGAGGTGACGCAGCAAGACCTGGACCAAAGCTTTGCAGTGAACGTCTTCACCCCATACAGACTGGTGCAGATCTTCCTGAAGGCCCTTGAGAAAAGAGGCGGTCAGGTGATCAATATCGGTAGCATGGCCGGGTATCCCGGAAGTTCTAAATTTCCGGGGTTGAGTGCTTATGGGGCCAGCAAGTCGGCGATAGCAGGTTTGACCGAGAGTTTAGCGGCAGAACTGGGGCCAAGAGGAATAACGGTCAATTGCCTGGCTTTGGGTGGGGTGAGTACCGGGATGTTGGAAGAAGCATTTCCGGGAAATGAGGTGCAAACCACACCGGAGGAGATGGCCTTCTTCATTGCAACCTTCAGCATGTCGGGGAAAAGTGTGATGAATGGTAAAGTGATACCGGTTTCTTCTTCAATCCCTTAAGGAGGGGAGGAGTAGAGCTGGGGAAATTTTTTTCGGGGAAAGTGTTGGCAGGAGTATAAAACGATCTATATTTGCCGTCCCTTCGCAACCACAGATTCGGTTCCGGAGGCATGCAAGTTCTTTCACAAGTAAGAAGAGGAGGTTGTACAGAAGTTAAACTTCTATTAAAGTTACAACCCCTTTGGTTTGAAAAGCCGGAAAATTTTTCGCAAAGATGTGTTGGATGTTGGAAGAAGTTGTTATCTTTGCGGTCCCTTTTCGCTGAAAAAGGGCATGAATAAGATGCTAACGCTCGCGAGAGCGGTTTTTATAGCCACGTTCTTTGAAATATTGTTAGTAGTCCAGAAGTGCGAGAGCCCGCGGATCGATTCCGTTAGTGAGTAAGAAGCTGGTCTTGTATAGACACTCAAGCTTATACTTACAATGGAGAGTTTGATCCTGGC
>CAZAYA010000114.1:4145-8389 GCA_964489175.1 uncultured Flavobacteriales bacterium | reverse complement strand
CCCCCTACGCTCCAACTTCCCCGGCCTCCCGGCCGGAGAAAAGCACCCTACTCCTTTTCAGGGAATAAATAGCCTGATAAAGCGCTCCTTAACCCATCAAAAAGAATTTTCTCCGACACTATTTGTCACCCCCACCCCCTACCTTGCTTCCCAAACAAGATCATCATGCGCCGATCGGAATTCCTTAAAACAGCCGGGCTGGGAGCAGGAGGATTGCTGCTCGGGAACTTTCCGGGGGTACCCCCGGCCCGCAAAGAGCGGGTGAAGCTCTACGAGAACTACGTGAAAGGGCTTGAGTACCATGAGTACAGGGAGGTCCATGACCGCCTTAGCGTGGACACCCCGCTCCAACTGGTCCGCGAACCCGACAACTACTATGACAAGTTCGCCATCCAGGTCTTTTTCCAGGAATACCTGTTAGGCTACATCGCCGCTTTCGAGAACGTCGTGCTGGCACACCTCCTGGACCACGGGGTGGAGCTTCAGGCGAACGTCAGCGGTACCGGCCTTCCCCAGGAGCTCATCCAGCAAGCCCTCACAGTAGAGGTCCACGCCGAGATCCTCCTGCCGGAGCATCCGGAACCGGAAGAAAACCTGCTCGACCAACCGGCGGATCAGGTCAAAGACCAATACCGTCAGGAAGGAATACGCGCGCCGAAAATGTGATACTCGAAACCCTGACAGGGTCCCACCAAACGCCTCTTGAAAGTTCAAAACCCGCTTCCGGGACCCCTGTCAGGGTTGTCCCAATCCTATCAAACCCTTCCCCATTTCAACAATACCCATTACCTTCACATTGGCTACCCAGCCACAAAAGCCAGGCGGCAAACAAGCAGTAGGGATCACAACCTATCGGAGCTCAACCGTCCTGGCTTTTTCTTTTTTGCTTCCCGGAAGCACTTCTCGAAACCCCCAGCTGAGCATAGCATCCCGCTACGCTCGAACTTCCCCGGCCTCCCGGCCGGAAGACCTTCCCAATCGCTGAAACCCTGACAGGGTCCCTCGAAATCCCTCTTGAAAATTCAAAAACCACTTCCGGGACCCCTGTCAGGGTTGTCCCATCCAACCCCACAAGACGCTCTACTTTCCTCGGTAAACACAGCTTTCCACGGTTTCGGGGATCTTTGATCTTTCTGGGGTCGGCAGCGGTGAAAAGATCGGTTACTTTCGTTGCAGGACAAGCCCAAACCCCCACTGAGCGTAGTGTCCCTCCCTATCAACATAGAAGAACTACTCAATGGCCAGGTGATCGAATGGGAACGGCTGGAATTCAAGAGAGCCTGGAACCCGGAACCCATCATGCACACCCTGTGTGCCTTTGCCAACGACATGCACAACTGGGGAGGTGGGTACATTATCGTCGGTGTTGCAGAAGAAAACGGCAGACCGGTCCTGCCACCGGAAGGCCTCCATCCAGACCGGATCGATGGTATTCAAGGGGAGCTTACACGGATCAGTCACCAGGTCCATCCCCGATATTTGCCCATTGCTCAACCCTATGTGTATGAAGAACAACACATTTTGGTGATCTGGGCACCAGCTGGTGACATGCGTCCCTATGCCGCACCGGAAAGTTCTGGTAAGGGCAGACAGCAACGTCATCATTACATCCGTAGCGGGTCCAAAACCATCAAAGCACAAGGAGAAAAACTGAGGCATTTGCAGGAACTGGCCGCCCGCATCCCTTTTGATGACCGGATCAACCAGGAAGCGACACTCGATGACCTGGACCTTGGACTCATCCGGGATCTTCTGCATGAGATCAAAAGCACATTGGCTGAGGAAAGCGCTTCCATGCCTTTTGCCGATCTGGTCCGGCAATTAGCCATCGCCAAAGGACCGGACAAAGAGCTGCGCCCTGTGAATGTAGGGCTCATGTTCTTCAATAGATCGCCTGAGGATTTTTTCCGGAATGCCTGGATCGAGGTGGTCACCCGCAAAGATGAAGCCGGCAAGGACTTTAGTGAAAAGTATTTCAAAGGTCCCTTGCACAAGCAATTGCGGGATGCCCTGAATTATCTGAAGAATCAGATCATTGAAGAAAGAGTCCACAAAGTATCCGGGCAAGCCGAAGCCCATCGGTATTACAATTTTCCTTATGATGCCCTTGAAGAGGCTTTGGCCAATGCGGTCTATCACAAGAGTTATGAGCTTCCCAATCCCATTGAAGTCCAGGTCTGGCCGGACCGTATTGAAATACTGAGCTTTCCGGGGCCGGTTCCCCCAGTGGATGCCCAGATCCTTGCCGAAAACAAGCGCATTGTCGCCCGCGACTACCGGAACCGCCGGGTAGGCGATCTTTTGAAAGAACTTCACCTGACCGAAGGCCGTGGAACTGGTATTCCGACCATGAGGGAGGCCATGAAAGGAAATGGTTCACCGGAACCGGTCCTGGATACGAATGAACAGTGCACTTATTTCCTTACCACGCTTCATGTTCACCCTGATTGGTCGACCAACAAGAATGAAAAGCACCGAACAAGCACCGAACAAGTACCGCGGAAGTAGAAGAACTTGTTTTGGCTATTAAAGGAGAGGTGAGCAACAAATCTCTAATGGAGGCCCTTGGCCTAAACCATCGTCCCCATTTTCGTGACCATTATTTAATTCCAGCGATAGAACAAAAGTTCATAGAAATGACCCTCCCGGACAAACCCAATAGCAGCAAGCAAAAATACCGGCTAACGGAAAAAGGGGAAGCCTTGAAAAAAGAACTTGACCAGGGATCCCATTGAACAAGTCACAAACCTGGCCAAAAAGCCCCCCAGCCCCAGCTGAGCGTAGCGGGACGCTATGCTCCAACTTACCCGGCCTCCCGGCCGGAAGACCTCCCCAACCATTGGAAAGGGAGATCGATCATCCCTACCACCAGGCCCCCTCCTGAAAGATCCGGGGAGAAAACTGAATTCTTAAGTTACATTTTGTAAGTTACATTTTATAACCTATATTTGTTGTAAACGGATCCCATGCCGAACCAACCCAATACCCCTTTCCCCACAACAGGCTATTATGGCCCGAAATATTTTTGTGACCGGGAAAAGGAAACGAAAGCCCTCCTCAACCACCTCAAAGGCGGATCCTCCACTACCCTTATCTCCATCCGGCGGATGGGAAAGACCGGCCTGATCAGACATGTTGAACAGTACCTGCCCCGATCATGGGACCTGGTCTACATGGACATTCTGGCCACAGAAAACATGCAAGACCTGTTGAATTCATTCGTCACGGCCGTGGTCAATGCTATTCCTGAGCACACAACCCCAGGCAAGAAGATATGGGCCTTCATCAAATCCTTACGACCTGTTTTCTCCTTCGATCAGTTATCGGGAGACCCGAAGGTGGCCTTCAACGTAGACCAGGAAACGGCCAAAAGAAACCTATCAGAGGTATTCCAGACCCTCGAACAACATCCGCGAAAAGTGGTCATCGCCATCGATGAATTCCAACAGGTCACTGAATACCCGGATAATAAAGCTGATGCCTGGCTTCGCAGTATCGTTCAACAATTGAAGAACGTTCAATTCATTTTTGCCGGAAGCCAGCAGCATTTAATGGCCGAATTGTTCATGGACCCCTCAAGGCCCTTCTATCGAAGCACGCAACTCATTCAATTAAAGGAGATAGAAGAAGTCCCCTACAAAAAATTCATCCAGGAACACTTCAGGGAAAATGGACAACACATTACCCCTGAGGTGGTGCGCGAGATCCTGAAATGGACCCGAAGACACACCTATTATGTACAATTGCTTTGCAACCGAACCTTCCTGCGGAGAGATAAAAAGGTCGCCCATGAAGCCTGGCAAGAAGAAGCAGCGAAGATCCTCAACGAACAGGAGCCCGTTTTCCACGGTTACCGGGAATTGCTCACCTCCAATCAGTGGTCCCTTCTGAAAAGTATTGCCGCCAAAGGAACGGTCAGGGAGCCCACTTCCAAGGATTTCATCAAGTCATTCGGACTCGGAAGTTCCTCGATCGTCCTCCGCTCCCTGAAAGCCCTGCTCAACAAAGAAATGGTCTTTTACGACCATGACGAAGAGGGGAACAAATTCTACCGGGTTTACGACCTCCTTTTTGAAAGATGGATCCAGAACCGGTCCACCTGATTCAAAGAGACAACTGCCCGCTATGCGGAGCACCCTGCTACACTCCGGATTATCCGGCCTCCCGGCCGGAACACCTTTCCAACTTTCCGGCCGCTGAAACCCTGACAGGCTCCCTCGAAATCCCTCCCGGAATTTCAAAAC
>CAZAYA010000114.1:0-4045 GCA_964489175.1 uncultured Flavobacteriales bacterium | reverse complement strand
CTCGAAATCCCTCCCGGAATTTCAAAACCCGCTTCCGGGACCCCTGCCAGGGTAGTCCCATCCATTCCCACAAGACGCTCTACTTTCCTCGATAAACACAGCTTTCCACGGTTTCGGGGATCTTTGATCTTTCCGGGGTCGGCAGCGGTGAAAAGATCGGTTACTTTCGTTCCAGAAGAAGCCATTGCCCCTCATGGACTACACCACCAACCCATCCCTGGAACGCGCCTGGTCATTCATCAACGACACGGACCGCCACGTTTACCTCACCGGGAAAGCAGGAACGGGCAAGACCACCTTCCTCCATCGGGTCAAGGCAGAGGTTCCCAAGCGCATGGCCGTGGCCGCCCCCACCGGCGTGGCGGCCATCAATGCCCAAGGGATGACGCTCCACTCCCTGTTCCAACTCCCCTTCACCCCTCACATCCCAGGTTCGGAGCAACAGGAACTCCGCCAACGCAAGTTCAGCCGCAAGAAACAAGACCTGCTGAAAAGCCTGGACCTCCTTATCATCGACGAGATCAGCATGGTGCGGGCCGATGTGTTGGATGCCATAGATGCCGTGCTGCGCCGCTTCCGCAAGAACGACCGCCCCTTCGGCGGACTCCAGTTGCTGCTGATCGGCGACCTCCACCAGCTTCCCCCGGTGGTGAAACCCCAGGAATGGGACCTGCTGCAGGAACATTACGACACCTCTTACTTCTTCGGCAGCCACGCCCTCCAGAACAGCGAAGTGATCCGCATCGAGCTGGACCACATCTACCGGCAGGACAGCCGCGAATTCATCGAGCTCCTCAACCGGGTGCGGGACAACAAAATGGACCCTACCGTCCTGGAAAAGCTCAACAGCCGCTACATCCCCAACTTCAACCCGGACGATGAGGAAGGCTACATCACCCTCACCACCCACAACAAGACGGCCCGCCAGATCAACGAACAAAAGCTCCAAAGCCTGCCCGGCCAAACTTACCGGCACGAAGCCACGGTGGATGGGGATTTTCCGGAACATGCTTACCCTACCGACCCGGAACTGGCCCTGAAGGTGGATGCCCAGGTGATGTTCGTCAAGAACGACATGGCCGGGGAAAAGCGCTTCTACAACGGCAAGATCGGCCGGATCACCGCCCTCAACGATGACCACATCACGGTCCGCTGCCCCGAGGACGACCAGGAGATAGAAGTGGAACGGCTGACCTGGGAGAACCGCAAATTCGAACTGGACAAGAAGACCAAAGCGATCGAGGAATCGATCCTCGGCACCTTTAAGCAATTCCCCCTCCGCCTGGCCTGGGCGATCACCATCCACAAAAGCCAGGGCCTCACCTTTGAGCGCCTCGTGATCGATGCGGCCGCGGCCTTTGCCCACGGGCAGGTCTACGTGGCCCTGAGCCGGTGCCGGACCTTCGAAGGAGTGGTGCTGCGGTCTAAACTCGAACCGGGCAGCATCCGGACGGACCAGGTAGTACAGGACCATACCCGCCAGATCCAGGAGAACGAACCGGATGAACAGACCCTCTACCTGCACCGGCACCGTTACCAATGCGAACGGCTCCACGCCCTTTTCGCCTTTTCGGAATTGCAACGCCTCTTCAAGGCCATGGACCATGTCCTCCGGAAGAACGGGAGCGCCCTGGCGGGTAACGTCGAAGGCACCTTCCGGGAGATCCGGGAAACCACGGAACAAAAGATCATCAAAGCGGCCAAAGCCTTCCAAAGAGAACTGGAAAGGCATTTCGGCGAGGAAACGCTTCCGGAAGAGAACGAAACCTTGCAGGAGCGCCTGAAAAAAGCAGGAGACTATTTCACGGAACAACTGAACGCCTGCACTCAAGCGCTGCACGACCTTGATATCCTCACCGACAACCAGGAGGTCAAGAAGAATATCAACGACCGCAAGGCCGAACTCGAAAAAGAACTACACGTCCAAAAAGCCTGCTTCAAGGTGTGTGCGGAAGGATTCAGCATCCACGCCGTGAACCGGGCCGCCACCGATGCAGCCCTGGACCCCACCCCACAGGAACGAAAGGCCAAAGCCAACAACCGGACCAAAGTGCCGGAGAACATCGAACACCGGGACCTCTTCCAGGCCCTGCTCGACTGGCGAAAAGAAACCTGTGCGGAAGCAGGTCTGCCGGCCTACCGGGTGCTGTCCACCCAGGCCATTATCGACATCGCCCAGGCGCTGCCCACAACGATGGACACCCTGAAAAAGGTCAAAGGGATCGGGAAGGTCAAAGCCGACCAATATGGAACCCTCTTGCTCGATATGGTCCAGGCTTATTGTGATGCCAACGACGTGGAGAAAACGGACCTGACCGAAGCACTCGCCGACCCTGACAAGAACCCTGACCCCACTCCCAGGAAGAACAAAAAGAACACCAAACAGACCTCCTATGACCTCTTCCAACAAGGATGGTCCATCCAGGACATTGCCAGTGAAAGAGGCCTGGCCCTCTCCACCATCCAGGGGCACATGACCCATTTCATCGGTACCGGCGACCTGGACGTTCACGCCTTTCTCCCGGAGGAAAAAGTAGCACGGATCGCGGCTTACTTCGATCGCTCAGGAGACCCTGCCTTGTCCAAGGCCAAAGCACATTTCGGAAAAGAGGCCGACTACGGGGAATTGCAAATGGTGCTGGCCCATTGGAGCCAGAAGAAAAGGGCGAGCTGAATTGTCAGGGTCCTTAGAATACTCAGGGACCTCCTGGGCTCCATCCACCTCCTTCGACTCCCTGCCCGTCCGGTCAAGCGGGCGCTCAGCCACCGGCCCCGCTCACTCCTTACTGCTCACTGTTCACCCCAAGACCGATCAAGTCAATACAAAAAACCGAACAGCCACAACGGGATCTTTTGATGGTTGCCTATGGCCATATCATCCGCTACAATGAATGCCCTGGAAAGACCTTTCAATTGATGGGCCGTTTTGTTTTTCCCTCCCACTTCGATAATGTATTGGCCATCGACCAGGAAATCACTTTTGGAAGACATGGTAACAGGAACCACCGGAGCAACCTGGTCCAGAAAGAAAGTTTCGCGCATGGTCCCGACAGCAGGCTGATAACCTGTGAGCGCAGCAAGAAGATCTGTATTGTGAAGGTAGATCTTGTCAGGTTTGCTCAAATAGCTCATCCCTCGCTTATCACTATGTAACAACCGGATCAGTTGAGCCTCTTCCAAATACCTTAAATACCTGAGCAAAGTGTCACGTGCCACACCCACTTTCTCGCTCAAAGCTGAAATATTGGGCTTGAAAGGAACGGAGGTAGCGATCACATACAACAGTTTTTTCAACTTAAGAACAGAATGATGATCGATGTTCAGGACCGCAGGTAGGTCCACCTCCAGGGTCGTATTCACCACACTTTGCAACCGCCAGTCGTAATTGTCCGGATTTTCTGAAAAGTAGGGGTAACTTCCTGTTGCATAATACGCTTTCAGTGCTTTGACCGGCTTAAGGTCTTGTGTTATCTCTGCACTGATCGCCAAATGATCCTTCAAGATCTCCTCGAATGAAAAAGAAGGGAACCGGAGGTTGTCCTGGAGAAAAAGGAATTCCCGCAGAGACAGATCGTTCATCTCATAAATGATGGCCCGGCGGCTTAGGTCCGCTTTACCCTGATGAATATGTAGCGCCGATGAACTCGTCAGGACAAGCTGAAGGTCCGGATGGTCATCATAAATATTCTTCACTTCCTGAGACCAGTCCGGATATTTATGGACTTCATCCAGGAACAGATACTTCCCCCCCTGATTGCTGAATTGCTCTGCCAGGTCCACCAGGCGCTGGTCGGCGAACCATATATCATCAAGGCTTACATAAAGTACCTCTTCCGAAATACCATGGGTCTCCCTGATGAATTGCAAGAGTAGCGTCGTCTTGCCCACTCCCCGGGCTCCTTTGATAATGATCAACCGATCGGACCAGTCCACCACCTCATACAAATAACGCTTGAGTTCGGTGGTTACACGCTGGATCTTAGCAACAGACTTTCGAAAAAGGGGGTCTATATTTGTTGTCTCCATACAACAAATATGGCTATTT
>CAZAYA010000113.1:0-8416 GCA_964489175.1 uncultured Flavobacteriales bacterium | reverse complement strand
CCTGAAAGGGGGGGGAGAAACCTATGAAGTGGTCGAAGAACCGGAATTCCGGGATGTTTTTGCCTGGATGGATACCCTACAGGCTACCTATCCGCAGTTCGATCATGAATCCATCCTGCTTGGCCGTTGTGGGCCGGAGATCCAAGAAGTGCTACAGGGCAAGGTCGATCCAGTACAGCTGATCTTCCCGGAAGATGACTGGCAGGCGATCCTCAAATACTATGTGGAAGGATTCGCCTTCCGCAAATACAATGATATTGCTCGCAGGGCTGTATCTGAATTGATCAGAGACCTGCCCGAGAACCAGACCCTTCGTATCCTTGAGATCGGAGCCGGTACGGGTGGGGTGACACAGGCCATCCTGCCGTTGTTACCGCCCGAAAGGACGGAATATGCCTTCACGGACTTGTCCCACATGTTCATGATGAAGGCCCAGCAGCAGTTCGCCAATTATCCTTTTGTGGAATACAAGCTGCTCGACATTGAAGAAGATCCGGCCGATCAGGGCTTTGAACCGAATTCTTACGACCTGATCATCGCTTCGGATGTGATCCACGCGACCAGCAGACTGGAGAATTCCCTGGGTAATGCCCGTAAACTGCTGGCTTCCGAAGGAGTGCTTCTGTTGCTGGAGGTGACCAATTCACCGGTCTACCTCGACCTGATCTTCGGCATGACCGAAGGGTGGTGGATGTTCCAGGATACGGACATTCGTCCGCATCATGCTACCATGGCACCGGAAAAATGGAAGGAAGTGCTGGAAAGCAATGGCTTTCATGATGTGAACTGGTTCAGTGATTTCGAGAACAACGATGCTTCCTGCCAGTCGGTCTTGTTGGCCCGCTCTGAAAAGGTAGACCTTACCGAACTGAAACAGGAGGACGATTCCCGGAACGAGAAAGCGGACTGGCTTGTCTTTGCCGACAAGGGGGAGACCTCTGCCAAGCTGATCAAGCAACTTGAAGCGCAGAACAAGACCTGTGTGAAAGTTATCAAAGGGAAAGGCTTTGAACAGGTTTCCGATACAGAGATCCTTGCCGATCCTCAATATCAGGAAGATGCCGATAAGGTGATCGATCATATTGCCAAGGGCAAACAGTTTGAAGGGTTGGTCTTTGCCTGGGGGCTTGACCTGGAAGGAAAGCAGGAAGAGGATATCGATACCAATGCGATCGTCAAAGCGGAAGAAGAGGGCTCTATGATGCTCATGAACATCATGCGGAAGCTCAACGACATGACCTTTGACAAAAACCCCTCTCTCTGGATACTCTTCAGCGGAGCACAGAACGTAGGTGGCTCGCCGGAACTGATCAACCTGAAACAGGAAGGCTTGAGAGGAGTGGCCCGGGTGATCACCAATGAGTTCCCCAATTATGCGACCACCCTCGTCGATCTGAGCGACCCTGTTCAGGATGAAGAGCTGGAGGAGTTGAACGATGAGTTCTTTGCTTCCGATGGAATCGAAGAACTGGCTTTCCGTGGTCGCAAGCGTTATGTGAATCGTCTGGAAAGGATCTCGAAAGAGAATATCGAGCAACGGGCCAAACGGACCGTTAACGCAGAAGGTTCTCCATACAGCGCCACCATTTCCGAATACGGTGTCCTTGACAATATCGTGCTTCGGGAATCCGAGCGCAGAACCCCTGCCCAGGATGAAGTAGAAGTTCAGATCAAAGCCTCTGCCCTTAACTTCCGCGATATTATGATCGCCATGGGACTGCTTTCCGATGAAGCGGTTGAAGGTGGTCTGTTCGGCCGGACCTTTGGGTTGGAATGTGCTGGCGTGGTCACGGCCGTGGGAGAAGATGTGAAGGATGCTCAGGTGGGGGACGAGGTGATGGCTACGGCACCGTCCTGTTTGGGCGGCTTTGCCTATCCCAAGGGAGCGCATGTGGTGAAGAAGCCGGAGCATATTTCCTGGACTGAAGCGGCCAGTTTGCCAGTGGTCTATACCACCGCCTACTTCTCGCTGATCCATCACTGTCGCCTGGAAAAAGGAGAAAAAGTCTTGATCCATGCCGCTGCTGGGGGTGTGGGGATCGCGGCGGTCAACATCGCCAATACGATCGGAGCGGAAGTTTACGCTACTTGCAGTACCAAAGAGAAACAGGATTACCTGGAGAAACTCGGTGTGAAGTCCGAGAACATCATGAACTCACGGACCCTTGCGTTCGCTGATCAGATCATGGAGAAAACGAACGGGGAAGGAGTGGATGTGGTCCTGAACTCTTTGTCCGGCGAGCCGATCTACAAGAGCATCCAGTGCCTGTCAGCCTACGGCCGGTTCGTTGAGATCGGCAAGACCGATATCTACCGGAACAGCAAATTGGGATTGCAACCCTTCGGCAACAACCTTTCCTACTTCGGGGTGGACGTCGACAGGCTCTTCGCTCAGAAAGTTGAATTCGGCGGTAAGCTGTTCCAGAAATCCATTGATTACTTCGAAGAGAACGGATACGAACCCCACCCGGTCACGGTCTTCCCGGTCGGGAAGTTGGCCGATGCTTTTCAGTTCATGGGGGGTGCCCGTCACATTGGAAAGGTCATCGTTTCCATGGAAGGCGAAGTGGATGTTGCTCCGCCCGAAGCGATCCGGTTCAAAGAGGATGGTACCTACCTGATCACCGGGGGAGCTTCCGGTTTCGGTCTGGCCGTTGCCAACTGGATGACGACCAAAGGGTGTCGCAACCTCGTGCTGCTCAGCCGGAGCGGGCCGAAGACGGATGAAGAGAAAGCCGTCGTGAAAAAGATGGAAGAACGCGGCGTGAACGTTAAGCTGGCGAAGGGAAGTGTTTCCGACCAGGACGATATGGATCGCGTTTTCAAAGAGATCGAAGCGGACATGCCACCGCTGAAAGGCGTGCAGCATGCGGCTATGGTGCTCGATGACGGGAGTATACCGGAGATCGACCACGACCGCTATATGAAGGTATTCATCCCCAAAGCCGTGGGATGTTGGATCCTCCATGAAAAGACCAAAACCCTTGACCTGGACCATTTCGTTTCCTATTCCTCGATCTCTGCGATTTACGGGAATCCGGGGCAGGTCAGTTATGTGGGCGCCAATAGCTTCCTGGACAATTTCTCCCACTGGCGTCGGGCACAGGGATTGCCTGCTACCACTATCAACTGGGGCGTTATCGGTGACGTTGGCTTCGTGGCCCGGAGTCAGGAAGTCGACGGCCTGCTTTACAAACAAGGTTGGCATCCCTTCTCGTTGGATGAGGCGCTTTATATCCTTGAGCAGATGTTGCTCAACAATCCGGTCCAACGTGTGGCGACGGACTCCGATTGGGAGACCGTCGGGGAGTTTTTCCCGCATACAGCGAATTCTTCCCGTTTTGCTCACCTGGTCCATGAGAAAGAGTTGGGCGGGGGCTCTGCTGGTGGAGATGGTGATGGTGCCCTGAAGGCTGCAGTGCTGGAAGCTGATCCGTCAGAGCAGATGGATATGTTGATGGACAGCCTGAAAGATACCTTTGCCCGTGTATTGGGAACAACGGCCAGCAAACTGGACGTGACCGAGCCGACCAACAAATATGGATTGGATTCCTTGATGGCCAACCAGGTCCGGAACTGGGTCCAGAGCAACTTCGGGGTGGATTACTCCATGATGCGGATCATGCGGGGTCCTACCATCGAAGAAATGACCCAACAGATCCTGGACGAAGTGACCGGCCAGGAAGGAGAAGTAGCTGCAGATGGCGAGGAAAAGAGCGAACTCGATCGTTGGATCATCCGCAAGAAGAAAGTAGACAATCCCAGGCTTCGGTTGTTCTGCCTGCCTTACTTTGCCGGAGGTGCTTCTGTATTCTACAATTGGCATGAGTATCTGCCGGAAGACATCGAGGTTTGTGCCGTTCAATTCCCCGGCCGGGAAGAGCGGGCGGATGAAAAAGCCTACGATGATGTAAGCGAACTGGTGGCGAAGATGGCCGAGGTCATGGAGCCGCTGCTTACCGCTCCTTGTGCATTCTATGCCCATAGTTCCGGTGCTGGTATCGCTTTGGAATTGAGCCGTTACCTGCGGAAAGAGATGGATGTCCATCCGGTCAAGTTCGTTGTGGGGGGCTGGAGAGCTCCACACCTGGAAAGCCCGTTCGAATTCCTGGATGCCATCGCGGATGATGAGGTCTACAAGGACAAGAACATCCCGAACATCAAGAACCACTTGCGGTCGCTGGAAATACCGGATGAGGTAGTCGACAATGAGGAGGTCTTCAATGAGATGCTGCCGGCCTTGCGGGCGGATATCCTGCTTGGCAAGAAGTACAAGTATTACGATGATACCCCCCTCGATTGTCCGATCATTGCGATCGCCGGTTCGAATGATTCTGTCTTCAGCGAAGACCAGCTCAAGGAATGGAAAAAGCACACGAGCAAGGAGTTCCGCTTTAAAGTGGTCGAAGGCGGCCACTTGTTCTGTCGGGATAACAAAGAAGGGCTGCTGGAACTGCTGACGGAAGAGTTCTCTGCTTCGGTGGAAGCTTGAGGGGGTAGTACAAAGTATTAAGTACCAAGGTATTTTCCAGAGGTGTCCGGAGCATGAAAGGACCGTCAAAACACCGACTCAAGGGAAACATCATTGAATGGCCTTCATGTCTTAATACTTAGTACTTAATACTTTGTACTGAATGTCCTTCGATACCTGGACCTTACCTCCCGATGAACTTCACCTTTGGTTCATTCCTTATGGAAAGATGGCGGAAGAAGAGTTGGCTTCCTTCCGGGAGGGGCTTCCGGATACGACCCTTGCCCGCAGTGAATATTTCAAGTTCCCGGAAAGGCGGGAAGAATACCTGGTATCCCAGGGAGTCCTGAGGTTTTTGTTGTCGCGGTATCTGGGAAAGGACCCTGTTTCGGTCCGGATCGATCGGAAGGACAAGGGAAAACCTTGGTGCCGGGAAGACCCGTCGCTTTGTTTCAACATGTCCAATTCAGGAGGCGTTTGTGTGTTGGCATTTGCCCGGGACCAGGAGGTGGGGGTCGATGTTGAGGCGTTGCGAACACTTCCGGATGTGGATGAGCTGATCCGGACGAACTTCAAACCAGCGGAGATCCGGCAGATCAACAAGGATCCCCGGGAAAAGCAGGAGCGGTTCTTCCGGTTCTGGACCTTCAAGGAATCTTATTTGAAAGCGATCGGTGAAGGGATGCGATTACCCCCTGAAAACCTGGAATTCCGGTTGGAAAAAGGCAGGGTGAAATTACTTTCTTCCGCTGATGTCTTTGCTGATGACGATTGGTGTTTTCAGGAGTTCTCTCCGGAAGAAGGTTTTACCGGAACCCTGACCCATCGCGGTAAAGCTTCACACATCCTGGAGAAGCGGTGGGATCCCCGGTTGTTGAACAGAGGATACTAACTTTAACCCCATGGAAGTAACAAGGACCTTTGATCTTCTGGACCGTTATGAGATGCATCTTCCAGATAAGGAAGATGCTTTGGCTGCCAAGGAGAATGGACAATGGGTGACCTACGGTGTTCGTCGGTACCGGGAGGAGGCCGATGCTGTGAGCCGTGGATTGCTTGCCCTGGGGCTTCAGCCGGGAGATAAGATCGTTACCATTACGCCCAATCGTCCTGAGTGGAACTTTCTCGACATGGGTATGGCCCAGATCGGTGTGATCCATGTTCCCCTTTTTGCTACGTTGCAGGCGGAGGAATATGAAAGCCTGTTGACCCATGCCGAACCTGTTTTGGTGGTCGCGGGAACCCAGGGTCTGTATGAGAAAGTCGCACCAATGCGGGATAAAGTGCCTTCCCTGGAAGAGATCTACACGATCGATGAGGTGGAGGGAGTGCCACAATGGTTGTCGATCCGTGATCAAGGGAATACCAATATGAAGCAGCAGGAGGAAGTGGAGCGCATCAAAAAGGAGATCGCTCCTTCCGATATCGTTACCCTGATCTATACTTCCGGGACTACCGGGGATTCCAAGGGAGTGATGCTGACCCATGAGAATCTGCTCAGCAATGCCAAAGCCGCTGCAGGGGTTTTCCAGTTGCAACCTGATGAACGCTATTTGTGCATTTTACCTCTGTGTCATGTGGGAGAACGGATGGCCAACTACCAGACCCAGTATTCCGGTTGCAGTATCTATTACAATGAGAACATCGGGACCATAGCCCAAGACATGCAAGAGATCCGCCCCCATGGCTTCGGAGCGGTACCCCGTATCCTGGAGCGGGTTTACGATAAGATCATCTCCAAAGGGGAAAAACTGACCGGCCTGAAGCGGAAACTTTTCTTCTGGGCGCTTCGTCTGGGCAAGGAATACGAGCTTACAGGAAAAAGCCCTGGCTACAAGCTGCAATTGAAGCTGGCCAATAAGTTGATCTTCAGTAAATGGCGGGAAGCCATGGGAGGCCGGGTGAGATCTATCGGTGTGGGAGGGGCGGCCTTGCCTTCCCAATTGGAACGGGTTTTTTGGGCGGCCGACATCAAGTTGCTCAACATGTATGGGCTGACCGAGACCTCACCGATCATTACCATCAACCGGAAGACCTTGCCCGACCTGAAATTGGGTACCGTGGGAGCACCGATCGAAGGAGTGGACGTGAAGATAGCAGAGGATGGGGAGGTATTGTGCAAAGGACCGAACGTAATGAAGGGTTATTACAAGCGGGAAGAAGCCACGAAGGAAGCGTTTGATGAAGAAGGTTGGTTCCGTACTGGTGATGTTGGTGTTTTGGAGGAGGGGAAATTCCTCCGGATCACGGACAGAAAGAAATCGATCTTCAAATTGTCCAACGGCAAGTACGTGGCTCCCCAGTTCATTGAGAACAAGTTCAAAGAATCCCTGTATGTAGATCAGATCATGGTGATCGGAGAAGGGGAGAAGTTCACCAGTGCTTTGATCGCTCCTAATTTTGAAGTCTTGCGGGAGTGGGCCAAAGAGAACGGGATTACCTCAGGAGAAAAGGAGGCTCTGGTCGAAGATGCTGGTGTGACCACCCTTTTCAAGGGGATCGTGGAGCAGGTAAACCAGGAATTGGAAAAGGATCAGCAGATCCGGCGGTACCGGTTGATTACTGAGGAATGGTCTCCTGATTCCGGGGAATTGTCCCCTACGCTCAAGCTGAAACGGAAGGTCCTTCAGGAAAAGTACAGGAAGCTTATCGGGGAGATCTATGGGAAATGACCCTGACAACAGGACCGGGTCAGCTTTTTAATGCCTTGACCGGGGGCTTATCTTCCTTCTATTTTTGACTGCCAATTATCCAGCAAGCTTTTTCCAACCTGGGTGAGCCACTTTCGCATAAAAGGGTGGAGCAGTAATTCCTGGTATTTTCGAGAATACCGGAAGTCGAAGGTCATGAGAATATTGGTCTGGTCAGTATCCACCTTCTCTGCTTTCCAGCTACTTTTTAAGTATTGGAGGGGGTAGGGATAGTCGGGAGGACTCGTATCCACTTCGAACTCGTACATCTCCCCTTCGATCCAAGCCGTGCAGACCTCTTGCCATTGGTCTTTCCCGTTTCGGCAAGTTCTTTTCATACCTTCGCCTTGTCCGGACAGGATCTTGGCTTCGTCGATGTTCGGGGCTACTTCATGGTAATTACCGATATCCGATATGATCTTCCATACGACTTTTTGAGGAGCCCGTATGGTCCTTTTGAACTGGAAACGCTTATGTTCTTTTCCAGGGACCTTGTCTAACCTTATGATACCTCTTGTTTGGGCTATTGCCAGAAACAATACGATAAATGCCACGGTTCCGGTGGTCATCTGTCCAGAGAAGGAGAAGCCGAACGGGGTGAAAAACAATACGATGAAACTTGACAATACCCAGCAATAGTCGAGCATTGCGATCAGCATAAGAGCGATAGCCTCTCGGGCCTTCACCTGATATAGGACCCAGCCGGCAAAGAGGATCAAAGCGATTCCTGTAATCCTAAAAGGCAGAGGGTCATGAACTTTGAATAGATCAGCTATAACGGCTGGGAAAATAAGAAGGAGTAGGCCTGTAAAAGAAGAGAACAGGCCATTGAGGAGAAAAGATCTTTGAAGCAAGGTCATGGTGATCTGGTTTGCTCCAAAGATCCATTGAAAAGAAAGGGTTTTTCTTGATCTTCGTCAAGAAGTGGATCGGGTCATCTCTTTTCGTAAACGACTAAGAGTCTCTGGAGTGATCCCGAGCATAGAAGCAATGTATTGGAGTGGGACGTGGTTGAAGAGTTGTGGGTTTTTGTCCATTAGATCATCGAATCTTTCACGGGCTGAAGTGTGAAGATGATCGAACATGCTTTTTTCTAGAAGCGCATAAGCATTGGCCAGTAGCAGATTGTCGAATTCCATCCATTTAGGGAACCTTTGGAGTAGCTCGAAATGAGTTTCCCGGCTGATCACCTTTATCTGAGCTTCGGTAACGGCCTCGATGTTCCAGAGGTTAGGGCCGACGAACACGAAGCTGG
>CAZAYA010000112.1:0-8417 GCA_964489175.1 uncultured Flavobacteriales bacterium | reverse complement strand
GCACAGGTTTTCCTCTCTTATGGGGGATGACGACACCTATCATCCTGATCAGGAGTCAGCGACACAGGTACAAATGAGCCTTTGAGCCATAAAGAGGAAAGAAGAGAGGGGAAGCCCTCTCTCTTCTTCTTCACACGTTTTTGGGGTATGATACTGATCTTTTCCAATGAACAAGAACCTACCACTGACCGGGTGATCGACTGGTTGCTCCATTTGGGAGCATCGTTTGAAAGGATCAATAGTGAGGACCTTATCGACCAGTCGCAAACGGTCTCCATCGATCCTGCCGGGCACTCATTGGTTATGGGAGGCCGGAGCATTGAACCAGCTAGGGTCAACGCATGCTGGTACAGGCGATGGTATCGTTTTCAAGACCTTGGTTTGAAGGTTCGGACGCTTCAGGACTATCAACTCTGGAATGAGACCCTAATGGAGGCCAGGGTTTTGAGTAATATGGTCTTCCATATGTTCATGCATGCTGAATGGCTGACGGAGCCATGGAATGCAGACCTTGAGAATAAACTCATTACCCTGCAACATGCTGTCCATTCAGGTTTCCGTATTCCTGAAACGAAGGTTACCAATACCCGCTCTGAGCTTGAGAGTTTCCTTCTTCGTCAGGAAAATGGGGTTGTTCTGAAGCCCGCCGGAGACCCTTCAGGATTCCGGGATAAAAAGCAGGGGTTGTTCTACCGAAGCTTTCCGGAAGCTATCGACCTCCAAACAGTTGATGAGTTTCCCGAACGCTTCTTTCCCTCCCTGTTTCAAGAAAAGATCCGGAAGCAGTATGAGATCAGAGTGTTCTATTTGGACGGGAAGTGCTATGCTACTGGTCTCTTTCATCCGAAAACCCATGACATAGATATCAAACTTGAAAATGGATTGGAGCGGGATAGTGTTACTATGAGCCGGATGAAGCTCAATGGTAGCACAGAGCAAAAGATAAGAAGGCTCATGACGTCTCTCCGGTTGAATGCGGGATCCATTGACCTGCTGGTGGATCACGGAGACCATACCTATTTTCTGGAGATCAATCCCGTGGGGCAGTTCCTGGGGTACGGAACAGCGGTGAATTATGCTTTGGAGAAAAGAGTAGCAGAATGGTTGTTGCAAAAAGACTTGAAAAATGACCCGGTACAACAACTTCTTCAGTGAGGATAACCTGGACAGCGTTCCCCTCTATTTTCGCTTCATGAGGTGCTACAGGATCGATCATATCCTTCAGATCGAACAAGCGATCAGGGTTTCCAGTAGTAAACGGCATCGCTCTCGGGGGTTGCCGGGCAATTATTTGTATAAGCCGGTTTCGTGTATTCGCTTTCAGGAATTGATCAGAAAAGTTGAAAATGAAATTTAAACTCTACAGTTCCTGTTTTCCGGTAAGTGGAAAAGAACGGTGTGTTGTGCTTGATCTTCAGAAGATGCGGTTCACTGTGATCCCTCATGCACTGTATGAGATCCTTACGGAATTTTCAGGGTATAGTAAAGAAGAGCTTGTCCGCTTATATGGATCGAGAAAGGTGTTGACAGATTATTTTGAATTCCTGGAAAAGGAAGGGTTGGGGTTCTGGACCGCTACCCCGGAAAATTTCCCTTCTCTTTCAAGGACCTGGGAGCGCCCTGAGCCGATCATTCAATCGGAGGTCGAGGTATTCCGGGACCTGGACGGGGATTATTTTGCTGCTATTGAAGAGTTGGAGGCATTGCAGGCTTGTCATCTGGAGGTTTCATTCCAGCACCCCCCTGATATGGGGACCATCGAATATTTTTTTGAAAGATTTTCCCGGTCCGGGTTTCAAACAATAGATATGGTGGTTCCTTATCCCACCTCCAAGGCTCTTAAGCGGTGGATGGACCTGTGGAACCTTTATCCAAAATTCAATGTGTTGCTGCTGTATGATGCTCCTTTCAACAGTTACCACATGCAAGGGCAAGTGATCGCTACCAAAAAGAACTTGAAAACGCTTAAAGGGCCTAAGGAAGAATACACAGGAATATCGGATCTCATTATCACGGAATCTTTCTTCCTGGAGTCTCAGGAGCACAACCCGTTTTTCAACAGAAAAGTGGCTATTGATGGGATGGGCAATATTAAGAATGCCTCTCATTTGGATCGTTACTATGGAAACATCGCCCGGGATAAGATACCGGATATCGTCCATACCCAGGAATTCCAGCGGTTATGGTATATCCCCAATGAAAAGATCGTTGAATTGAAGGATTGGGAATTACGCTACTGCTGGCTCAATACAAAAGAGCCTCATTCCCTGGATGAGGATTTGTTCACCCTAAAAAATTAGATCTTATGTTGATAAGGAACTGTTTGAGATCAGGTTTTCTGATGCTCGTTATGTTTTTTAGAACCGATGTTGCTTTTGCAGGGGGGACGATCGAGGCCCGGGTTGACCCGAGGATAGAGGTCTTGTCCATCATCCAGTATCTTGGGGATCGGCTTGAGATGCGGCCTTCTTCCTATTCTGAAGCTGTAGAAGAACATTTTTCTCCTTACCGGGAACATCGTGCAGTTGACCTGGTCCGGGAGATGATGGATGTCGATTCCTTGCCCATTGGGGTCCATTCCGAGAGCAGTAGTCTTGGGCTTTATTTGAATGAGGAGTTTCAACTCGAGCACCCCCTTACAGCCAAGGATTCGGCTGCGTATAGTCGTTATTACGGGTATGACAGGATGCTTCAACTTTTGAGGTCTGTCGAGGATTTTGCACGCGTTTCTGATTTTTGGTCGTTCAGGGATGAAATGAAAATGAATTACCAAAAATGGGAACAGGATATTGATGCATTTCTGGCAGGAAGATCATGGGCAGGGGAGTATGGAACTTTTTTCAATGTTGAACGGGATTGGATCATTTTTTTGAATCCTCTCAAAAAGGTTCAAAGTGCTCATGCATGTGATGCCTATTCCCAATACCATGAAGGCAAAAATGCTTTTACTTTTAGTTTCAGGGAACCGACGTCAGAGGACACAGTGGTCTTCACAAAGAATGAACGAAAGTGGCGAGACCTGATCTGGCATGAGGGAGGACATTTGATCACCCGGGACGGGACTTACATCCGGTACAAAGACGACCTGACCCGATACAAGAAGCAGTTTAGCCTCTGTAAGGAACGCATCGCCAAGACCAAAGGTTACCGCAACTGGGAACGCTACATCGACGAAGCTATCGCCTACGGGATCGCCTTGTACCAATTGGCCGATGAAGATGCTGCCTGGTTCGAGATCAAAAGGATCAACATGAAGCTGCAGGGATTCCTGCATACGGATATCGTACTGGAAAGCCTGGAAGAATACGAGCAACATCACCAGGGTGAGGATTTCCGGGATGCTTTTTACCCCATCCTTCTTCGTAATCTGGAAAAGGCAGAAGAACAAGGAACAGCCTCCCTGAAAGTGGATTACCAGGAACTCCAGAAGAAGGGGCGGAAACTGTTGGAGGAATATCGGGAAGGGCAAGGTTGAAAGGGCCGAATCCCTATCCCTTTCCACGAGCCTTTCCTCCCAAAGCAGCCGTTTCCAAAGCGAGGAAAAGCGGATCGAAACCCTTTACGATTCCGTCAAGGCAGTCTTGGACCAGGCCAGGAACACCGTATACCGAACGGCCAAATGGGAAATGGTGGCCGCTTACTGGAAGGTCGGGCGGATGATTGTGGAAGAGGAGCAGTTCGGCATGGATCGAGCTGGCTATGGAAAACAACTCATGGAGCGGTTATCGGATAAATTGAGGAAGGAGTATGGGGAGGGATTCGATAAGACCAATTTGTGGAACATGCGGAAGTTTTCTAGGGCTTTCCCGATTCTCGACGCACTGCGTCGAGAATTGTCCTGGGCCCATTACCGAACGCTCCTCCGGGTTAAAGACCCGGAAGCCCGGCTCTCCCGGATCCTTCTTACCTTGGTCGCTATACCCAATGCCCCAACCCATGATCCATCGTTCCTTTTGGTCGCTTTTCCTCGCCTTGTTCCTCGTCGCCTGCGGGGGAAACTCTTCTTCCGATCCCGCGCAAAAGGAGGCCGGAACCGAGGCCGACACCCTGGCCCGCAAAGTGGAGCCCGCTTCCGAGCCTGAGCCCGTCCCGCTTACCTTTGATTTCGAGAAAGCCAGCCCTGGGGAGCTTCCCGGGGGGTGGTCGCAACACCATACCGGTGAAGGGAAAACCCGCTGGGAAGTAATGGGTACCATGGGCGAGCATGTATTGGCCCAATTGCACAAGAACAACCCCAGTGACCATTTCAACCTGGCCGTTTATGATGACCTCCGTGCCCAGGATCTTACCCTGAGCGTTCGCCTGCATGGCGTTTCCGGGAAACATGACCAGGGCGGCGGTTTGATCTGGCGGTACCAGGACCCGGGCAACCATTACATCGTGCGGGCCAACCCGCTGGAGAACAACGTTGTGCTGTACAAGATGGAGGATAGCGTTCGTACCGACCTGCCGCTTGTTGGCAAGGGAAAAACCTATGGCGTTAAGACCGATACCCTCGGCCTGGCCTGGCACACGCTCAAAGTGAAGGTAAAAGGGCCGCGCTTCACCGTTTTCCTCGATGAGGAACAACGCTTCGAAGTGGAGGACAGTTCCTTCCTGCAGGCCGGAAAGGTCGGGTTGTGGACCAAAGCCGATGCGGTGACCTGGTTCGATGACCTGAAGGTGGTGAAGGAGTGAGCTCCTTCCTCTGGCCGGACACGATACACGAATTTCGACTACCCTTAGACAATACCCGTAATTTGATCCCGTTATCCGGGCGTGATTCCCAAGATCATCCATCAGACCTGGAAGAACCGTGAAGTGCCGCGAAAGTGGCGGCCTCTGGTTGACAGGGTGCAGGCCCTGAACCCGGACTGGGAATATCGGCTCTGGACCGATGTGGACAACGATGCCTTTGTGAAGGAGGAGTTTCCCGGTTTCTACCCGGTATTTCGGGACCTTTCCCACAATATCATGCGGGCGGACGTGATCCGCTATCTGTTGCTGTACCGGATCGGGGGGGGGGTACCTCGACCTGGACTACGAGGTGCTGCAACCCTTCGCCTTCGGTCCTCACAAGGTTGTATTGCCCCTTTGCCGGAGCAGGGAAGAAGGGAATGAAGCCGACGAGCTGGGGAACAGCATCATGGCTTCCGAACCGGGCCATCCTTTTTGGGAGCAAGTGATCCGTGAACTGAAAGAACACCCGCCCACGGTGCAGGACTATTCGCAGGTCGTGGATGTTACCGGCCCTGGTTTTCTTACCCGGATGTACCGGAAATTCCCTTACCCGGATATTCACACTCCGGCCAAGAAGCTTTACCACCCACCCATGCCTGGCAGCCGGAAAGCCCTACGGGAAGTGCGTGACAGCCTGGTCGCGATGGGTATTCACCATCCCTGGGGGAGTTGGAAAGAGCGGTGGAGCTGGGCGTATTGGAGGAAGAAGGTAGGGAAGGTCTTCGGCCTTTAGCCTGTGTCCATTTCCCTCTGACTCCCTGTATCTTAATTTTGTAACCCAAGGAGGAAATTGAGTATCTTCAGCCCTGTATTCTCCCCACACCCCTTGCATGCCGACAAGCAAGTCTTCTCCCGGGTATCCCTTCAGACTCCCTCTGAACAAGGTGAAATGCCTGGCATTTGGGCTGATGGCGATCGTGCTGTCACTGACGGCTTCGGGCCAGACCCTTCCGCCGGAGCTTTCCGTTTTCACGCCTAAGGATTACGATTCCCACCACCAGATCTTTTGCGGCACATCCCTCCCCAATGGACAAACGGCCTTTGGAACGGCGGAGGAAGTCCTTATCTACGACGGAGAGACCTTCGATCCCGTTCCCGTGGGAGCCGGAAAGGCTGTTTTCTCCATGGACGTTGACACGGCGGGCAGGATCTTCGTGGGGGGACGGTCCACCCTGGGGGTGATCGTTCCGGACAGTACGGGCACAATGGTCTACAAATCCTTCCTTCCCATGCTCCCCGACTCCTTGAGGAGCTTTGGGATCGTATGGAATACGGTGTGGGTGCCGGGGTCCGGTGTTTATTTCAATGCCTTCGACCGGTTCTTCTTTTACGATGAGGATACCCTCCACACCATCCTGCCCGGACAAATATTCTCCGATGTTTTCCGGCCCGGCCCCGATCCGGTGGTCAGAATACCGGATTCAGGCCTTTTCCGGGTGGATGGAACAGAGTTGCATTGGATCTCGGGCTCCCAAGAGGTTGCCAGGAACGAGATCATGGGGATCGTCAGGGCTTTCGGTGATCGTGGGAAATGGATGGTCTTCACCAAATACCACGGCCTTTATCATTTCGATCCGAAAAACGGAAAGACCACCCCGCTTCCTCCGGATCGGAAGAAAGGCACGCCGGTGGAAGGATGGAAAGAAGCCCGGATCTATACCGTTACTGCGATCGATCCTGCCCTGAATCCATATGGAGCAGCGTATGCTGCAGGGACCGATCTCAAGGGGATCTACCTGTTCGATGAGCAAGGGAGGATCGTTGCCCACGTTGGTCGGAAAGAAGGGCTGCTGGCCAAAGGGGTATGGGACCTGGCTGCCGATCCCACCGGGAACATGTGGGCGAGCACGGAGAACGGGATCGTGTTGGTCCATACCGGCATCCCCTTTACCATGGCGGAGGAAGGTGGGGCATTCCTGGGAGTGCCGCTCGATATCGGACGCTTCCCGGGAGCCGATACACCCCTTTTCATGGTGACCCAGGTCGGGACCTGGGCCTGGGAAGAGGAACAGGCAACTTTTTCATTGGTCGAAGGCACGGCCGGACAATGTTTCGGTCTTCTCCCCCAAAAGGAAGGGCCCCGTGTGCTCGTGGCCGGTGCCAGCAATGGGTTGCTTTCGGTCACGCTCCCCCCACAGGGATGGCGTACGGATACCCTTCGGAAGCGATTGGTGATGGACCTGGCCAACCTCCCCCTTTCCGGCGACCATGTGTTGGCAGGGGGACGGGATGGTCTTTTCATCAGCCGGAGCGATGGGAAGCAGGATCCTTATTTGTTCGACATGGCCGATGTTCCTGAAGAGATCAATTCCGTGGACTGGACCTGGGGCTCCGCCCTGGATTCTCTGCAATTATGGGCTGGCATGCGTTCTAAGGGGCTGTTGAAAGTGACCATCGATACCCATTTCCGGCACTTCCATGTCACGCACTACGATACGAGCGATGGTCTTCCTCCCGGGACCATTTGGGTCTATCCCGAGCCGGGCCGGGATGGTCTACTCATCGGGACCCATAAGGGACTGTATGAATTCCACGGAGAGCGTTTCCGGCCGTTTTGCGACTATGGACAACTCTTTTGCGACGGCAGCAGGCCGGTGACCTACCTGAAAAGAGATGGGGAAGAGTTGTGGTTGTATGACGACCAGGGAGGATTGGTAAAACACCTGGTCCCCGAAGGAGATGGGTACCGCATCGATAGTTTGGCTTTCCGGGGGATCGATCTGGGGACCATCGGTCCTATCTACCTTGATGAAGACCGGGTTTGGATGGGGGGCGGCCAGGGATTGGCATGTTATTTCCCGGGGGTAAAGAAAGATCACGACCGTTCCTGGTATTGTTCCCTGAAACAGGTCCGGGGGGGCAGGGATACGCTTTTGTTCGGGGGGTATCACAGAAGGCCTGTGGGGAATTCCTATGGGCCGACCCACCGGCAATCGGTAGCAACGGTACCTGTTCTGCCTTACTCCCACAATCGGATGGAATTCCTTTTTGCCGCTGCATTTCCGGACCGGCAGGAAGAAGTGAAGTACAGTTACCAGCTGGCAGGGTTCGACACGGCCTGGAGCAAATGGACCAAAGAGACCAGGAAGGAATACACCAACCTCCCCGAAGGGGAATATGCATTCCGTGTCAAAGCCCGCAACACCTATCTCAAGGAGAGCACCACGGCCGAATACCGGTTCACCATCCTAGCTCCCTGGTACCGGACCTGGGCTGCCTATGCCGGATACTCGGTGGCCGGGGCGGGGTTCCTGTGGTTCGTGGTTTGGCTTAACAGCCGGAGGTTATTGGCCCAGAAACGAAAATTGGAACGTACCGTGGCCGACAGGACGCAACAGATCCGGGAGGAAAAGGAAAGGACGGAACAGCAAAAACAGGAAGTGGAGAAGGCGCACCAGGAGTTGTCCCATACCCATGATCAGCTGGCCGCGTCCCACCAGGAGATCACCGACAGCATCCACTATGCCCGGCGGATCCAGCAAGCGCTCCTGCAGTCCGAGGAATATGTTTCCACCCACCTGCCCGAGCATTTCATTTTCTTCCAACCCCAGCAGGTCGTGAGCGGTGATTTTTACTGGGCTGCGGAGCAACAGGGCCATCTTTACCTGGCGGCGGTCGACTGTACCGGCCACGGCGTTCCCGGTGCTTTCATGAGCATGCTCGGGGTTTCCTTCCTCAACGATATCATGGCCGGCGAA
>CAZAYA010000111.1:1093-8464 GCA_964489175.1 uncultured Flavobacteriales bacterium | reverse complement strand
GCATTACCCGGGAATACATCGGGTTGGACTGGACCCCGGCCGGCGAGGAAAAAGAGGGGCTGGTCAAACACTTCCCCGTGGGGGTCATCGCCGGGATCACCCCCTTCAACTTCCCCCTCAACCTGGTGGCCCATAAGATCGCCCCGGCGATCGCCGCTGGCTGTCCCATCGTCCTCAAACCGGATGAACGCACCCCCCTCTCCGCCCTGGAACTGGCTGCCCTGATCCACGAAACGGAATTGCCGCAAGGAGGACTGTCGGTCATCCCGGCCGACCGCAAGACCGGCAGCTTACTCGTGACCCACGAGAACATCGACATGCTCTCTTTCACCGGCTCCCCGAAAGCTGGCTGGCAGATGAAACAGGACTGCGGGAAAAAGAAAGTGGTACTTGAGCTGGGTGGCAATGCCGGCACCATCGTTTGCGAGGACAGCGATCCGGACCATGCCATCCAACGTTGTGTGTTCGGAGGGTTTGCTTACAGCGGACAGGTCTGCATCCATGCCCAACGGGTATTCATCGAGGAAACCATCTACGACGAGTTCGTCCATCGCTTCCTGAAACGGGTGGAGGAATTGCGAACCGGAGACCCCCTCGATCCGGGAACGGAGGTCTCCCACCTCATCGAGCCAGCCCAGGCGGACCGCATCGAAAGCTGGGTAAAAGAAGCCACCCAACAAGGAGCGAAAGTACTGGCCGGTGGAAAACGCCGGGAAGGGTTCTTCGAACCCACGGTCCTTTCCAATACCGATCCTGCCATGAAGGTGTCCTGCGAAGAAGTGTTCGGGCCGGTAGTGACCCTCGAACCCTTTAGCGACCTCGACGATGCGATAACAGCAGTGAACGACAGCCGCTATGGCCTGCAAGCCGGCATCTTCACCACCCATCAACCAGCCATCGACCACGCTTTCAGGCACCTGAAAGTAGGCGGCGTGATCGTCAACGACGTACCGACCTTCCGCGTGGACCACATGCCCTACGGCGGCATCAAAGATTCCGGCTTCGGCCGCGAAGGTCTCCAATACGCCATCCGGGAGATGATGGAACCGAGGATATTGGTGAAATAGAGAGGTAGTGAGGTAGAATCTATATTCCTTCTACCTCACTACCTGTCTACCTCCCTATCTTACTACCTTACTCCCGGATACTCCTCATCCAGAAAATCCCGCTTCAGGGAATCCATTTCCCGGAACAGCCGGTCCATACGTCTCTGCTCCTGTTCAAAGCGGTGGAAGAAATACTCGTCATCCAAAAAGTCGCTTTGACGGAGGGAGTCCGGCCTCAGGAATTCTTTCTGAAAAGGGTCCCGCGTCATATCAGGCCCCCCTGCATAATGTTCATGGAAATAGGCCCGGAAATCCTGGAACAGGCTGTCCACGTTCACTGTCATGGAATCGCCCGAACTACTCCAATAACTGTAAGTATATAGCGAATCATACCGGATCAGATCACCTTCCTCATTGTATTGCTTCTCCACTTCGATCCGAACATCAGGATCTTGAGTATCACTCCTTTTCTTTTCCTTTTGTCTTTGAATGACCTTTTCGTTTTCCTGTTCTTCCGCTTTATCTTCCTGAGCCTGGCAGGCGGGCAAGAGGACCATGCCCAGGCCAAAGACCAATGTTATCCTCAGCATTTTCATGGTTCCTTGCTTTTGGAATTCAACTTTATTATGCAACATCTTCATCTCCCATTCCTTACAAATCTTATGCCCCACCCCCGAGAAGGACGATCTGACCTTATCTTACTGAAAATGTGTCACCCATGAAGCTCAGAAACCAAGAGTAGACCCAAAGAAGGGTGACCTTTTCCCATTTGGCATCTGGCATTTGGCATCTCCCCAACTTCTTTACCTTCGAAACGCATCAACCCTTCCCCTCTCATGGACCCTACCCTCGAAGCCCTCACCGAATTGTTCGATCGCGACCTGGAACGACTGAAGGACAAGATCAACACCTACCCCCGGGAACACCAGCTCTGGGATAAACAGGGACAAGTGAACAACCCACCCGGCAACCTTTGCCTGCATCTCGAAGGGAACCTCCGCCATTATATCGGGCACTTGCTGGGTGGATACGACTACCAACGTGACCGCGAAAGGGAGTTCGAAGCCCGGGATGTGCCCCGAAAAGAACTGCTGCAAGGGATCGACCAGACCAAAGTCGTCGTGAACAACACCCTGCAGGAATTCCCCGCCGAGAAACTGGAAACCCCTTTCCCCGTAGAGGTCTTCGGGCACCCCATGAGCACCCGCTTCTTTCTGATCCACCTGGCCGGTCACCTCAACTACCACCTCGGCCAGGTCGACTATCATTTCCGCCATACAACCTAACCGGACGGAGAAAAAACGCTTCCCCACTCAGGGTTCCTTGCTGATGAAAACTGGCAAACTGTCCTTTTGATATGAAAAATGACTAAAATGCCAGCTTCTACCCTTAAAAAACATTACCTCCTGATAATTAATTTATTCCTTACCCTGAAAAGGATGTCTACTTTCCTTTTAAATCTTATTACGCATAAGATACCCGATAAAATAGCTTTGCGAATGAACCTTCAATTCGTTCGCTTATGCTGGTTGGTTGGCGCTTTTGCTTCCCCGTCCTCCTGGCCCTAATGATCCCGGCCAAAGGCACCGCCCAGGTTTTCTGGTCCCACGACTTTGGATCGCCCGGCGGTTACCGGGTCACAAAAGGAACAGAGCACTCGGATGGCAGCCGGAACCATTTCGGCCGGGCTTATCACAACAACGGCAACCCTAACCTCGTCGGTGTGGCAGACACCCTGAGCCTGGATGTCGATGGCGTTTCGCTCACCGGCAGCACCAACGACCATTACCTGCTCGCCCGGGACCTCGATCAGGTCCCCGGCTCCTCCAGCGCTACCATGACCATCTTGTTCGAGAATATCGATATCAGCGGGCAGGACAACATCGCCCTGGAAGTGAGCCTGGCGGAGGACGATGCAGCCTCCGGAGAGGATTGGGACCATGACGACTACGTCCACTTCGACCATACCATCGATGGGAACAGTACCTGGACACCGACCCTGTGGGTGGAGAACGATGGCAGTCATTTCAATTCCACACCCTTCATCGACGCCGATCATGACGGCACCGGCGAAGGACCGGCCCTGACCGACACTTTCCAGACCTTCCAGGGCTTAATTACCGATACAGGCACTACGCTGGACCTCCGGGTTACCTTTCGCCTGAATTCCGATGAAGAAGATATTGCCATCGACCGACTGGCCCTGATCAGCCAACCTTCTTCCCATACCCTCTCGATCGCCGGGCTGACCCCGAACGGGAACTTCTCCACGGATTGTTCAGCAGGCGATAGTGTACAGGTCGCTTTCATCACCTCCGGCACGTTCGACAGCAGCAATGTGTTCTCCGCTCAGCTTTCCGACTCCACCGGCGCCTTCACCAGCCCCCTGACCATCGGGGATCTTCCCCGTTCCGGACATTCTCCTTCGGATACGATCCCTGCGGTGATCCCACCAGGCACACAGGGCGATCATTTCCGCATCAGGGTCGTGGCAAGCACCCCCGCTGTCACCGGACCGGATAATGGGACAGACCTGCCGGTGAGCGGTCCCTCACTCCCTGCCGGAGAGGTGCTGGTGAACGAATTCTCCAACGGACCTGAAGGAAAACAGGAATACCTGGAACTGCTCGTGACCGGCAACAGCTGTTCCCACACCGACCTCCGCCACGTGATCCTCGACGACAACAATGGGAAGTTCGGATCAAACGGCATTTCCAAAGGACACGTCCGCCTCTCCAATGCACCCCAATGGAACTGCTTTCCGACCGGAAACACGATCCTCCTTTACAATGATCAAGATCCGAATCCGGCGCTTCCACCGGACGACCCAACGGACAGCAATGATGACAGCACCTACGTGATCCCTGCCGACAGCGACCTGCTGGAGAGCTGTTCCAGTCTCCCCGATGCCAGTCCTTCAGACAAAAGCTATGGACCCTGCCTTTATGCTTCCGGCGGTTCCTGGTCGATGTTCGGCTGGCGGAACGGTGGTGATGCCGTGCAGGTCAGGGACCAACAAGGGAATTACATGCACGGGATCTCGTACGGCGACCTCAAACCCGCCGGGCCGGACAGCATTCATCTGTCAACGAACGGGGGAGGCCGGGTCGTTCAATTCGATCACCAGGTGGACAACGACCCCACCAAAGCAGGGAATTTCGCCAGTGCTCCCGTCGCCTCAGCAGAAAGCCCCGGACAACCCAACAATACGGCAAACAAGACTTTCATCAGGAGCCTCGGCTGCGAAGCCTTGCCGGTGGAATGGCTGGCTTTCGAAGCCCAGCCGGAACAAGGGGAGGTCCATTTGGAATGGGCAGTGGTCACCGGACCGGAACGGAGCGCCTTTGAAGTTGAAAGAAGCCGGGATGGCAAAACCTTCATCCCCCTGGCTACCATTCCCTCTACAGGGCCAGGATACCAGCCAGTCTCTTACCAGTATGTAGACTCCCACCCCTGGCCACAAGTCTCGTATTACCGGATCCGCCGGACCGATCCCGATGGAAAGGTCTTTTCTTCCCCCGTCCGTGCAGTACAGATGAAAACGGCCTCCCGGGAGCTGGCTTTGTTAAAGGCACATCCCCAAGGGAACCTTCTGCAGGTCCATTACCGGACGGGAAGAGCGAAGCACGCCACCCTTCAGCTGATGGATGTCTGGGGAAGGATCTTATACGAAGCGGAGCTGTCCTCCGATCAGGGAGTTCACCCCGTCCCCATGGGAACAAAAGCCCGCGGCATCTTCCTGATCCGGCTGCAGAACGACCAGGAGAGGGTGCTGAGAAAATTGATCCGTTAAAACTTCAGTTAACCTTCCGGGTTCATCAAGGTTGGAGGGTATTCGCCGCTTCCAGGAACAGGTGGGAAGGACGATCCGTATCTCCTGCCGGGATCCCTTATATTTAAACCAGTATAGAAGACAAGACCCGGCCCTTGACGACCTCCAGGATACAACAATTCCTTCGCACCCTTGGCCCCGGCCTGCTTTATGCAGCCGCGGCCATCGGGGTCTCTCACCTGGTGCAATCCACCCGGGCCGGAGCGGAATACGGCTTTGCCCTGGTCGGGGTCGTGATCCTCGCCAACTTCCTCAAATTCCCCTTCTTCGAATACGGCCCCCGCTATGCCGCTGCTACCGGAAAAAGTTTGCTGGATGGTTACAAAGGGCTTGGGAACTGGGCCGTGGCCGTGTTCCTGATCATGACGATGGGGACCATCTTCATCATCCAGGCGGCCGTAACCGTTGTGACGGCCGGACTGGCCGGACATCTCACAGGCATCAACCTCCCTCCCTGGCAATGGAGTGGCATCATCCTGCTCACCTGCCTGGCCGTGCTGCTGATCGGGCATTACCATTTTTTGGACCGTCTGATCAAAGTGATCATGATCGTGCTTACCCTCACTACCCTCGTGGCCCTGGTCGCTGCCATCTTCGGAACAGTAGAAAAGGATACGAGCCTGATGCAGGGTTTCGATTGGTCCCGGCAAACAGACATCTTCTTCCTGATCGCCCTGGCCGGCTGGATGCCGGCACCGCTGGATATTTCGGTCTGGCACTCCGTCTGGACCCAGACCAAGAACCGCGACGAGCATGGAGCACGAACTTTGCGGGATTCGCTCAGGGACTTCCGCATCGGCTTCTGGGGAACAGCTTTCCTGGCGGTCTGTTTCCTTTCCCTGGGCGCTCTCGTCCTTTACGGGACCGGGGAAAGCATGCCATCAAGCGGGGTGGCCTTTGCCGGCCGGCTCATCGACCTGTATACCGAAAGCCTTGGAAGCTGGACCTATCCTGTGATCTCCATCGCTGCTTTCACCACCATGTTCAGCACCACCCTCACCGTATTGGATGCCTATCCGCGAGTGCTGGGACCCACCACCAAAATGCTGATCCCGGAACTGGCGGAAAAAGTGAAAGGAAGAGGCCTCTATTGGTTCTGGATCCTGTTCACCGCGTTCGGCACCATGGTCATCCTCACCTTCTACCTGAAGAGCATGACCGACATGGTGGATGTCGCCACTACTATCTCCTTCGTACTGGCCCCCGTGTTCGCCATCATGAATTTCAGGGTGATCATGGGGAAAGATGTACCGGAGAGCAGTCGTCCCGGCAAACGCACCCGCCTGATCAGCTGGATCGGGATCATCTTCCTCTGCGGGTTCACGGTGTATTATTTGGTGTTGTCAGGTCGATAAACAAGGGAAACGCCAGATGGCAAATGCCAAATGGGAGGGGAAAAGGACTCCGTTGGCCCCTCCCTGCTACCGGGCATCAAAACAACTCCTCAGAACCCCCGGGACTCAACCCCAAATGACCATACGCCTTAGTAGTAGCTTTCCGTCCCCGGGGCGTACGTTCGAGATACCCTTCCTGGATGAGGAACGGTTCATAAACCTCTTCGATGGTACCGGCTTCTTCCCCCACAGCAGTGGCGATGGTGGTAAGGCCAACAGGACCGCCGCTGAATTTCTCGATCACTGTCCGGAGGATGGTGTTGTCCATTTCATCCAGCCCGTGTTGGTCGACATTGAGAGCTATCAGGGCCTTGTCGGTGATCTTCAGGTCGATCACGCCGTCCCCCTCGATCTGAGCGAAATCCCGCACTCTTCGCAGCAAAGCATTGGCAACCCTGGGTGTTCCCCGGCTCCGGCGAGCGATCTCCTGCGCCGCTTCCTCTTTGATAGGGAAATTGAGAATGGAAGCCGACCGGCTTACGATGCCGGACAGGGTCTTCGGGTCATAATAGGAAAGGCGGGAGTTGATCCCGAAACGAGCCCTCAGGGGTGCTGTAAGCAATCCTGAACGCGTAGTGGCCCCGATGAGGGTGAAAGGTTCCAGGACGATCTGTACGGTCCTCGCATTCGGTCCTGTATCGATCATGATGTCGATCTTGTAATCCTCCATGGCGGAATAGAGGTATTCCTCCACCACGGAACTCAGGCGGTGGATCTCATCGATGAAGAGGACATCGTTGGCTTCCAGATTGGTAAGCAGACCGGCCAGATCGCCGGGTTTCTCCAGGACAGGACCGGACGTGACCTTGATGTTGACCTCAAGCTCATTGGCGATGATATTGGCCAGGGTGGTCTTGCCCAGCCCGGGGGGACCATGGAAAAGAACATGATCGAGGGATTCTTCGCGCTCGCGGGTAGCCTGCACAAAGACCTTGAGGTTGGCGATCACATCATCCTGACCGGAAAAATCCCCGAAGCCGGAAGGCCTCAGGACCTTCTCAAGCTCCTTGTCGGAGGAAGAAAGTTGTTCCTGATGAAGATCGATGTCATCGCTCATAGCCGGAAAGAACCTGTTCGAACAAAATTAACAAAAAAGCCC
>CAZAYA010000111.1:0-1083 GCA_964489175.1 uncultured Flavobacteriales bacterium | reverse complement strand
CGGGATCATTGTCCCTCCTTCTTCGGGAAGATGTCCCGGTAGATCTTGCTGAAGAAGACCTTGAAACGAAGGATGTAGATCGGGGAGGTGAAATTCTCCTTCACCTTGGAATTATCGATCAACATGAGGCGATAGCCAACTCCCCCACCAATACCGAAATACCGCCAGAACTTATACTGCACCGTCATGGCGGGTTCATAGGTGAAGACCATCCCTTCCCGGAGCTTGTGCCTTTTGCCATCGCTGGTCGTATACTGCAGGTTCGACCCTCCTATCCCGATCTGGACAGGTATGCTCACTTCCCAATGGGGAGAATGGTAGAAGGTATATTCGAAATAAGGGGAGAAGAACCCGAAGTGCAGGGAAGCCTGGACCATCGTATCCCCGGCCAGGGGGTCGTTCACTTCAAGCTCCTGATCGAAACGGGGTTGAGAGACGAGCCAATTGATACCTCCTCCGTATTGTACGCGATTACCGTGGTCCAGGCCGAACTTCATTCCGAAGATCTTGGCATGCTGGGCGGTGATGAAGGAATGACGGGTGTCGAACTTCATCATGAAAGAAGGGGGCGTGCGGAGGTGGTGGGCCAGAGAGTCGGTCAGGGTCTGGGCACCGATGCTCCACCCTAGCAAAACAAATCCTATGATGAGTACACCCCGGTACAAGAACCGCATCCCGTAAAAAAAGAAAATGTCCGCTGTTCAAAGAACGGACATTTCCTCATAACGATGCATGACGAAGGTGTCAATGTTCCTCTTCCCCTTCTTCCAGGGGAACCGTCTGGGGCACGAAATCCTTTTCCTTGCCCGGCTTACTGTAATCGTAAGGCCAGCGGTAAACGGTAGGCAATTCCCCGGGCCAGTTCCCATGAATATGCTCAACAGGGGTGGTCCATTCCAGGGTATTGGATTTCCAGGGGTTTTGCGGCGAACGCTGGCCGCGGTACATACTGTAGAAGAAATTGTAAATGAAGATCGCCTGAGCCAAGGCTCCCAAGATGGCAAATAAACTGATCACGACATTCAGGTCGGCGACACCTTCGAACATGGGATAATCGCTATACTGGTAATACCGGCGCGGTGC
>CAZAYA010000110.1:0-8667 GCA_964489175.1 uncultured Flavobacteriales bacterium | reverse complement strand
TGGCCAATCAGGTGATCGAAGAAGTGAAGACCCATTTTCAGCAGATGGTCTTCGACACGATCATCCACCGCAATACCCGTCTCGGGGAAGCTCCCAGTCATGGAGAGACCATCATCATGCACGATGCAAGCTGCAAAGGAGCTGTCAATTACCTTAACTTAGCAAGAGAGATCCTGCAGAAGAATCACATGACCAAGATCAGCGAGATGGAAAAGATCGTTGAGGTCGACAAACTCGCCACGGATCAATGAGCAAAAGAAAGAACAGCCTGGGCAAAGGACTCAGTGCCCTGCTGGTGGATTCCGAAACGGATATCACATCCAAGTACGGCCAGCAAGCCAACCCTGCTGGTTCCGTTACCGAATTGCCCATAGGAACCATCGAACCAAACCCTTTCCAACCCCGGAAAGAATTCGATGAGGAAGCCCTGGAAGAACTAACCGCTTCTGTTCAGGAACATGGCATCATTCAACCCATTACCGTCCGCAAACTGGGCTACGACCAGTACCAGATCGTTTCTGGTGAAAGACGCTTCCGGGCTGCGAAGAACGCCGGACTGGAAACACTACCGGTCTATATCCGCATCGCCAACGATCAAACGATGCTGGAAATGGCCCTTATCGAGAACATCCAGCGGGAAGACCTGGATGCCATCGAGATCGCCCAGAGCTATCAACGCCTCATCGATGAATGCGATGAGACCCAGGAAAGCCTGAGCAGAAAAGTAGGCAAGAAAAGAACGACCATCACCAATTACCTGCGCCTGCTCAAATTGCCCGAAGAAGTCCGGCGAGCGATCCAGGACGACAAGATCAGCATGGGCCATGCACGGGCCCTGATCACCATTGAAGATCCTGAACTCGCATCGACCATCTGTCGCAAGATCATCGAAGATGACCTTTCCGTCCGCGTCACCGAAGCACTTGTACGTGAACAAAAAGAGACCTCCTCTTCTTCTGGTAACAGGAAAAAGAACTCCTCCAACGAAAAAGCGGGCCTTTCCTTTACCCTGCAGAAGTATAAAGAAGACCTGGCCTCCCACCTGGATGCTCCTGTGGATCTGCAACAGAACAATAAGGGAAAAGGGCGGATCGTTATCTCTTTCTCTTCCGATGAAGAACTGGAACGCATCATCCACCGTTTCGACCTGTAAAAGGTCTATGTTGTTCCGCCTTTTCCTGTTACTCCCCCTCTTTTGTTCCGCCGTATCCCTCGAGGCTCAGGATACGACCAATGCAGATCCCGATACGGCCAGAGTACAAATCAAAGCCACGGACACCGTACGACAACACTCTCCCCGTAAAGCTACGATCATGTCCGCTGTTCTGCCGGGCCTCGGTCAGGCCTACAACGAAAAATACTGGAAGATCCCCGTGGTATATGCGACGCTTGGAGGATCCGCCTATTTGTTGGTCCGCAACCAGATCAACCATAAGAATTTCAAAGAAGCCTACATCGCCCGGGTGGATGGTAACCCCAATACCGTGGATAACCAATACAAAGGACAATACTCCGACGAACAATTGCGCACCATTCAGGATACTTACCGCCGCTGGCGTGACCTTTCCGGGATCGCTCTTGCCGCATTCTACGTATTGAATATCCTGGATGCCAGTGTAGATGCCTATCTCTACGAGTTCGATGTGAGCGATGACCTTAGCCTGAGGTTGGGCCCTTCAGCCATTCCCCACCGGGGAACGGCCTCTGCGGGACTCAATCTGACCCTCCGATTCAAACGTTGACCCCCGTATTTTTCTTGGAGAACCGCTATATTTGGGCCACTTTGCATCAAAGCCAGGTATATGAAGATCGCACTGTTGGGTTACGGAAAAATGGGGAAAGTGATCGAAAAGATCGCGCTTGAACGAGGCCACACGATCTCCTTGAAAGTAACCTCTGAAAATGCCGACTTCACGACTAACGACCTGGCGGAAACCGACGTAGCGATCGACTTCAGCGTTCCTTCTGGTGTGGTAGCCAACATCTACAAGTGCTTCGAGGCCGGCGTACCTATCGTAGTAGGTACCACTGGCTGGGACGAAGAATATGAACAGGTCCGCAAAGACCTTGACAACAGCCGGAATGCGCTTTTCTTCGCTCCCAATTTCAGCATCGGCGTGAACATCTTCTTCGCCGTCAATCAGTATCTAGCGAAACTGATGAACCCACAGGACCAATACGATGTAGAAGTAGACGAAACCCATCACACCCAGAAGCTGGATGCTCCGAGCGGTACCGCTATTCGGCTGGCCAGGGACATCGTGGCCGGGCTGGACCGGAAGGACCAATGGGTGAAAGGAGAGGGCGAAACATCAAAAGATCTGACGATCCGCTCCCACCGTATCGAAGATGTCCCCGGCACGCATGTGATCCAATACGATTCTGAGATCGATACCGTCACCATCGAACACAAGGCCAAGACCCGGCGCGGTTTTGCCCTCGGGTCTGTTCTCGCGGCCGAGTGGGTAAAGGACCGGACCGGCTATTTCACCATGCAGGACATGCTCGGCTTCTGAGCGGATAAGTATTCTCCCATGAACGATATTCTTCCCTGGCTTCTTTTCTTTCTTCTTACCATCGCTTATTTCGCCAGCTTCTGGAAGCTGTTCGAAAAAGCAGGACGGGAAAAATGGGAAGGCCTTGTACCGGGCTACAACCTCTGGGTATGGCTGAAAGTGATGCAAAAACCATGGTGGTGGCTCTTCCTGCTGATCATACCGGGCGTGAACTTCCTCATGGTACTGATCATGAACGTGGAGCTGGCCAAGGTCTACGGGCTGCGAACTGCCAAGGATTATTTCCTGGTCCTGGTGCTTCCTTATTGCTACGTTCCTTACATGGCCTTCAATCAGGATATCAAATACACTGGCCCCATCGATTATTCGAAAAAGAAGAAGAGCAAGTGGAAGGAATGGGGAGATGCCATCATTTTCGCTGTGATCGCTGCCACGATCATCCGGAGTTTCCTGATCGAGGCTTTCACCATTCCTACTCCCTCAATGGAAAAATCACTGCTCGTAGGGGACTATCTGTTCGTGAGCAAGGTGAGCTACGGTCCGAAACTGCCCAACACTCCCATCTCCTTTCCTTTTGCTCACAATACACTTCCAATGACCCATCATACTCCCTCCTATTTACCTTGGTATAAGCTTCCTTATTATCGATTGCCAGGGTTGGGAGAAGTAGAGCGAAATGATGTGGTCGTCTTCAATTTCCCCGCTGGTGACACAGTAGTCGTGAATTTCCCTGAAAAGAGCTATTATCAGCATATTCGCAACTATGGCCGGGAAGTAGTGTTGCAGAACCAGAAGATCGACCCACGCACCCGGCAACCCCTGTTCGGAGAGGTCCTCACGAGGCCGGTGGATAAGCGGGACAACTACATCAAACGTTGTGTAGGGGTCGCAGGAGATTCTCTGGAGATCATCGACCGGCGGGTACACATCAATGGAAAGCCGATCGACCGGCCAAAAGGGGTACAGCATCACTACGTCGTTCATGTCAAGAGCCGTTTTAACGCTGCAGTCCTGAAAGAGCGGTTCGACATCCGCCCCGGTGACATGCGTTACGACCCGAACCTCAAACGCTACCTCATATCGCTGACCGATGCCAGTGCCAAGAAGATCGGCAAACTGTCCAACGTGATATCTATCGAACCGGACGACAGCAAGGCAGTCGAACATGAGATCCTGCCCATCTTCCCTCACGACCCTGAGTATTCAGACTGGACCAAGAACGACTTCGGACCGGTCTGGATCCCGAAAAAAGGAGCAACGATCAAGCTGGACACGCATAACCTGCCCTTTTATGAGCGGATCATCCATGCTTATGAAGGAAACGACCTGAAAGTCAAGGATGGAAAAATCTTCATCAACGGCCAGGAAACCGATGAGTATACCTTCCGGATGAACTATTACTTCATGATGGGGGATAATCGCCACAATTCAGTGGACTCCCGCTTCTGGGGATTTGTGCCCGAGGATCACGTGGTAGGCAAAGCCGTGTTCATCTGGTTCTCCAAAGGAAAGCAGGACGGCATCCGCTGGGGGCGCTTGTTCAATGTGATCCAATAAACTTCCCGATCCTCCAAAGGATACCTACCGGTCATGCGAAGGCTTCAGCCCCCGCAACCCCATGTCCACGACCTGTTCCACGGAAGTATCCGTCACATCCCACTGGTCATTACCGTTGCCATCCTCCCATTCGAAGCTTTTGTTGGTGGACAAAGACATGGTCAGGGTAATGTCATCGGTCTCATTACCAGTAATGACAAGGGGTTTGTTAAAATCCCCGGTCACCACGCATGAACCATCGGGGATAGGGGAAGTGTCGAACAAAGGGTTGGGAACGGTCGTGGCTCCTTCCGGTGACTGCCCGGTCTTCACGCCACTGACACTTTCAAATCCCCAATAACCCTGCGACTTGTTGGCATTGACAGTTACCTTCTCATCCTTGACGACGTAATCGTTGATGTAAGTGTTGTAGCCTACAAAGCTGGCCAAAGTACCTTCGTATGATCGGTTTTTATATTGAAAGGTAATGTCGTAGTTCTGATAGGACAAAGATAGCCGGACCCACTTGTATTCCCCTTCCGGTACGGCACTGAGCGGGAGTTCGAAGAACACCTCACCAGGTTCTACCACGGAGGATCGGTCGAAATCGATCGCTTCACCCCCTCCTTTAGTGGTTTCAGGAGCATGATACAAGACCTCTCCCTCCCCCAAAGGCGTATGTGCATCCGGTGCCAGTTCCAGGTAATGGGCAGAGATCTGGTTGAACTGAGGGTCTTGACCGGCATTCCCTTGGGGTACTGATCCGGGTGTGCCATCATTCCCAAGCCGTTCCTGATCCGGGTCCACAGACAGCTTCACGATGAGCTTGCCGCCGTTTTCAAGAGGATGTTCCGGTTCTTCATCTTTATTGCAGGAAAGAAAGATCAAAGGTGAACAAAGGAGAAAAAAAATGGCCCGCTTCATAAAGTCAACTGTTTTGCAATATGGTTAAAGGTACAAAGTATCAGGAACAAAAGCTGGACCGATAAGAGAAGAATGATAAAGCTTGGGGTTACTCTGAACCAAGGGACAGTCCCTTGTTGGGAGTTTAAATAAAAAAGCCTCGCGGGCATTTCCGCGAGGCTTTTTTTAGTGGAGCCGGAGGGATTCGAACCCTCGTCCAGACAAGGGACCACTGTGCCTTCTACATGCTTAGCTCATCATTGGGTGTCGGCCTCCTGCTGGCGATAAGCGAACCACTCAGAAGGCTTAGTCCCGCTTGATCTCATCCGGACATCGGGACGCCTGCCCGGACCAGCCTGACTTGTCGATACCTCAGGGGAAACTGTCAGGCAGAGTTTCCCAGGAGGCAGCGCGTCCCGGTAGGCGTTGTTCCCCCCGGGATCAGGCGTAAGCCACTAAGTGGTCTTACGCAGCGAGCGCGTAGTTGTTGTCTTCGCCATTTAAAAGCGAAACATGGAACGGGATTTACGAGCCGTTTCCACAACGCTCGACATGCTTACACAATGACCGCATCTTGCTGTCAAAACCGGTCGGCCCCATAAAGAAAGAACGTACACTAACAGGACAAATATCGTACATTTTTGTTCAGTTCTCTTTTCCCTCCTGCGATCGGCTTATTTTTGCCCTAAACTCCTCCCTCATGAGCCACCATATCGGGCTGATCCGCGAGGGAAAGATGCCGCCGGACAAACGGGTAGCCCTTTCCCCCGCTCAATGCCAACACCTGCTGAACGTCTATCCAGAGCTCAAGATCACCGTTCAACCTTCTACCATTCGGGCTTTTCCGGATAAAGCCTACGAAACAGCAGGCATTCCCCTTTCCGAAGACCTAAGCTCATGCGATACCCTCATGGGCATCAAAGAAGTTCCTATCGAGGAGCTGGTCCCGGGCAAGACTTATTTCTTCTTTTCCCACACCATCAAGGAGCAAGAACACAATCGCGACCTGCTCAAGGCGGTCCTGGACAAGAAGATCGAACTCATCGATTATGAAGTCCTGAAGGACCGAACCGGCCATCGTGTGATCGGCTTCGGGCGCTATGCCGGTATTGTAGGCGCTTATAACGGATTATTGGCTTACGGAAAGAAACAAGGACTTTACGACCTGAAGCCTGCTCATCAATGTGAAGACCGCTCCGAGTTGGAACACGAACTCCATAAGGTCACCTTGCCTCCCAACACCCGGATATTACTCACAGGTCGGGGTCGCGTAGGAAAAGGAGCTGTGGAGATCCTCGACCAGCTCAACATCAAACCTGTATTCCCCGCCGATCACCTAAGAAAGAACTTCGACCATCCCGTATACACTATACTCGACCCGGGTGACTACTACGCCCGCAAGGATGGATCCCTCTGGGACAAACAATACTTCTACAACCACCCCGAAGAACATGTATCCACATTCCCGCGATACACCAAGCAAACAGATCTTTACATCGCCTGCCACTACTGGGATCCTGAAGCCCCGGGATTCTTCTCTCATGAAGATGTGCAAGCCAGGGATTTCCGGATCAAAGTGATCGCGGACATCAGTTGTGACATTGACGGCCCTATCCCCACCACACTACGGACTTCCTCCATCGAAGAACCACTTTATGGGTACGATCGCCAGACAGGCAGGGAAACCCAATTTCTCGACGAGAATGCTGTAGGAATAATGGCCGTCGACAACCTCCCTTGTGAGCTTCCGAAAGATGCTTCAGAGGACTTCGGCAAAGAACTGATACAGGTGGTTTTGCCTCCTTATCTGGGCGAAGACAAAGAGAACATGATCGGCCGGGCGACCATTGCCCACGATGGCCATCTGGCGGAGAATTTTAAATTCCTGGAAGGGTATGTGGGAGAGAAGTGAAGTGGGGAAATAGACAGATCGTGAGATAGAAGAAAAAAAGCCCCCTGTAGGTTATTTGAACGTTTACTCTTTGGATGCCTCTTGCTGCCCAACCTCCTTCAAGCCAGCAATGGCACCTTCAGGGTCGCTGGTCTTGAACACAGAACTCCCGGCTACCAGCACATTTGCTCCCTGTTCAACAAGGGAAGCAGCATTGCTTTCTCCCACTCCACCATCGATCTCGATCCGTGTCGTGGCCTCTTTCTCCTGGATCAGGCTACGGAGCTGACGGATCTTGGCATAGGTGTTCTCGATGAAATGCTGGCCACCGAAACCGGGGTTCACGGACATCACACACACCAGATCGACCTCGGTGATGATCTCGGAAAGATGAGAGACAGGGGTATGAGGATTAAGGGCCACCCCGGCCTGCATGCCTTCTTCCTTGATAGCAGAGACGGTACGATGCAGATGCGTACAAGCTTCGTAATGAACGGTAAGAATGTTGGCACCGACTTTTTTGAAATCCTTGATGTAGCGATCGGGATCCACGATCATCAGGTGTACATCCAACGGTTTTTCCGCATGCCGGTCGATCGCCTCGATGACCGGCAGACCGAAGGAAATGTTGGGAACAAAGACCCCGTCCATCACATCGAGGTGGAACCAGTCCGCTTCACTGGCATTGACCCTATCTATCGCCTGGCGGAGATCGGAAAAATCAGCGGACAGAAGAGAAGGGGCAATAAGGGTCTCCATTGGCAATACCTTTGCCGTAAAAGTAACAAAAAAGCCCCCTTGCAGGGGCTCTTTCTCATCGAGGAAATAAAAAGGGATTAGCCCAGATAAGCTTTCAGGATACGACTTCGGGTGGTATGCTTCAAACGCCGGATGGCCTTTTCCTTGATCTGGCGCACCCGTTCGCGGGTCAGGTCGAAAGTCTCCCCGATCTCCTCGAGGGTCATGGGATGCTCGCCATTCAACCCGAAATAAGAACGGACCACATCCCCTTCCCTTTTGGTCAGGGTATTGAGTGCCCTTTCGATCTCCTTACGAAGCGACTCCCGGAAAAGATCGGACTCAGGACTCGTCTCTTCTTCGGATTCCATGAGATCGTACATGGTGCTGGCGCTATCATCGTCATCCGTAAGCGGAGCATCCATAGAAATATGCCGCCCGGAATTCCGGAGCGACTCTTTCACACCCTTTACGGTCATGTCGAGCTCCCGGGCCAGTTCATCATTGCTGGGTTCCCGTTCATAATTCTGTTCCAGCTCCGATAACTTTTTGTTGATCTTGTTGATCGATCCGATCTTGTTCAATGGCAACCGAACGATCCGGGACTGTTCCGCCAAAGCCTGGAGGATGGACTGCCGGATCCACCATACAGCGTAAGAGATGAACTTGAACCCGCGGGTCTCATCGAAGCGCTGGGCGGCTTTGATCAAACCAAGATTTCCTTCATTGATCAGGTCGGGAAGGGTCAACCCCTGGTTCTGGTACTGTTTCGACACCGATACCACGAACCTCAAATTCGCTTTGGTGAGGCGTTCCAAAGCCTGGCGATCGCCTTGCTTGATCCGACGTGCCAACTCCACTTCCTCCTCGGCAGTGATCAGGTCTACTTTCCCGATCTCCTGCAGGTACTTGTCAAGCGAAGCGGTTTCACGATTGGTAACCTGCTTGGTGATCTTCAGTTGCCGCATAATAATGTTATGGTAGGTTCAAGTAAGAAGAAGGGGGATCCCCGGGGTGCATCTTTCGAAACGAAAAAAACCTCCCGTAGGTTTCGATCGGTCCCCGATAATTTCCCTCTGGAAC
>CAZAYA010000109.1:2977-8764 GCA_964489175.1 uncultured Flavobacteriales bacterium | reverse complement strand
ATGATCTTTTAACACAGCGGGAGCATCCCTGACCACCTCCGCTACATTCTCAGGCCCCCACAAAGTGACCTCATCAACAAAGACCGAATCCTTGAAATGTTCCAGCTCTTCCTTTTGATAACCACTACATAGAGAAATGGAATCGGCGATAAGGATCTTGTTATTAAAGGCCAGGGGGACCTCAGAAGGGATCTTGTTCACTTTCACGCCACGCTTTTGCAGAGCAAGAGCGATCACATTCGAATCTGTATGATAAATGGAAAAAAAATGAACTTCCCGGATCCCGGTTTTCCGAAGTTCCCGAAGCAGAAGGGCGCATTCGGGGATCTCTCTCAGCAGCAAGGCATATCCCACCCGAACCTTCTTGTTCCAAAACGAGACCAGAAAAACCACCGGAGAAAAGAACACAAGAAAAAGGGAAAGAACCCATTTTTCTCCGGCTCCGGAATTCATTGAAAGAAGATCATCCCGGGCTATGAAAACATCAGGGGATCCAGAGGTAAAGAATTCCACATAAGCTTTCCTCTTTTCTTCATTCTTCTTCCCTCCCTGAGCGTCGATGATCGCCACCCTGTTATGAGAAGGTTCTGAAGGAGCAACCTTTGGACCTGACTTCCACAAGGATAATAACACACGGTAGGATACTTTCAACCCGAGCCAGGGATCATCTTCAGCACCCTCGGGAAAGCGCAATGAAGGGAAAAAAAGGTTCTTTCCCGCAAAGTACTCTTTGCTGTTTTTTTTCCTTTTAAGCCTACAGGAAACAAGGCATTTCAGAAAAACCTGAAAGGAGTCTTTCAGGTCGCGGGCAAAAGAGAACATGACTATCAAAAAGATCATCCCAAGGGATGCGAACTAACAGCAGCTTTTGTAAGTTTTCCCGACCCCGAAAGATACTTTCAACCTGACCAGGCCTTCACGATCTCCACCCCTTTGAAGGACCCCGGAAACAATTATCAATTCTTGTCCCGGTCCTGGTTCAAACTCTTCAAATACCCTTCTTTGCGATCATACCCTTTATTGATATCCTTCAGATCCTTATGCTGAAGGATATATTCTGCATACTCTTCCCATTTTTTATCGGGACCTAGTTCATTGATCAGGATCTCGACAAGTTCAAGGTCTTCCGGTTCATCAACAGTGATCCTGAGACTTCCATATTTATCGGGCCCTTTATAGATATGCTCCTCAGACTTGAACAAATTTCCTCCATGCACAGTGCTATTCTTCCATATATAGGGAGCAACATGCTCTCTCTCGGAAGGCAAGCGTGCCTCCTCCCAGGCTTTTGTAAGAGCTTCGAAAGTAAAGATCTCCACTTCGGTACCGTGGGGAAAAGTATTCTTCACCATAGCGTTGGAAAAATAATCCAGGGCTTTCTCCTCAAAAGCCTGGATCATTTCATCAATGAGGTACGGGTCGATCAAAGGACAATCTGAGGTCACCCGAACGATCACCTTTGGTTGCAATGGTTGGGCTGCCTGATAATACCTGTCCAGAACATCTTCCTCTGCCCCTCTGTACAGCGATACCTCAATTTGTTCAGCAAGAGCTGCGATGGGATCATCTTTCTCCTGGTCTGTTGTGGCGATCAAAACATCATCAATAAACCTGCTTCTCCTGAGCCGGTTCACATGGTGCTCCAACAAAGTCTTGCCCGCCACTTCCTTAAATACTTTGCCAGGCAATCGACTGGACCCCAAGCGGGCCTGTGTGATACATAAATATTCCATTGACGCACTCTTATTCAGATCCTATTTAGCTTTCTTTTACCATTAAGAACCAGGTAGAATCATCTGAAGGGAAATTATTGTCCCTGTGATACTGAAATCCATAATCGACCAACTTCAGGTCATTATACCTATCCATCAGTTCACCGGCAAAATCTCTTTTAAAAAGCCGCTCGGAATGTCCCCGGTAATTCACTTCCGTTGGAGAGGGGTTGTAGTATTCATTGATAAGGATATATTTCCGGGAACACTCATAAAGACGGGAATACACGTCTTCCAGCATTTCAGGGTTGATATGGATCAATACTCCGGCTGTGAGGGTCAGATCATACTGTCCCAGTTCTTCACTATTGAAATCCAGAATAGAACCCTGATGAATGACCGCATTGGGGATCGTTTCGGCTTCTTTACAAGCTTTGGCATTGATCTCAATACCTCCGAATTTGCAAGAAGGTAAAAGATCCCTGATCGCTTTGAGGTTCTGACCGATATTCGTTCCGAATTCGAAAACCGAGGAGACTCCTCTGGTCCGACTTAATATTTTGGAAAAAACAGCTGTTCTGTTGGCGATACTCCGGGGGTCTTTGTTCCTCTCCACATAATCATCCCCGAAATCCTCGGCCCAAAACTTTTCCTGTTCACTATTAAAGTCCATGGTGACGTTCTTGTTTTGTCTTCTTTGTTACCGTTCTCCGCTCCTCCGTTCCTGACCAGTTTATGAAGTGCTCATGCTATCTCGGGTCCTTGGTCGACAGATCCCCGGATCAAACCCCGAAGGTCATCGATGTTCAACCACTGGTCATTCGTTCCTGAATCATACTTGAAGCCTGGCGTTACAGGGCTGGCATGATTGACTTCCTTCCATTCCTCGATACTATAATTAGGAGACTGGGGAAGGATAGCATAATAGGGCCCCAGATCATAGGTATTATAGGAATCAGAAGCCGTTATCATTTCTTCATGAAGCTTTTCTCCCGGCCGGATCCCCACGATCTTTTTTTCGCAATCCGGTCCGATCGCTTCCGCAAGGTCCATGATACGAAATGATGGGATCTTAGGGACGAAAACCTCTCCACCCCACGCTTTATCGATGGCATACTTCACCAACTCCACCCCGTCTTCCAAAGAAATGTTGAACCGGGTCATTTGTTCATCGGTGATGGGAAGTACTCCTTCTTTTCTCTTCTTCAAAAAGAATGGAATGACGGATCCCCTGGAACCCATTACATTGCCGTAACGAACCACAGAGAATCTGATGTCATGCCCACCAGCCATGTTGTTGGCAGCTACAAAGATCTTATCCGAACAAAGTTTGGTAGCTCCGTATAGATTGATCGGGGCTGCAGCCTTGTCGGTGGATAAGGCGACTACTCGCTTCACCCCTTTATCAATAGCCGCATTGATCACATTCTCCGCCCCGATCACATTCGTCTTTACGAATTCCATCGGATTGTATTCAGCAGCCGGGACCTGCTTCAAGGCAGCAGCGTGGACCACTATATCGATTCCAGAAAAGGCTCGATACAATCGTTCCGAATCGCGAACATCTCCCAGGAAATACCTCAATTGAGGATATTCCTCCGGAGGGAATCGCTGGGCCATTTCAAACTGCTTCAACTCATCCCTTGAAAAAATGACGATCTTTTTCAGGTCAGGATGATCCTTCAGGAGTGAGCCCACGAATTTTTTTCCGAACGAACCAGTCCCTCCGGTAACCAGAATGGAACTCCCTTTATCGATCATTGGCAACGGTTTTGGGAGAAGGAGCTCCCTGTAGCTTTGCTGAATATATAGATCAATGCCTTCAAAAATAAGGAAGTTATTGGTGTTCCTGCCTTCTTTGTTCTATCAAAACATTATCGGGCCGCATCCAAAACCTGCATCATATCCTTTGTGAACAATGGGTAATTCTTTTCAGCATCGAACTTTTCCAGATACAAACGCCGAAGAGCTTTTCTCATGGGCAAAATATCCTGCCATTCCTGAACCATCCTGATCTTTTCCCGGATCTTAGCTGGCGAGGGATCGGCCGGCAAAAGGAGCTCTTCATGCCCTTCCAGCAATTCCCTTGTTCCGTTCACATCGGTCGCCAAAACCGGGATCCCGAAACTTATAGGTTCCATAACAGCCACAGGAAGGCCTTCGGCTTTGCTCAAATGAACGAATAGACTGACACTCTCTTCTCTATAGAAAGCATAAACCTCACGACTCGGCCGATGCCCTCTTAGATCCACTTGTACATTTTGAGGCAACGCTTTTGCCGCCTTCTCTATTTCATCCCTCATCGGCCCATCTCCGAAATGGACCCAGCGAAGTGATCCTCCTACCTCATTCAAAGCTTCTACAAGCCGGTCTATCCGTTTTCTCTCCGTCAATGCTCCACAGGATACGATCGTAAAAAGTGCTTCCGGATCATACGGATTCTCCCCCTGATCGAAAAGCCCGGAGTAATTGGCTTTCATCTTCTCGGCGGGAAGGCCTTTGGCCTTCAGGTAATCCACCCCGTCCTGGCAGACCGAATACACGCGGGCCGCATGACGGAAACACCAGAATCGGAAAGGGATATGGCCGTGCCGATGCTGGTCATCATAAAGATCGTACCCATGCAATCGAAAGACAAAAGAAGGGATCCGGCCTTGCGCTTTCAGCCAGGCCAGTGTGATCGCCCCCAGATCCAGCCAGACAGAATAGAAATACGCATGGTCCAGCTCTTCGCGAGCGGGCAAAAAGGCATCCAGGCGTTCCGCTAGATCGACCGCCTGAGCCAAAATGCTGTTCAGTTCCCGGGCATGCCGGAACATTTTCCCCTTCTGGTAGGTGTGCCGGAATTCATATGCCCACACCCGGGCCATTTGCGGGCCGTATTTTTTCAGAACATCGCTTGTGGAAGCAGGCTCCCCCAACAAGAGGTCGTTCACCTCTGCATTCTCCGGGAGTTCCCGGGCAGGTCCTTCGGGACAATTACGAGGTAAGATGACGATGCGGTCGAATGCCTTTTGGAAAAAAGCCACTTCTTTTTCCATGTAAACCTCCCCTTGGCCATAAGGAAAGCTGGCCGTGAGCAGGTACAAGGTTTTCGGGAAAGTGCTCATGAGCTGGTCGGGGCCTTTTCCTCCCGGACGCTCTGAAGGATCTCCTCCAATGCCTTCACCACCTTTCCCCGGTCATGCTCCTGCCGGACATGCTCGTAGAACCGTTCGGACAGCTCTTGCCGCTTTTCCTCGTTCTGAGCAAGATCCTCATAAGCGTACCGGAACCCTTCGAGGTCACCCCGGGCACAGACCCCACATTCCTTATCTGTCAATAAGCCATCGGGATCAGCTTCCAGGGAAAGGACGGGAACATGGTATTTGGCCGCCTGGAGAAAAGTGTTGGGGAAGCCTTCGGAAACAGAAGTGCTGACGAACAACCAGGCCCTTTCGAACAGCTCTTCGATCCTTTCAGGCGGGACATAGTCCAGGATCGTCAGGTTCTCCGGGCATCCCTCCCGGATCCGTTCATGCAGCTCCCGGTCGACCGGGTTCATGACCATGATCATGGGGTGGTCCGGATGTTGCTTTGCCAACTCAAGGAAAGGTTCCGGGCGTTTGGTCGCGTTGGACCGCCCGACCCACAATACATGCGCTCGCTTTTCTTCCGGCGGAACCTCCGAAGGAAGTTCGATCGGATTCCGCAGCAAAGCACTTTCCCGGTCGAACCGTTCCTTCAACAAGGTTTGCTGTTTTTCAGTCTGGGCAACGATATGATCCGCGGCCATCAAGGCCTGGTAACAAAGATCCCCCCTTGCGCCGTGCCGGTTTTGCTCCCGGGAACCTTCATAATAGTGTTCCGATACATCCTCATCGTGGGCCAGCATCAGGATGCCGGTCTTCCCTTCTTCATGCACCAGGGTCAATTCCTGCAAAGTCCGGGGAGAAACCCCGAAAACAAGGTACAATGCCGCATCCGCCCCTGAGATCGCCCGCCGCCATTGCTCCCGGTGCCAGGCTTCATAGTCTCCCTTCCATTGTAGCTTGATGAGCATGCGGTCCACGCCGCCGTCCTCGCCCCGTTCGAC
>CAZAYA010000109.1:0-2967 GCA_964489175.1 uncultured Flavobacteriales bacterium | reverse complement strand
ACCCGGACTGGAAGGCACATGCTTCACCTGCACCCCTTCCTGCTCCTTATCCGGCAAAGCCATGCCTCCCCCGGTCAGGAACTTCACGGACCACCCTTCTCCCTTTGCCAGCCCCGTCGCCAACTGGTACGCCCGGAACTCCGACCCCCCGAACACGCCTTGCCGGGAATCAGGGTAAAAGGCAGGGGTAGCACCGGGGAGGATGAAGCAGATGGGTTGAGGCATCAAATGGTTCTTATTTCGGAATGATCTATGGAGGCATCAAAGGGAACTACACTTTGGGAAAGTAAGTGAACAGTAAAGAGTGAGGAGTAAGCGGTTGAGCTTTCACCCTCCTTACTCCTCACTCCTTACTATTTACTTGCCCTTCACTCCCCCTCAAACCTTATAGTAGTTCCTATACCACTCCACAAAATTACCGATCCCTTCCGAAAGAGGAGTATCCGGCCTGAAGTGAGTATACTCCATGAGGTTGTCCACGTCGGCATAGGTGCTTTCCACATCGCCGGGCTGCATGGGCTGGAGATCCATTTCGGCTTTGCGGCCGGTCTTTTCCTCGATGGTCCGGATGAAATCCATCAAGCCGACCGGCGAATGGTTGCCGATGTTGAAGAGGCGATAGGGAACTTTGCTGATATCGGGACGGGGATGTTCGGGATCGAAGTCGGACTTGGCCGTGGCCGGCCGGTCGATGATCTCCCGAACGGCGGTCACGATGTCATCGATGTAAGTGAAATCCCGCTTCATGTTGCCCTCATTGAAGACCTTGATGGGCTTCCCTTCGAAAATGGCCCGGGTAAAAATGAAGCAGGCCATATCCGGCCGCCCCCAGGGGCCATAGACCGTAAAGAAACGCAAGCCGGTCGCGGGCACACCGTAAAGGTTCGCATACACGTGAGCCATCATCTCATCCGACTTTTTGGTGGCCGCATAGAGGGACAAGGGATGGTCGGTATGATCGGACTCCCGGAAGGGAATAGCTTGATTCATGCCATAAACTGAAGAACTGGAAGCGAAGACCAAATGCCCGACCGGATGGTGCCGACAGCATTCCAGCAGGTTAAGGAAACCGGAAACGTTGCTTTTGATATACGCCCAGGGATTCTCCAGGGAATACCGTACCCCGGCCTGGGCCGCCAGGTTCACCACCCTTTCGAAACGGTATTCTTCGAACAAGCGGTCCAGCAAGGCGTTGTCCTCCAGGTCCCCCTTGTAAAAGGTCACACCGGTATTGCTTTGCACCGCCTTTCCTTCCCCAATGGCTTCCGGGTCAAAACCCTGTTCCCGGAGCCGGTCCAGCTTCAGCTGGACCTCGTAATAATTATTGAGGTTGTCGATCCCGACGACCCGGTACTCCCCCCGGGCCAGCAATTCCAGGACCATGTGATGGCCGATGAACCCGGCACTTCCGGTGATCAGTATGGTCTTTTGTTCTTGCTGGCTCATCCCTCGGACTTGTTCAGGGGCCTGAACGGGCCGAAGATAAAGAAAAGGTTGGTGTTAGGTGCGATCTATTAGGAGGGAAATGGGAGATGGGAGATGCCAGATGGGGAAAGCCCACCTTTTGAGAACGGCACCTATTCCATTCGATCCAAGCATCAAAAGGGATGGGCAGGACTACCCATCTGGCATCTGCCCTTTGCCATCTGCCGCTCTCTCCAGCCATCCCCCCAACACCATCACCAACCACAACTTCCCCTGGTAAGTATTGCCGGCCTGCCCGGAGCAGTGGGCATCATAGATCTGAGAGATGGCCGAACGGTCCAGGTACTGCCAGACCGGATGAGCAGGGTTCGAGAGCATGGGGCGGAGGGTGGTCCTGCCCATGTCTCCCCGCAACCATTCTCCCACCGGAATGCCGAACCCTTGCTTCTTGCGGTAAAGGATCTCCTTCGGCAAATATTTTTCCCCCACCTTCTTCAGGAAGTATTTGTGGACCTCCCCCTTTTTCTTCAAATCGGCCGGCAGGGTGCCCACCCATCGGATCAGTTCATGGTCCAGGAAAGGGGAGCGGGCTTCCAGTCCGTAGGCCATGCTGGCCATGTCCATTTTCACCAGGATGTCACCCGGAAGGTAATGATCGTAATAAACGGCGATCATATCGTCCATCAAGGTCTTCCCTTTCTGCACCTTCCGGAGCAACCGGTGCTCGTTTTCGCTTCGGGCCCGACCGGTCGCTTTCAAAAAAGCGGGGTGGTAAAAGGTTGCCTTTTCAGAAGGCGGGAAGAACCCTGCATAATCGATGACCCGGTTCAACGGTCCCTTGAAGCGGTTTCGGATCCAATGATCGACTCTTGGTGAAGTGATGCCTCGCTTTCCCAATTGCCTTTCCAGGAAGCTTCCCAAAGCATACAACCCCGGCTGACCTGCCCGGCTTAATCTTTCGTAGGGGTGCAGCACGTATTTGTCCGGATAACCGGCGAACATCTCATCCGCTCCGTCGCCGTTCAGGGCCACCTTCACATGGGAGGCTGTCATTTCGCTCAGCATCAGCGAGGGCAGGGAGGATTTATCTCCGTAAGGCTCGCCATATTGAGCGATCGACTTCCACAGATAACTTTCCGCCTCCTTCATCGACAGTTTCAGGGTATGATGGTCGGTCCCGAGCAACCTGGCCACCTGTTCTGCGTGGGATGATTCATCAAAAGCCTCTTCCTCGAAACCGATGGTGAAGGTCTGCAAGGGGTGGTCGACCTGGTCCTGGGCCAAAGCGGTAACCAATCCGGAATCCACTCCCCCGCTCAGCAGAGAACCCAGCGGAACATCCGAGCGCAGGCGCAGGCGAACCGCTTCTCGCAGTCGCTCCTCCAAACCGTCCACCCATTCCACTTCAGATACGGAAGGGGCACCCCCCGGCGTAGTCGTTTCCCAATACTGGTGGAGCTTCACGCCTTCTCCGGCCTTCCATTTTGCCCAATGGCCGGGCATCAGTTTTTTCACCCCTTTGAAGATGGTATAAGGGGCAGG
>CAZAYA010000108.1:4053-8778 GCA_964489175.1 uncultured Flavobacteriales bacterium | reverse complement strand
AATTCAATTCGATACATTTTCGAAAATACTCGATCGCCTTGTCGGTCTTCCCGATCTGGGAGGCTGCCAGGGCTCCGTTGTAGTATGCCAGGGTATCCCCTCCCATTCCAAGGGATTTTCCAACCCTGATCGCCTGATCAAAAGCTTTCAAAGCAATAGTGTAGTTCCGTTGATTGTGAAAACGGACTCCTCTGTTGAGGATCAGCGTCCGGCAATTCACCAGCCGTTGATCGATCTCTTCGGTATATTTTCCCTTGTTATCCAGTTTTTTGGCTTTCAGATAGGAATCGATGGCCACGCTGACAGGGTTTTCATGAAGCCGGGAATGCTTCTCCTCTTTTGAAACAGCGATGTTGTAATAGATATTCCCACGGTAATACCATGTTTTAGCATCTTCCCGGGTCTTTTCATGTTCCGATGCTTCATCTATCGCTATCATGGCCTTTTCAAACTCCCGCTCTTCATTGTAATTATAGGCACTGATCACCTCAGAGCGTTGTGCTGTGACTACCAGGGATACTCCCAGTAACAACAACACGGTCATAATAAAGCCTAAGCCCTGTTTGCAGGTGAACGAGCGTTTTATGGAAGAACAACTCATTGCTGGGCAGCTTCCAGTTTTTTCTTCATGGCCTTGTACTTGTCCATGCGGTCGGTCTGGGCATAGGCCTGCGTCAGAGAGCTCATGGTCGCCAGGTCCTTGGGAGCCTGTTCATGAGCTTTTTCCAGATAAGGGATCGCCTTTTCGAAATTCTCACTGGCTTTGGCCTTAAGTTCTTCGTATTGCTCCTGGTCATCGGTCTCTCCTGCCTTGTTGTTCAATTCCGCACCTTCGTTATAATACAAAGCTCCCAGATTATAGATCGCATCGGTATAGGAACTGTCCAGCTCGATCGCCTTTTCGTACCGTTCGATCGATTTTTCAAAGTACTCGTTCACCTTGGCCATATCTATACTGTCCGCATTCCGCATATCCTGATACAATTGATCGTAAACTTTCCCGAGGTTGAAATAGAGCAGTTGATTGTCCGGATCGGCTTGAATAGATGATTCCAGGCTTTTTCTGGCCTTTTCATAGTTCTTGGTCCGTAGATAATGATTGGAAAGCGTGTTGATCAGCTCCACATTCTGAGGATAGGCCTTTCTCCCCTCTTGCAGTACACTTATCATGCTATCGGTCTTGCCCTGTCTTTGGTACAGGTAAGCCATACGCATGTAAGGAGCTGCTCCTTTGTACCCAAGATCGGCAAGTTTCCTGTATACCATCAATGAAGTATCCACCTTGCCTGAATTTTCCAGGCACAAGGCCATGTTGTGCATGGCCAGGGTATCTAGCTTGTTTTGCATTTTAGAAGCCATGACCGAGATCCCGAACAATTCAGCCGCATACTCATAGTTTTTTTCGTTGAACTGAGCTGCTCCTTTGTTGAAAGAAAGGTGCCCCAGCTGGATCATCCCTACTACTGCCTGTTTCCGGTATTGCCCCCCCTCTTCGTCCAATTGGATCGCTTTTTGGAAGGAACTAACGGCTTTAACGAGTGGTTTTTCGGCAAGGTTTTGGACAGCAGTATCCTTCGAAGAAGCGATCTTTTGATAGATCTTCCCCTGATACACCCACACTTTCGGGTTCTTTTTATTATCCGGCTTCTCCATGGCTTTTCCCATATATTCCATGGCTTCTTTCATATCTCCATCCTCCAGGGCTTCCCGGGCGCTCTGTACATTGAATTGTCCATAGGAAGTTGTTGTTCCCAGGAGCAAAAGCAAAAGCAAAAGTTTTTGGGCGGTCTTCATAGTGTGTTGGGTTTTAGTCGGCGAAATATAATAAAACGAAACCCGGACTGCAGATCGCAGCCGGGTTTCAGATCATACTAGGTGTTATTGTTGAACGATGATCACGGTTCAGCTTTCCTCTCCTTCATCAAGATCCCTGCCATTCTCAGCATCCGGCCCTTGCTCTCCTTCATTGCCATTTTCTCCGGCATTTTGTTCTTCCTCTTCTACACTGACCTTGGCAACAGCAGCGATCTTGTCATCCTTGCGCAGATCGATGAGGCGAACACCCTGAGTGGCTCTTCCCATTACGCGCAGTTCAGAAACATGCATGCGGATGGTGATCCCGGAGCGGTTGATGATCATCAGGTCATCTTCATCGGTAACGCCGAGAATGGCGATCAGGTCGCCGGTCTTTTCGGTTACGTTCAGGGTTTTCACTCCTTTTCCTCCCCGCTTCGTCATGCGGTACTCCTCCACCTCGCTCCGTTTGCCGTATCCTCTTTCGGAAACGACCAGCAAGGTAGCCTCCGGCCCTTCGATCGTTACCATACCGACCACTTCGTCGTCTTTATCAGACAAGGTGATCCCACGCACTCCACTTGCGTTTCGCCCCATGGACCTGACATCTTCCTCATTAAAACGAATGGCCTTTCCTTTTCGGGCTCCGAGTACGATCTGCTGGGTCCCATCAGTGAGTTTGGCTTCGAGGAGTTGGTCATCTTCGCGGATCGTAACCGCATTGATCCCGTTCTGACGGGGACGGGAATATGCTTCCAGAAGGGTTTTTTTGATGATCCCTTTCTTGGTCGCCATCACGATGTAATGGTTGTTGATGAACTCCTCGTCCTTCAGGTCTGGCACATTGATATAGGCCATGATGCGGTCATCCTGTTCGATGTTGATCAGGTTCTGCACCGCTCTTCCTTTGGAAGCTTTGGTCCCTTCCGGGATCTCGAAGATCCGCATCCAGAAACACTTCCCTTTTTCCGTGAAAATGAGGAGGTAGTTGTGATTATTGGCCACGAACAGGTGTTCGAGGAAATCCTCGTCCCGCGTAGTGCTCCCACGGGAACCGACCCCTCCTCTTCCCTGCGCCCGGTAAGAATCCAATTGTGTCCGCTTGATGTACCCTAATCGGGAGATGGTCACCACAACGGTATCGTCGGGGATCATATCCTCCACGCTGAACTCTTCGGCGGAATAGACCACTTCCGTCCTGCGCTCATCCCCATATTGATCACGAACAGCGACCAATTCCTTTTTGATGATGTCATACCGCATGCCTTCATCGGAAAGCACATTCTTGTAATGCTTGATCTTTTCGAGCAGTTCGTTGTATTCTTCCTTGACCTTGTCGCGCTCCAGGCCGGTCAGTTTCTGCAACCTCATATCGAGGATCGCCTTGGCCTGGATCTCCGAAAGCTCGAACTTTTCCATCAACCCTTCTTTGGCCTCATCCGGCGTCTTTGACCCCCGGATCAGGGCGATCACCTCGTCGAGATGGTCGATCGCCACCAGCAACCCTTCCAGCACGTGCGCCCGTTCTTCAGCCTTGCGCAATTCATATTCCGTACGGCGGACCACCACGTCATGGCGGTGCTCCACATACCTTTCGATGAGACCTTTCAGATCCAATAGCTCCGGCCGACCTTTGACCAGGGCGATGTTGTTCACCCCGAAGGAGGTCTGTAGCTGGGTATACTTGTAAAGCTTGTTGAGCACGACATTGGGAATGGCATCACGCTTAAGCTCGTAAACGATGCGAAGCCCCTGTTTGTCGGATTCATCCCGGATGTCAGAGATCCCATCGATCTTACCATCGTTGACCATGTCGGCGGTCTTCTTGATCATATCCGCCTTATTGACCATGTATGGGATCTCATCCACGATGATAAAAGGCTTCCCATTATCCGGCTCTTCGATCCGGGTGCGGGCCCTCATGATGACCTTCCCTTTCCCGGTCTCAAAAGCCTCTTTCACCCCTTCATAACCATAGATGATGCCGCCGGTCGGGAAATCGGGAGCGGTGATATGCTTCATCAACTCGGGGATCTCGATCTCCCGGTTATCGATGAAAGCAATGATACCATTGATGACCTCGGTAAGGTTATGGGGAGGCATGTTGGTGGCCATTCCCACAGCGATCCCACTGGCGCCGTTGATCAAAAGGCTCGGGATGTTGGCGGGAAGAACCGTGGGTTCGTGCAGGGTGTCATCAAAGTTGAGCTCGAAATCGACCGTTTCCTTGTCGATATCGGAGGTCATCTCTTCCGCTATCTTCTGGAGGCGGGCCTCAGTGTACCGCATGGCAGCCGGATTATCCCCGTCGATGGAGCCGAAGTTCCCCTGTCCGTCCACAAGCGGATAACGCAGGGACCAGCTCTGGGCCATCCGGACCATGGTATCATAAACGGAAGTATCTCCGTGCGGGTGGTATTTACCCAATACCTCCCCGACGATCCGGGCGGATTTCTTATAGGAACGGTTGGACAGAACGCCCAGCTCATACATTCCATAAAGCACCCGGCGATGCACCGGTTTCAGTCCATCCCGAACATCAGGGAGCGCTCGTGAAACGATAACCGACATCGAATAATCGATGTAGGCCGTCCGCATTTGCTCCTCGATGTTAATGGGAATAATGTTCTCTTCAGCCATGCTTGTCAATATCTTGATAAAGGTTCCGAAAGGCTTGAATGGCGGGAGACACCCCGATGCCTAACGATAGTCCGAAGGTAGTGGATCCCACGGTAACAGCAGCCCCACTCACCACCCTTTTTTGCACAAAAAACTGTGAATAAAACAAAGTCCGGAAATCAGCGCTCCGCAATATGTTTCCTACTTTTGAAGAATCAGGAGTGATCCTTGATCTTGAACCTGATCGCAGACTTTGCTGTTACTGTTTTAAGTAACTTTGAAGACGACAAACTTTTTTTATGGAAGCGAAAT
>CAZAYA010000108.1:0-4043 GCA_964489175.1 uncultured Flavobacteriales bacterium | reverse complement strand
CGGGTCAAAGATGTTATCACCTTCAGCAGAGAGGAGGCGCTTCGTTTAGGGCATGATTTCATCGGAGTTGAGCACCTTTTGCTTGGTATTATTCGTGAAGGAGAAGGAATGGCTGTCGAGATACTCAAAAGACTCGGCATGGACATGCAACAACTGCGAAAAGAGATCGAGCGGTCCGTCAGCCCTTCCTCCTCCAAACAAACCGGTGCAATGGGTAATATCCCGCTCGTGAAGCAAGCTGAAAAAGTCCTCAAGATCACTTACCTGGAGGCCAAACTCTTCAAAAGCGGCATGATCGGTACGGAGCATCTGCTCCTTTCCATCCTGAAGAATGAAGATAATGTGGCCACCCGTGTCCTCAACCGTTACAGTATCGATTACGAGATCGTGAAAGAAGAACTGGAAACTATGCTGACAGACGCAGACGAACCTAAAGCCGAATTCCCCGGTAGTGCCGCTAATGACGATGATGATGATGAAAGTGGGGGCGGCGGCTTCAGCGGAAGCTCTAAAAAGATGGGAGAGTCCAAATCCAAGACTCCCGTGCTGGACAACTTTGGTCGTGACCTTACTAAAATGGCCGAGGACGACAAACTCGACCCTATCGTGGGGCGGGAAGAAGAGATCGAAAGGGTCTCTCAGATCCTTAGTCGTCGGAAGAAAAACAACCCTATTCTCATCGGAGAACCCGGTGTAGGTAAATCTGCCATTGCAGAAGGGTTGGCGCTCCGGATCATTCAACGAAAGGTCTCCCGGATCCTTTTCAGCAAAAGGATCGTAGCGCTGGACCTGGCCTCACTGGTCGCTGGCACCAAATACCGCGGGCAGTTCGAGGAACGGATGAAAGCCGTGATGAACGAACTCGAAAAATCCCCTGAGATCATCCTCTTCATCGACGAGATCCATACCATCGTCGGAGCAGGCGGAGCATCTGGTTCGCTCGATGCTTCCAACATGTTCAAACCGGCTTTAGCCCGGGGGGAACTGCAATGCATCGGAGCCACTACCCTGGATGAATACCGGCAACACATCGAGAAGGATGGGGCCCTCGATCGCCGCTTTCAAAAAGTATTGGTCGACCCGACCACCATCGATGAAACCATCGAGATCCTCAACAATATCAAAAGTAAATACGAAGACCACCATAATGTCAATTTCACGGATGAGGCCATCGAAGCCTGCGTGAAAATGACCAGTCGCTACCTTCCTGAAAGGTATTTGCCGGACAAGGCCATCGATGCCATGGATGAATCCGGCTCTCGCGTGCACATCACCAATATTAACGTACCCAAGGAGATCCTGGAAGCGGAAAAAGAGATCGAGGAGATCAAAGAGAAGAAGAATCAGGTGGTCCGCAGCCAGAAATACGAAGAGGCTGCCAAGCTTCGCGATAATGAACGGCAGTTGCTGGACAAACTCGAGGATGCTAAAAAGCGTTGGGAAGAGGAAGCCAAGCAACATCGTGAAACCGTTGATGCCGAAGCTGTAGCTGAGGTGATCTCTATGATGACCGGTATACCGGTGCAACGTATCGCGGAGAAAGAAAGCGGTCGGCTCATGCGTATGGAAGATGACCTCAAAGGGCAGGTCATTGGTCAGGAAGAGGCCATCCAGAAAGTGGTCAAGGCTATTCAGCGGAACCGTGCTGGCCTGAAAGATCCCAACAAACCGATCGGTTCTTTCATTTTCCTTGGTCCGACCGGCGTAGGAAAGACCCAGCTAGCCAAGGAACTGGCCATTAACATGTTCGATAGTGAGGATGCGCTCATCCGGATCGATATGAGCGAGTATATGGAGAAATTCGCCGTTTCTCGTCTCGTGGGAGCGCCTCCCGGCTATATCGGTTACGAAGAAGGGGGGCAGTTGACCGAAAAAGTCCGGCGTCGCCCTTACTCCATCATATTGCTCGATGAGATCGAAAAAGCACACCATGATGTGTTCAGCTTGTTGCTGCAGGCCCTTGATGATGGTTACATCACCGATAGTCTGGGCCGTCGGATCGATTTCAGGAATACGATCATCATCATGACATCAAACCTTGGTTCCCGGGACCTGCAGGACTTTGGAATGGGGGTCGGTTTCGACACCCAGGCGAAAGTGGAAAGCGCTGATGCCCACAAGAAAAGCGTGGTCGAAAAAGCGTTGAAAAAATCCTTTGCCCCCGAATTCCTGAACCGTATCGATGATGTGATCCTTTTCAACAGCCTTCAGCGCGAACATATTCACAAGATCATCGATATCGAACTCAAGAAGCTCTTTGAGCGGGTCCATGAACTTGGCTTCAATATCAATGTCAGTAAAGATGCCAAGGACTTCATCGTAGACAAAGGCTACGACGATAAATTCGGAGCCCGACCACTTAAAAGGGCTATCCAACGATACATCGAGGACCCCTTGTCCGAAAAGATCATCCAGAATAAGCTGGAAGATGGATCGGAGCTGAAGATCGGACTTGACAAGGACAAGCAGGAGGTCACTGTTAAAGTCTCCAAGGCCAAGAAAAAAGCCACTTCCTCTTCTTCCAAGAAGAAACAGGAAGAACAAGAAGAACAACAGGAGCAGACCAAGAGCAGCGATGACGATAATTCCTCAGAGGAAAGCAGCAGTTCCTGAACCAGTTCCTCGAACAGAAAAACAGAAAAACCGTTCCGTTAAAATGCGGAGCGGTTTTTTTGTGCTGTTCTTTCACGGAATTCAGGGCTGCATTACCGTGACCGGTACTGAGCGACGCCCCCCCTTCTCCCCTTGCAATACAAGGTAATAAGTGCCTGAAGGAATTTCATTAAGCGAAAGGCTTTGATCCTGCACATTTGGTCTTATAGGGTGTTGAAGAAGGGGCTTCCCCATGAGGTCGTATAGCACAACTCTCCCTCCGGACCGTAATGCATCGGGGATCCTGACGTTTAACCGATGGTGTGCTGGTTGTGGAAAGACCCGCAAAGGACTTTTCCCCTTATCGAACCTTGCTATACCGGTATTCATAGCTTCTTTTACTTCGAACCGGTCCACCCCGGCTTCCACTACATGAGGCCCACCAACATCCTCGGTCATAAAGGTTACCTGCATCGTGGCCGTGGGGACAATGTAGCTCCCGATCAACAGGCTGTCCGGGGTCCAATCGGGGTTGTTGCCAGTGATGGTGTCAGCCCGGACGGCCTTGCTGCCATTGTCCAGTATTACGAAGAGGGTGTCATCTCCCGTTCCGTCACTTCCTAAAGAAACGAACCAACGGTGGTAAGCGACCAGTGGATTCTGGTAGCTCGTAGCATCGAAAAAGGGAGAACGAAGAAGCACACGACCATTTACATCGTCATCGTTCACATAAGTCCCGGAATTGCCGGTCACAAAGGCCTTTTCCCCGCAATCTCCAGGCGCATCCGTTGAAGGGTTCAAAGGATCCCCCTGGTAATCTGTTGGAAGAGGGACGCCTCTCTCCCATTTCCCCTGGGCCACATTGGCGTTGAAAGTCCACCCCAGGTTCGAGGAAAAATCATCAGCATATCCCTTTTCCAGGTAGAAGACCGGGGAAGCCAGGGTGGAGTCGATGATCATAGAATCAGGGCAGGGAGAGCGATACCCCCACAGTCCCAGGGTAACAGCATATTTTCCACTGTACATCTGGGCGACTGAGAATCGCCCGTTGGCATCAGTTGTCCGGGAAAACTCAAGGTCATCCCCCGACAAAGTGACCGAAACGTCCTGTACCGGAGTAATGCTATCATTTTCCAGCACTTTTCCCGAAAAAGAAAAAGAAGGCCTTGGTACCAATTGAACATCGTGAAGGGTCAACGAATCTCGTGCTAAGGGGACATCCTTCAGCGTATCGGCGAAATAAGTGGGGTGGTCGACCACCACATCGTATTGCCCGGGAGTTCCGATCCCTGCTGCATATTCCCCTGTAAGGTCCGTATGTTCGATGACATTACTCCCTGAAACCCGTATTTCTGCATCACGAACAGGGGTTCCGCTTCCTTGCTCCGTGACCGTTCCTTCCAGGTAACATCCTCTTTGAAGGTCCGGCTGTCATACGAAAAGCCCTGTAA
>CAZAYA010000107.1:5606-8931 GCA_964489175.1 uncultured Flavobacteriales bacterium | reverse complement strand
ATTGAAGGCTCCCTGGAAGATCGCCCCGAAAGCTGCTCCAACCTGATCGATGTTCAAACCGATAATAATGACCGCGAAGATCACGTAGATGCTGACCATGATCGGGACGACCTTGTCAGTGACCCGGGCAATGCTCTTGATCCCACCGATGATCACCACAGCGACCAGAACAGCCAAAACCATTCCAGCCAGTGCCCGGTACTCACTGACCACATCGAACTGCCCGGAAACCTGAGCAATGGCCTGGTTGGCCTGGAACATATTCCCCCCTCCGAAGGAAGCCCCGATGGCCAAGATCGTGAACAAGATCGCCAGGCCTTTGCCAAGGCCTCCCAGGTTCTTTTTGGAAAGGCCTTTTCTAAGATAATACATCGGTCCCCCGGAAACGGAACCATCCTCGTGTACATCCCGGTACTTGACCCCCAACGCACATTCCGTGAACTTACTCGTCATTCCGAACAAGCCCGCTACGATCATCCAAAAGGTTGCTCCTGGCCCTCCAAGCGATATGGCTACAGCCACTCCTGCAATATTCCCCAGCCCCACAGTCGCAGAAAGGGCGGTAGTAAGCGCCTGGAAATGAGACACCTCTCCGGGTTCATTCGGCTTATCGTACTTCCCTTTGACCAGATCCATGGCATGCCTGACCCCCCTGAAGTTGATGAAATTCATCTTCAGGGTGAAGAAAATGGCCCCGAAAACAAGCCAGATCACGATAAAAGGAATGGTCTTCGTTTGCTTATCCCCGTTAGGATGAAGGAGAGGAATGGATCCCTGGAAAGTAATGGTACAGAGCTCAGTATTCTTTTTCCGAAGGTCTTTCCTATCCACGGCATCACTCAGGGATTCTCCTTGCTGCACGTTTTGCACGACCGTTCCGGCATAAGCTGCATCGACCGTATCCTTTTTTCCGTCTAGGGAAACCACGGCCAGGGGGGTACCCTTCTCCACCTTTGCCTGGTCGTCGGCCAGCCATTTATCCAAAGTGATGGTCTTGACGGCCGTATCCTGGGCACCAGGAGATCTTACCAGATACTCATCCGTATAAATGACCGGGTCATAGATCCCGATAGCGGAGAAAGGATCCCAGAACAGCACCTTACTGATGCTATTCACGACCGGAACAAAGACGGCATTGAGCTGTTCGCTCAGGGAGTTGGTTTCGATATAACCAGTGGCCTTTACAGAGTCCCCGGCAGCATCGGTCACCCATACCGAGAATTCCCGTCCTTCTGCCAGTCCTTCACTTTTACTAGCACTAAGAGGGGTACTTTGATTACTCCATTTGTATTGGTAAGGAGGCTGCCCTCCTTTTACACTCACCACTGCCCAGGCGTCGTTCGGCTTTCGGGTCGTATCCTTCCCTTCAATGGTCGCATCAAAAGCAGCAAAAGTGCTGCTGACCATACCGAAAAAGGCAACTACTGCAGCGAGCGTACGGATCATGATGATGCAAGGCTTGGTTCGGAGACTGGCAAAAATGGGAAATTTTTCCCTATTTCAAAAAGGCATTGAGCACAGCCTTTCAGGCTATTCCGATCTCTTTTCCAGCTGATCGGCAACCACGGCCAATCCTTCCCGGAATGCATGAGGATCGTACCCCAGTTCCTCCCGGGCCTTGTCCAGAACAAAGCCGGTCCCGGGCGGCCGGACAGCTTTTTGAGCCAGTTCAGCAGTAGAAACGACTTCGATCGGAGAAGGATCCAATTGAAAAAAGGCCGCTACTTCCCGAACCAGATCCATGATGCTCATGGTCTCCGGACCGGCAATATGGTAAATACCAGAATGTTTTTCCCTGGCAACCTTCAGGCAAGCCCAGGCCAGGTCTTCTGCCAGGGTCGGGGAACGATACTGGTCATCCACCACCTTCATCGGATCTCCTTTCTCCAATGCTCCTTTGGCCCATAGTACAATGTTCGAACGGCTCATATCAGGCAAAACCCCATATATGAGGACGGTCCGAACGATCGCCCATGAAGTAAGACCGCCTTCCCGGATCACCTCCTCTGCCCGCAACTTGGAGCGACCATAATGGCTGAGGGGGGCAGGTTCATCTTCTTCCCGGTAAGGGCCATTACTACCGTCAAAAATAAAATCGGTCGAAAGGTGCACCAGATGGATGCCGGCTTCCCGGCAAACTTCCACCAAGTGTTCCACCCCTTCCACGTTCATCTTCCAGCAAGCCTCTCGGTCTTCTTCACATTGATCCACCTGGGTCATGGCAGCCGTATTAATAATAGCATCTGGAGCATGCCGCTGAACGACTTTCTGTACCTGTTCCTTATCAGTAATGTCCATGGATTCGAACACATAACCTTCTTGCCGAAGAAGCCTGTTCTCCCCCCGGGAGGTAGCAATGATCTCCACTGCTTTTTTCCTGATCCCCTGGAGAACGAGTTTTTGTCCCAGCAAACCATTCGAACCTGTTATCAATACCTTCATGTATCCTGAAATTGATCCTGAATATACTGCAACTCCTCTCTTCCCCCCAGGAAGATCATTCGGGCTCCTTTTTGGATCCGGGTGGCTCCGGACAATTGGGTGAGCACTTCACCATCCGGTAACTCCATGGCCAACAGGGTCACTCCATACCGCCCCCGCAACTGTAACTCCCCCAATGTTTCCCCCACCCATGGAGAATTTTCCGAAGCCTTGAGAGCCATCACTTCCATACCATCCAGATACTGGTCCATTTTCAGGGCAATACCGGACTGAGGTGATGGTTCCCGGAGCATGCCATAAGTGTCGGCGCGAACCTGCCGGATCACCTTGAAGATCTCGTTCTGTGGGACCAAATAATGGGACAATACACGCGAAAAGATCTCGACGGATGTCTCGAACTCCTCGGGAATCACCTCATTAGCCCCCAACCGGTACAGCTCATCCACTTCTTTCACGTAACGGGTTCGGACGATGACATGTACACCAGGAGCGAACCTTTTCAGATTGGTAACGATCCGCCGGGTGCTCACCGGATCGGAAATGGCGATGGCCACCACCCGGGCCTTTTTCACATACAAATGCCGGAGAACTTCCTCGTGGACCGCATCCCCGTAAATGATAGGCTCTCCCTTATCGCGTTCCTGTTGGACAGTATTGGCATTCACTTCAACGATCCTGTAAGGGATCCCAGCATCCTTTGCTACCCGGGCCAGATTCCGCCCGTTCAATCCGAATCCTATGATCACCAGATGATTCTCCAACCTCTCTGTTTCTTCTTCTGTGACCTTACTATCCCGAAAGGGCCGTTCCATCATGTTCCTTGTGAAAGGGGTACCCATGATCCGACCGGACAACCAATGCCCTCCCTTCAGCAAAAAAGGAG
>CAZAYA010000107.1:0-5596 GCA_964489175.1 uncultured Flavobacteriales bacterium | reverse complement strand
TAAGTCCCATGGTAACAACGGATACGGAAAGAAAATACTGGTAAAGCTCCTCCTCCATCAGAGCGAATTCCATTCCTTCCTTCGCCAGGATAAAAGAGAACTCCCCAACCTGGGAAAGCCCCATCCCCACGATCACTACTGTCCGAAAAGGTACCCGAACCAGGAAAGAAGCTACAGAAACCACGATGGTCTTCAACAGAACCGTCCCTGCCACCAGGAGCAAGATCTCCACAGGATGCTCGACCAAAAAGCGAACATTGAGGAGCATGCCGACGGAAACAAAGAAAAAACTGGAGAACAATTCATAAAAAGGCTTGACATGGGCCATGGCTTGATGGCTGTATTCCGATTCGGATATGACCATTCCTGCCAGAAAAGCCCCCAAAGCTATGGACAAGCCTGCAGCGGAGGTCAGCCATCCCACAGCAAAACAAACAACGACAATCGTGATCAGGAACAACTCCCGGCTCTGGGCTTTAACAACCTGTCGGAGAAGAAAAGGAACAATGTATTTGGCACCAAGCAATACACTACCGATCACCACCAGCGTCTTCCAAACCAGGCCCCAGCCCCCTCCTCCTTCCCCTGTATATCCAGCCAGATAAGGAACAAGCAACATCATCGGCACCACGATGATATCCTGGAAGATAAGCACGGAAAGCATGGTCTTTCCGTGAGGACTGTCGAGTTCATTTTTTTTCTGCAGCAACTGAAGTACAATAGCAGTACTGCTCAGGGAGAACAAAAATCCAAAGAAAACAGCCTCCTCCCAGGGGAATCCGAATCCCAGGGAGATACCTCCCACACATAGCGTGGCCAACACTACCTGACCTCCCCCACCAAAGAAAATGAGCCGGCCAAGCCGGCGCAACTCCTTAAGAGAAGTCTCGATCCCGATCACGAACATGAGGAGGACCACACCGATCTCCGCCATCATTTCCACTTCGTGTACTGCACTAACAAGACTGAGGGCATGCGGACCAGCAATAGCTCCGGTCACCAAAAAACCCAGAATATTGGGGAGTCTGGCCTTGTCGAACACCCAAAGCACAACGATAGCAAGACTCAGAATAATAACTATATCGGTGAGCACAGGAATCTCCATGATGGACAGCTTTCCCTGCAAAAGAAATCATTTCCCCCGAACAATGGAAGGGCTACCGGGACTAACTCAGGATGTTTCGAAGAGCTGACGAAGCTTACGCACCTGGTCGGGCTCACCGAGTACGAATAGCTGAGAACCGTTGGAGATAATGGTCTCTGGTGAGGGATTGACAATGAACTCCCCTTCTTCGGTCTTTACACCCAGGATGTTACAGCCGGTACGGTTCCGGGTTTCCAGATCGCGGATAGTGTGAAAGGCCATGTCTTCTTGGATCGCCTGGAGCTGGATCGATTCCAAATTGGCCTCCACCTTTCCTTTGATGGAAATATGATCGAGGAATTCGATCAGGTCAGGGGTCATGACCAAAGAAGCCATGTGCGCCCCTCCCACACTATCCGGCATGATCACATTGGTAGCACCTGCAGTTCGCAGCTTCTTTACTGACCGGCTGTTCGAAGCCCGGCAAATGATCTTGATGGAAGGGACCATTTCTTTCGCACTGAGGACCACGTAAACATTATCCGCATCGTTGGGTAAGGAAGTGATCAAAGCCTTGGCCCTGTCCAAACCAGCATTCAGCAGATTTTGATCCACCGTAGCATCACCCTGGATGTATGGGATATCTCCTTGTTCCCTGAGTTCTTCCACAGCCTTGGGATCCTGTTCCACCACTACGAACGGCTGCCTGTGAAAGGAAAGCTCGGAGATAACCTCTTTCCCCACCCGACCATAACCACACACGACAATGTGGTCGTTGAGTTTTTCGATCATTTTACTTATCTTGAAGAGGCGAAGGAGTTTTCTGTATTCACCATCCAGTAAATAACTTGTGAGAGAAGTGACCGCATAGGCGAAAATACCAAAACTGGAGACGATCAAAAAGACTGTGAAAAGCCGACCTTCATCGGACAATTCCCTAACCTCTTTGAATCCTACTGTGGATACGGTTATGGTGGTCATGTAGACGGATTCCAACAAGGAAAACTCCTCGAGGTAATAGAATCCGAGCGTACCGATCAGGGTGATCAACCCCAGCAGACCCAGTGTATAATATACCTTGGAGAATAATCTGAAGAACCACCAATACACCTTCCTTCGCTTAAGCTTTAACGATCAACAAGGTTCGTCCGGGGTAAAGAAGTCAAAGTTCCCAAATGGTCTTCCTTTTCCTGGGGAAACGGAACTTGAAAAAGTCTTTGTGTTCCAAGACAAAAGCCATGATGAGATAAATAATAAGAGGAGAACCCAAGGTCAGAAAAGAAAGGTAAATGAAGAACAGGCGGATCTTCTGGGAGTTGATCCCCAGTTTTTCTCCCCACCAGTTACACACCCCGAAGGCATGTCTTTCGAAAAGGTCAAATATCCTCTGGACCATGGCCGGAGCGATTTAATAATTGCTCTCCAATAGGGCAAGTTAAACATTTTTTCGCGGAACAATGATGCTGTTTCAATTGCAAGAGTGCCTGTGACCGGTAAGCATTACCAACCGGAATACCGAGCTCTTTCCATTTTCGAATGATACGATCATTCTCTCCCCGCAACTCCTCCAGGAAAGCAAGTGCCTTTTCCCGGTGGTATACTTTTCCCTCTCTGTAGCCGTGAAAGAACAGAAAAGGTACTACCACATTGATGACCAACCTCCGAGCTGTTTCCCTTCCCAGGGACTTTGGGCAGAAAGAAGATGTTTTCCCGAAAACGTAATGACTCTCCCAGTAGTGGCTGGTCCCAGGTCGGAACAAGTCGAAAAGAGCATCGGTCCCCGAAGTTTCCATGACCCTGGAGAACAAAGCCGTTTCCCGGTGGACCAGCATGGCGAACTGGGCCAAACGAACGGTAGGGAAATTCGCCGGGCGGAGGCGCAGGAATTTCCAAACGGAACGATCCAGTCCCCGCAGCCTTCCTTTTCGCTTCAAATGAAGATATTCCTTTTGAAGAGCGGTAGGGTAAGCTTCATCGAACTCCCCCTCAAGGAAACCAGCCTGACCGAACAGTATAGCCTCCAGCTGGAATAAACGATCCCGGTGCCGGGCCAGGAAAGTCAAAGGCGTTCGCGTGGCCAGCCGCTCAAAAGGATCGGCATTGACTTTCCCCCCGAAATGCCGGGCGAGCAAACGGTAGAACGCTTCTTCCTGGTCTCCTTTCGCGCCGGTCACCAACAGCTCGATGCGCTTCACTTTATCCTGAAGACGTTCGATGAGCAACCGGTCCAGCCAATGGTCCCACGTCAGCTTACGGACCGATACCAGTTGCCCTTCACAAGGCACCCATTTCCGGGAAACCATCAACCGGTGATAATTGCGCCAAAGTGAAGGTGGGATCCGCTCCCCGAGCTCCAGCGTAGGTAAGGACCATCCCCGGTGAGTAAAAACCTCCCTGTCATGCTTCCCCACCACGTGAAGGATCACCGTATTAAAGGCAGGATCATGCTGATGACCATGGGCATCCCATTCCGAACTTCGGGTATGGATCTCGACATTACCCGCCCATAGCGTATCCGCGATCCGTACCCGGGCATTTTGGAAGTCCGGTCCACTATCCTGGTGAGGTATCCCCTGTCGGATAACGTTCACCGGGCGACCATCAGTTGTTCTTGCTCCTTGAGCATGAAATCGCTGGAATTGCCAGATGTAATGCAGAAATGCCTCTTTGGCCACGTTTTACCCTTTTAACGGGTAAATCTAAGAGGTCATCGGGACGAGACAATGCCTTTGTTCTCCAGTAATTTCTCCATCTTGGAATGCAGACCAGAAGCCGTTTTTTGCGCCTCCTGAGCGAATTGTTCTCCATTCCCGGCATAAAGGATCTGCCGGGAGGAATTGACCAAAAGCCCGCATTCATCGGTCAGACCCAATTCAGCTACTTCCTCCAGGCTCCCTCCCTGGGCTCCCACACCGGGGACAAGCAAGAAATGATCGGGAGCCATCTGCCTGACATTGGAAAGGGTCGTGGATTGTGTGGCACCGACCACGAACATCAGATTGGCATTGTTCCCCCATTCCATACCTTTTTCTATAACCCTCTCGTACAATTTTTTCTTGCTAACCTCAAGACGAAGGAATTGGAAATCCAGAGCTCCTTCGTTGGAGGTGAGCGCAAGCATGATCACCCATTTTCCTTCATGCTGCAAAAAAGGCAGTATACTATCATGCCCCATATAAGGAGCAACGGTCAGGGCATCCACCCCCAGTTGATCGAAGAAAGCCTGGGCGTAGAAATTCGAAGTATTCCCGATATCACCCCGTTTGGCATCGGCGATCACGAAAAAACCTTCCGGGATATGGTCAATGGTCTTTTGTAAGATACCCCAGCCTTCACTGCCCCAGCATTCATAAAACGCCAGGTTAGGCTTATAGGCCACACAATGGTCCCGGGTAGCATCGATGATGGCTTTGTTGAAGGCCACCACCCCTTCCGGTCCTTGTTCCTTGAGATGCCGGGGCATTCGCTCTGGATCGGGGTCCAATCCAACGCAAAGGAAACTTCTTTTCTCCCGGATGGTTTGTATAAGGATCGCTCGGTTCATTATCGAAAAGTAACACGCCAAAATACCAAGTACCAGGTACAAAGTATCAAGAGCGATGGAGCAGCCCTGAACGGACTGCACCGATCATAGATCATGTTTTACACCAATATCTCATGTGTCTTTTCAGGCTGGTCATGTTCCGGCATCCTCCAACCCTTCACTTTTTAATTTTTCAGCATTCTCAGCCATCTGCAACTGATCGATCAGTGGCTGGACATCTCCGTTCAAAATATTGTCCAGATCGTGCAGGGAAAGGTTGATCCGGTGATCGGTCACCCTTCCCTGAGGAAAGTTATAGGTTCGGATCTTGGCAGAGCGATCGCCGGTCGAGACCATGGTCTTCCGCTGTGCCGCCCGCTCTTCCATTTTCTTCTTGTACTCCTTTTCATACAAGCGGGTCCGTAAAACGTCGAGAGCGATGTTGTAATTCTTCAACTGGGACCGCCCCTCCTGGCATTCCACCACTATACCGGTGGGAACGTGGGTCAATCGAACCGCGGATTCGGTCTTGTTCACATGCTGCCCTCCTGCCCCGGATGCCCGGAAGGTCTCTTTCCGGATATCACTGGTATCAACATCCACATCAACTTTTTCCGCCTCGGGCAACACTGCAATGGAGGCGGCCGAAGTATGGACCCTTCCCTGGGATTCCGTTTCCGGCACCCGCTGAACGCGATGAACCCCTGATTCATATTTAAGCTGACCGTAAACATCATCCCCGGTCACCCGAAAGATGACCTCCTTAAAACCTCCGGCAGTCCCTTCGGTACTCTTGATGACTTCCATGCTCCACCCCTTTTTCCCATCTATATACCGGCTGTACATGCGGAAAAGGTCCCCGGCGAACAGGCTGGCTTCATCTCCTCCTGTCCCCGACCGGACCTCCATGATCACGTTCTTCTGGTCCTCGGGATCCTTTGGGATCAAAAGGTACCGGATCTTTTCTTCCCAGTCGGTCTTCAGTTGTT
>CAZAYA010000106.1:0-8979 GCA_964489175.1 uncultured Flavobacteriales bacterium | reverse complement strand
CAATATACTTGGATAAAACTAATGGCGAAGCCGAAGGGTCTCGTTGATGCTACGAGCGTTGAGGGGTGAACAGTAAGCAGTGAACAGTAAGGAGGGGAGCCACTGGCCACTAGCCATTAGCGAAGAGCTGGCTGAGCGCCTTCCTGCCGTGGGGAGGGAGCCGGAAAGGGTGGTTGAGCGGAGTCGAAACCACCGTGGGTTGGAATAGGAAGGGAGCCGGAACCCCCGTGCTCATTGACTCAGGATACGATACAGTTCCAGATTAAGGAAATAATCCTTCCCCTGGAGGTTGCGTTTTTCCAAGATTTCCATTTCACAAAGCTTATGGAGGTATTTCCTTGCTGTATTCTCTGCATATAAGTTGTTCTCCACCAAGTGCTTCACCTTTGTGAAAGGTTGATGGAAAAGCAGGTCCGTCAATTGTCCAGGCAAACGGAGGTCCGTTTCCTGTTCGATGGTTCGTTGGATCGTTTCTTTGGCCTCAATGATGTCATTGACCTTCCCGTAAGTGAGGTTGGAAGTTGTTTCAACTGCTTTTAGCATGTAAATGATCCAGTCTTTCCAGTTCCCTCGCTGAGAAACGCCTGCCAGGAGGTCATAATACTCCTCCTTATGTTCGATGATATACCGGCTCAGGGACAGGATGGGAAGTTCCAACAATCCCTGAAAAGTGAGGTAATTGATATTGAAGATCCTTCCGACCCTTCCATTCCCATCGCGAAAAGGGTGGATGGCTTCGAATTGATAATGAGCGATGGCCATTTTTAAAAGGGGATCTTCCGGGCAGGTCTCATCATCATTGATGAAGGCGATCAGGTTGTCCAGTTTTTCTTCGATGACCTTCTTTCCCCGTGGCGGTGTATAAACGACCGATCCTGCATTGGGCCCGGAACCGCTTTGTTTGATATTCGTTCGTGAGATCTCAGGCCGTATTCCTTCGGAAGTCTCTTTGATCTCCTGATAAAGTTGGATGAAATAATCCTTGTCAAAGCGATCTTTGTTTTCCAGGTCCTCTTGTCCGGCCCATAATGCTTCCCGGTATTTCAAGACTTCTTTGGGGGCTTCCTGAGCAGGGAGGTCAGACCCTTGCTCACTATAAGCTTTGTAAAGTTCATCGTCCGTTGTGAAAATATTCTCAATGGCACTGGAAGCTTTTGCTTCTTGAAGGCTGATGGTATTGATCAATACCCCCTGGTTGGGAATGGCAGCTCCACGACCTTGCAATCGGGCCAGAGCGGCTTTCGTATTGCCCAACTGTTCAACCACTTCCATCGTATAATAAAGCTCCCGATCGATCGGTAGCAAGGGAAGTTCATTCCAGGGCTGGTTCCGGTCCGGGTTGATGCGATAAGCTGAGGGGGACATTAATTATGGGCTGTCATTAAGGTTTGTTAAAGGGTCAGACCTCAAAAATAAGGGAAAAAACAAGCAAACCTCAAAAATTACCTTATTTTAAGGTATGGTGGCATGTCAGACCTCAAAACAGGGAGGGTGAGCCATTGGCCACTAGCCACTAGCGAAGAGGGAGCTGAGCGGAGCCGGGCTGGTGGTTGAGCGGAGTCGAAACCACCGTGGGCTGGCATAAGAAGGGAGTCGAAGCCTGAAGAGCGACCAGCGAAGGGCTGGCTGATACGCACATCTTTCCTTACGTCCCGTCATTCTGAACCCTCATAGCGAGGCTGGAGTGAAGGAGAGGGTGAAGAATCTCGTTGATGCTACGGGGTGAGCGATCGGTGAAGGGCGAATTGCGAATAGAGCTGGCTGAGCGGAGCCGGGCTGGTGGTTGAGCGGAGTCGAAACCACCGTGGGTGGGCATAGGAAGGGGGTCGAAACCTGAATAGCGACCAGCGAAGGGCTGGCTGATCCGCGTATCGTTTCCTTACATCCCGTCACCCTGAGCGAAGCCGAAGGGTCTCGTTGATGCTGCTATCAAACCATGCCAGAGGGTCTCGTTGATGCTACGAGCGTTGAGGGGTGAACAGTAAGCAGTGAACAGTGAGGAGGGGAGCCACTGGCCATTAGCGAAGAGCTGGTTGAGCGCCTGCCTGCCGGTAGGATACAGGGAGTCGAAACCACCGTGGGCTGGCATAGGAAAGGAACCGAAGCCACCGCGGGCAGGTGCTTCCTCTCCTTACCCCATCGGCATGGCGGATCAACTTTTCTCCGGCCCAGGGGGATAAGAATAGGATCAAGAATAAGAACAAGAGGGGGCATCCTCCCTTCCCATATGCCATTTCCGATCTCCCAGCCAACCCCGCCACGATGTTCGCTTGAGGGTTTCATCGATCAATTCCAGGAAGAAGCATTATTTTCATTCGATAGACCTATTATGAAAGAATAAGGAAATAGCCATGGAAGAACGCTCCGATATCATATTGTATACCGACCCGCAAGGACACGTCCGTGTGGAGGTCTATTTCGAGGATGAGACCTTTTGGTTGAGCCAGAAGAAGATGGGGGCGTTGTTCAATGTGGGAAAATCCACCATCAATTATCATTTGAAGGAAGTGTATGAAAGTGGAGAATTGGACGAGGAGGGAACCGTTCGAAAATTTCGAACAGTTCAAAATGAGGGCCAAAGGGAGGTTGCGAGGGATATCACTTGCTATAACCTCGATGCCATCATCGCCGTGGGTTACCGGGTGAATAGCTATGAAGCCACCCAATTCCGGAAATGGGCCACTGGGGTATTGAAGGAGTACATCCGGAAAGGCTTCGTGCTCGATGATGACCGGCTAAAGCAAGGGGAACGCTTTGGGAAAGACTATTTCGAGGAACTCCTCGAGCGGATCAGGGAGATAAGGGCCAGCGAGCGGCGATTCTATCAGAAGATCACAGACATCTATGCCCAATGTAGCATCGACTACAACCCACAAGCCGACCTGACGCAGGCGTTCTTCAAGAAGGTGCAGAACAAACTCCACTGGGCGATCACCGGGAAAACCGCCGCGGAACTGATCCGTGAACGGGCAGATGCGTCGAAACCTAATATGGGATTGAAAACCTGGAAGCATGCTCCGGATGGCAAGATCCTGAAAAGCGATACGGAGGTAGCCAAGAATTATCTCGAGGAGGATGAGTTAAAAGCCTTGAACAGGATCGTGACCATGTATCTTGACTATGCGGAGAACATGGCCGAACGACAGATCCCCATGAAGATGAAGGACTGGGTGGATAAGCTGGATACCTTTCTCGAATTCAATGAATATGAGATCCTCCAGGACGCCGGCAAGGTTTCCCAACAAGTGGCCAGGGAACTCGCCAGCAAGGAGTTCGATAAATTCCGTAAGGTCCAGGACCGCCATTATGAGAGCGATTTCGATAAGGAGGTGAAGCATTTGAAGCAAAAAGGCAAAGGCGGCAACAAGGATCGAAAGCAATAAAAATGACACCCTTTTTTGAACAGGATCGAGTCGCAACCACCGTGGGGTGGTCTCACCTCCCCTTCCCCAACCCCATAACTCGATTCCTGCAACCCTTGAGAACAAGAACCGCCTGTTGTTCTCGATTTCCGACCGATCGGGGATCTTGGAGGGGTTGGCGTCCGGTATGGGTGGAGGATTTTTTTAGATTTGGAGAAGTATCCTTCTCTGATCAATAGAAATCTTTATGTCCCTCGTCTTCCAATTCGGCTCCAACGCATCTGAAGAACGATTGAACGGAAAAAAGCGACTGAATGGAGCCGCTCAAAAGAAAGGAATAGCTAAAACAGTAGAAAATTTCGACCTTGATTTCACCCTCTGGAGTCAAGGAAATAATTGTGCTGCAGCGGATTTACTGGAAAATGGTTCAAGGCAGATCTGGGGAGTGTTATATGAAATTCCATTGGAAAGGATTTTCACCGACCTTAATAAAACAAGGAATAAAACTCTTCAAGGAATAGAAGGGGGAAATTATAGATGGGTAGAGGTTGAGTTGGTTTCAGCCGATGAAGGAGAGATCTTAGGAAAAGCAGTCACTTTTGTTGGGAGACCTGAAAAACGTGATTTGGAGGGAATCAAGACAAATAATGAGTATGTGGATCATATCCTCAAGGGACTGAAAAAAGCTGATGTTCCCAAAAAATATATTGATTATGTCAAAGCTCAGGTTAAGAATAACAACTCGGAAATTTCCGTATAAAGCATGAGCAATAAATTCTTCGAACACCCCATCCTCAATTCCCCCTACGAATATCCCGATCGTCATTGGGAACTTGATGAGAATGGCCAACCTACCGGAACAGAATTAAAGAAGCGGCGCCCTGCCGAATTCATTACCCCGATCCCTAAGCCCAAGAAAAGGACCGGAAAAGGTCAACAAAAAGAACTTCTTTACGGTGATGGAAAGGGATTGTCCTCTGAGGAGAAGGTTTATGAAGATACCACGGCCTACATCAACAAGCTACGAGAACTTGTTGACAAATGGCGCAAGATCCCAGACCCGGCCAAATGGAACGTAACGCCGGATACGGCCCGTTTGCTCCAGCATTGGCGGGAGCATGAATTCAGTGGTTTCCGGCCTTTTTTCTGTCAGATCGAGGCAGCGGAAACAGCTATTTGGCTAACGGAGGTCGCTCCCAAGACCAAGGAAGGCAAGCAGTTCATCGAGCATATTAAAAAGGCCAATGATGAGGCTAACCCTGGTTTATTTCGCATTGCCCTGAAACTTGCCACGGGTGCAGGTAAGACCACGGTCATGTCCATGATCATCGCTTGGCAGGTGATCAATGCGGTTCGAAGGCCGACAAGTAATCGGTTCACCAAAGGGTTCCTCGTAGTAACTCCTGGGATTACCATTAAGGATCGGTTGAACGTCCTGAAACCGAACGACCCCTATAGCTATTACAAGAGCCGGGAGTTGGTGCCCAATGATATGATGGAGGACCTTCATCAGGCCCGTATCGTGATCACGAATTACCATGCCTTCAAGCCCAGGGAAAAAATGGAGCTGAGTAAAGGAGGAAGAGCTCTTTTGAAAGGTAGGGGGCCCGATCTTGATACCCAGGAGTCCGAGGGTGAAATGCTTCAACGTATCATGCCGGAATTGATGGGCATGAAAAGGGTCATGGTCTTGAACGATGAAGCGCACCATTGTTATCAAGAAAAACCTGAAAGTGAAGAGGAAAAGATCACAAGAGAGGAAAAGGAGGAAGTCAAGAAGAACCAGGAAGCAGCTCGTCTATGGATAAACGGTTTGAAAACCGTTACGAATCACCTCGACATCCAAACGGTATTCGACCTGAGTGCTACGCCGTTTTTCCTTAGAGGTTCCGGATATGTGGAGGGAACGATCTTCCCGTGGGTAATGAGCGATTTTTCCCTTATGGACGCCATCGAGTGCGGTATCGTGAAGCTTCCCCGGGTTCCGGTTTCGGATAATCACATCAGCCGGGAAGAGATGCCGGTTTACCGTGATCTATGGAACCATCTGAAGGAGAACAACTATAGCCTTCCCAAAAGTGGACGTAGTAAAGCGAAGGAACTGGATCCGCTATCGCTTCCCCCTCCTTTGATCTCGGCCCTGGAAGCCCTTTATGACCATTATGAAAAGACCTATGAAAAATGGGAAGAGGAAGGGATGGGGATCCCACCTTGTTTCATCGTGGTTTGTCAGAACACAGCGGTTTCTCAATTGATCTATCAATACATTTCCGGCTTCATACAGGAAAAGGAGGATGGAAGCCAATACCTGGAGAATGGGAGGTTATCCCTTTTCAGGAACTATGATGAATACGACCAACCCTACTCAAGACCCAACACTATACTTGTGGATAGTGAACAACTTGAAAGTGGGGAAGCGTTGGATTCCAATTTCCGGAAAATGGCCAAGGATGAGATCGACCGGTACCGCCGGGAGATCGTTGAACGTACGGGGGATCAACGAGAAGCAGAGAACTTGACCGATCAGGACCTTCTTCGGGAGGTCATGAACACCGTAGGAAAGAAGGGAAGGTTGGGCCAGAACATCCGGTGTGTTGTTTCGGTCTCCATGCTCACGGAAGGATGGGATGCTCAAAATGTTACTCATATTCTCGGTGTTCGGGCCTTCGGCACCCAACTCCTTTGTGAACAGGTGATCGGCCGGGCTTTGCGCCGACAATCCTATGACCTGAACGAGGATGATCGCTTTAATGTTGAGTATGCGGATATACTCGGGGTTCCTTTTGATTTCACGGCCAAACCGGTTCCCGTAAAACCGCAAAAGCCGAGGGAAACGGTTCATGTGCATGCTGTGAGTCCGGATCGGGACCATCTGGAGATCCGTTTTCCCCGGATCGAAGGCTATCGGGTGGAGCCGCCCAGCGAACAACTTGAAGCCGAATTCACGGAGGACTCGGTGCTGAAACTTACCCCTGATATCGTTGGGCCGACCCAGACCAAAATGCAGGGCATTATCGGCCAGGAAGAGGATCTGAATATCGAGGAAGAAGGCAATGTCCGGTATTCTTCCATCATTTACAAATTGACCCAGCATTTGATCACCCATCATTGGAAGGGGAAGGATGGAACGCCGAATTACCAGCTCTTCCACCAAATGAAGCGGATCACCCGCCAGTGGATGGATCAGTGTTTGGAATGCCAAGGAGGAACGCATGCTGCTCAATTGCTTTATCAGGAATTGGCGGAGCGAGCTTGCCAAAAGATCACCCAGAGCATTACCAAACGGGAATTGGAAAAGGACCGGCCTGTCATTGCTTTGACGGACCGGTACAACCCCATCAGTTCTACGCGTTATGTGAACTTCAATACTTCCAAGCCGGACCGTTGGGAAACGGATCCCAAGAAATGTCATGTGAATTGGGCGATGCTGGACAGCCAATGGGAAGGAGAATTCTGTCGGATCCTCGAATCCAAGGCCCATCCACAAGTGCTGGCTTATGTCAAGAATCACAATCTCGGACTTGAAGTGCCCTATTTGAATGGAAGCATCCCTCGATCTTATTACCCGGATTTCATCCTTTTGATCGATGATGGGAAGGGAATGGAGGACCCGTTGCATTTGGTGGTGGAGATCAAAGGCTATAAGGGAGAGGATGCCAAGATCAAGAAAAGCACGATGGAGAGCTATTGGATCCCCGGCGTGAATCGGCTCGGAGAATTCGGGCGATGGGATTTCGTGGAACTCACCGAACCCTACGAAATGGAGGCAGACCTCAAAGAGAAATTGGAAAAGCAGATCGAAGTAACGATCCAGTCAAAGACTACAGAAACTGTTGAATAACCATGGCCAAGAAGAAACAAAAAAAGCAAGTAGAGAATTTCAAGCATTCAGAGGCCAAGCGTAAGAACATTCCGCCTGCGGAATACCAATCCATGGTACAGAACGAAGTGGAAGAACCGCTTCAATTGGCTTATCAAAGAAGGAACAAAGATCTCGACCCCCAATTGGTCTGGCGTGGAAAGGATGAACAAGACCTGACCGATCTTCAGGTCCAGGCCCCACCGCTTTTCATCCAGGAAAAGATCCATCCCAAGGCATTGATCGAGGGGTTAAAGAAGAGAAGTGAAAAGGCGGAGAAAGATCAGGATGCTCAATACCAATTGTTCGACGATTTCAACGGGGAAGAAGAAGAGGCCACCAAGACCGATTTCTACCAGCACGACAAGAACTGGACGAACCGAATGATCCTGGGGGATTCCCTGAATGTGATGGCCTCCTTATCGGAGAAGGAGGGAATGAAAGGGAAGGTACAGTGTATTTATGTGGATCCGCCTTATGGAATTGATTTCAAATCAAATTTCCAGTGGTCTACTAAAAATAAAAATGTTGATGATAAAGTGGAGCATATAACAAGGGAACCTGAACAGGTTAAGGCTTTCAGGGATACATGGAGAAATGGGATTCATTCCTATTTGACTTATTTGCGAGATAGGCTATTGGTAGCTAGGGACTTGCTTAAAGAAAGTGGTACTGTTTTTTTTCAAATTGGTAATGAAAATGTTCATCATATCCGTTCACTTTTGGATGAAGTGTTTGGAAAGGATGCCTTTATTTCCGAAATTTTAATTAAGAAGAAAGGGAGCCAGAAGGGGAAACCATTAGAGCCGGTTAATGATTATATTCTGTGTTATTCTAAATCTCCGAGTAAGGAAGGAAAAGTAAAGTTGAAAAACTTATATGAGGAAAGAGACGGTTATGAGATAGTTGAAGATTTTCCCTTGATTGAATTAGAGACAGGAGAAAGATTTTATATAAGTCAATTAGAAAAGCGTGATGGGATTAAGTATAAAAACAATATCAAAAAACTTCGAGAAAAATATCCCAATGCCCGTCTTTTTGCAGCCAACCCATTAAAAAGTGGTGGACATAGAGCGAACCAATCTCATGATTTTGATTTCCAAGGAAAAACATATCCTATTAAAGAAAATCAATGTTGGAAACATACAGTGATATCCGATAACAATGAAGATACCCCTGGGATGAACCGACTTGGAATGGCAAATCGGTTATTTCCTTTAAATAAAGATGTTCGGTTTATTAAATATGAAACAAGGCCTTCAGTAAAGCTCCTATCTAACTGGTGGGATGGGTTAGGTGGCCCTTCTAATCCTATTTTCGTGGTTCAAACAAATGAAGAAATTATTAAAAGATGTATTTTGATGGCAACGGACCCCGGAGACTTGGTTATAGACCCAACCTGTGGGGCAGGAACAACAGCTTATGTTGCAGAAAAATGGGGAAGAAGATGGATTACGATTGATACCTCAAGAGTCGCTCTTGCTTTAGCCCGATCAAGAATAATGGGGGCTCGATTTCCCTTTTTCATACTTCGTGACTCTTCAGATGGGCACAAGAAAGAATTAGAATTGACCAAAAGGGATGGTACAAGGGAAAAATTTTCAAATGATATAAAATGGGGGTTTACTTATAAACGAATTTTTAATGTTAAATCCGGCACAATTGCAGGAAATAAAGAAATCGATGTCATTTGGAATCGATACCAGGAAAAAATGGAGCCCCTCCGAAAGGAACTTAATAAAGCTTTAAAACAAAAGT
>CAZAYA010000105.1:0-9010 GCA_964489175.1 uncultured Flavobacteriales bacterium | reverse complement strand
GTTGGATGTAGTATCAGATCTGCCGGTAAGTTCATCTCAACCCTTGATTGGCATTAATACCTGATACTTGTCTGCTGACAAGCAGGCTTCGTACTGAATTCACAAAACCCGCACCTCATGGATCCTGTGAATGGGAATGGTGATGCCATGCTTGAGGGAGATATTCTGCTCGCTGGTGGCCCAAATGGTGGTTTCTACCTGCTTGACCCCTTCGTTGTCCTCGAAGATGATCTTGGTCTTGCTGCGGTGAATGTTCCCCAGACTGGTAGCGTTCATCAACATCATCCGGCGGTTCTTGATGGCCTGGGGATCCTTCAGAACTTCTTCCCGGGGGAAGTTCAGGCCTTCAACGCTTTCTTTGTCGATCTCAACAGGACGGGTGAAAGAGGTCTTCTTGGCATCCATTGTATACATAGCTTCACAGGTATCTGTATTCAAAATACGTGAGAGAGGGAAAAGATGTTTCGGACCGGGTGAAAATTATCTGAAAAAGCCCGGTTCATAAGGGATGTGGAATATCCTCCCGCCTGGCTGATACCTTTAGGACCCGTTCGGTATCCTCTGTCACTTTGAACGTTTCGGAGAGCCGCAGTCCGATCACCCAGACCACTTCCTCCCCCGAAAGAAGGACGAATACGCGGGATTTGTCAGGGAGAGGGATCTTGGCATGAGTGAGCAGATCGGATATCTTTTGACTCCGTCCTCCCATACCCAGAGGGCGGATACGATCCCCCTCCTTCCAGGGACGGATAAGAAGCGGGAAATGGAGTTCCCTGTGGTCAAGATAGGCGATATTCGCTTCACGGGGCAATGAAGAGCCAGCTTTCCACGAGGTCGTTTCAAATTCCATCTGTAATGGGAACGTAATCCCCGGGGTATCTTCTTCAATTGTGACCGTTCTGCGAAGCTTGAACGACGCTTCGGACCTGAGGCGGAGGATGAGGTATTGACGATCCCGGAAAGCTTCATAGTCAGGAGAATAATATACTCCCCCGGGTTGCTTTTCCCACCGATCCATGATATCATCCGTTGTTGCCCTGTTAAAACCATAAGGACGAAGCAACTCATACATATAATAGCTGGCAGGCTGAAGGGATAATACTTCTGCCACAGGAAGCAGGTCCCGACCCTCTCCCCGGATCAGGATCCGTTCCCGCACATCATCCAGGTGATGGGATAAGGCCTGGTGTACCTCCCGGAAATTCCTGATGTCTTCTATCAGGACCTTTCTGAAGTTTCGGTCCAACTCATCAAAATGAGGCAGGATATCAAGCCTGATCTTGTTCCGCAAATAAGGATCGGGGGAAAAATTGCTTTGGTCCTCCCGGTAAGAGAGCTTTCGTTCTTTGGCAAAAGCTTCGATCGCTTTTTTTGTCGTAAAGAGCAAAGGCCTGATCACCTTGCCTTTTTCCACAGGAATACCGGTTAACCCAGCAAGTCCCGTTTTCCTGATCAGGTTAATGAAAAAAGTCTCGACCTCATCATCCTGATGATGCGCTGTTGCAATGTGCTGATATCCTTCCCGCTCAACAACCTCATTGAACCACTCATAACGCAAGCTGCGAGCTGCTTCCTGAACACTTCCCCCGATCTCCCATTGAACCTCATGGACCTGAAAATGCTTTGCATGATAAGGCACTCCCATTCTTTTAGCAAAGGCCATTACAAAAGCCTCATCCTTTCCTGCCTCTTCGCGAAGTTCAAAGTTCACATGCGCGATCCCGAAAGAAAGTCCCGCCTCCCGGAAAAGATGGGCCATTACGACCGAATCCACGCCTCCACTCACCGCCAGCAAGTACCGGTCCTCAGGAGGAAAGGAGAAATGCCGGAGAAACTGTTCGGGTAAGGAAGCAGCGGTCATAGCGTCAGGGATCTGAGGGCAATCCTGCTGCCCGGGGAAGGCGAAGAGCTTCCTGAAGAGCCGAAGCTTTGAGCAGGCACTCTTCGTACTCTTGTTCGGGTTCGGACCGGGAAGTGATCGCTCCTCCCACCGTATAAGAGAGGTTGCGGTTCCGGGTGTTGTACAGCAGGCTCCGGATCACCACGTTCAGGTCGAAGTCGCCGTTCGGCCTGATGTAACCAACCGCCCCGGAATAAATACCGCGCCGGGAAAGCTCGTACCGATCAATCAACTCCATGGCCCGTACCTTTGGCGCTCCCGTCATCGAGCCCATGGGGAAAGCATCCCGGATCACCTCGGTGAAAGTGGCCTCTTCCCGAAGTTCTGCCGCCACCGTGGAGATCAACTGGTGAACAGTGGGAAAGGTGTACACCTCGCACAACTCTTCCACCCGGACACTTCCTTTGCGAGCATGGCGGCTGAGGTCGTTGCGGACCAGATCGACGATCATGATGTTCTCAGCCCTTTCTTTAGGATCGTGCTGTAGCTTTTCCTGCAAGCGGCGATCCTCTTCGGGCGTCACCCCCCTTCCGATGGTCCCTTTGATCGGCTGGGAAAGCACGGTCTGGCCGCTTTTTTTAAGGAATCGCTCCGGACTACCCGACATCAGCCGGATATCATTAAAAGCGTAATAAGCGGAAAACGGCGCCCGGGAGAGTTGGTTCATCCGGGCATAGACCGCCCAGGGATCAATATCAGCTTCCGGGGCCAGGAACTCCTGGCAGAAATTCACTTCGTAGATATCCCCTTGCTGGATGTGTTCCTGCAGCGCCCGGACCTTGTTCAGGTATACCTCTTTGTCCATCCGCGGCCGGGGAACTACTGTTTCTCCATATCCCTGATCTGCAGGGACAGGTTCCCGAAGCTGCTGCACCAGGTTGTCCACTTCCGTTTCGGTAGTTTGGCCAGCATGAAAGAAAGCGCGGATCCGGCCAGCTTCGAGCTCGAAGACCACCACAGGCTGGAAGAAATACAGCACCGGCGCTTCGATGGCATCAGCCCCGGAAGAGGTCAGAGCTTCAGCTTCATCCTTGAGGTCGTAGCTCATATGACCGAAGACCCAGTCGCGAGTCCGGTCATGAAAGGCCTGCAAAGCGGAGAAAGCGTGACCGGGTGACCCCACTTCAAGGTAATCCAACGCACCCACGGCCAAATAGGATGATGCCTCCGGCGTATTGCTGTTGAGAAAAGCCACAGGGCCATCCAAGCCGCTCAGGTTCGGCTCGGGAATACTGGCAGTATAAGTCTTTTCGGTCCGCATGGTCGTGTACCTTGAACAAAGGTACCGAAGCTTTCGGGATCTTGTTCGGACCTGAACGGATGAGAATGTGGAGAAAAAGTGCGTGGAGTTAGAGAGGCCCCTGAGCGGAGCGAAGGGTCGGACCTTCTTTGCACCCACCTTCCCTGTTCACCTCAAGGATCCGACCCCACCCGAAGGGACTTCGGCGCCTTGCCCGTCCGGTCAGGCGGGCGACCAAAAAGACCCGTCAGGTTGGTCCAACCTGACGCTCTGCGTTACCTGAAAAAGGATCAATACGCGCTCTTTCGGTAACTGGAGACAAAGAGCAACCGAACGCTGAACATGATGGGACGATACCGGCTGTTGAAATAAGAAAGGGTGGAATTGAAATTATCCCACGGGAATACGGACAGGATAGGGGTTTCGAAGGCGGGGATAATGAACAGCTTACGCTTCAGTTTGTACCCGAACCCAAGCCGGTAATGGAGCTGGGTAAAGAATTGTTCCGGGGCCGTAGCACTGATCGCATTGTAAGGATCCCCAGCCTCATAGGCAGGGGTAGCCTTATTGAGCCGGTAATCGGCATTGATCCCGATGGTGTTCTGTATAAAACCGTAATCCATCACCTGGATCACATTGTTCAGGTTGAGATTGAGGGTGATGATGTTATCCTTGAAATTCCCCTGGCCACCCGTAGTAGCGCTGGCCGTGGAACTATCGGTCCGTACGGTGTAAGTGCCGGTATAAGTTTCGCTTCCAGCCAGCCTTTTCCAGGCCAGACTATAATCCAGATACTTGAAGAACATCAAGTCATCCGTGATGTGGTAGCGACCAGCCTCGACGTAATAACCGAATTTCCCCTTGGGGTCGAATTCCGCGGAATAAGTGGTGTTCTTGGTATCGATGAGATTCACCGTATTCCCGCCCGTGGTCCCTATGTTATAGATCCCTCCCCCTGCCAGATGCCACGAACTCAGCTTGAAACTCCGGCCCTGAGGCCAGATATTCTTCATCTTGGGGGAGGTCATGTATTGCCCCTTTACCTCCTGAAGAACAGGGAGCAAAAAGAACATTATGAACCAAAACCTTTTCATGAGGAGCGGCTGCAGGTCTACAAAAATGATCATTCTTTTTGGATCTTCTCCAGCCTCTGAAGAGCGTCTTGAGCCACTTCCTTACTATCCCACTGTTCTTCAATGTCCTCCTTTTGCATGATCCGTTGCATGATCGCTTCCTGTCGCTCCCCCTGTTCCAGCGCCTGAGCATAAGGAATATGCGTGAAGGTGACCTGTGAGTAGAGCGGTATCCAGCGATCCGGGTATTGCTCTGCCAAACGGCGTTCGATCCTTTTTTGCAGCAGGAACTTCGGGTCAGCGGTCTTGTCCCGCATCTCCACGAAATTGCGAAGGGCCAGTTCGGCGATCGCATCAGCGTTGGGTTTTCGGTTCTCCGAGAATTCGCGGAACATCTCCCCCCGGGACTCATAGCGGTCGAAGTGATCTTCCAGGATCCGGCAATCCTCAAACCCGGCATTCATCCCTTGTCCGTAAAAGGGAACGATGGCATGGGCAGCATCCCCAAGCAATAAGGCTTTGTCTTCGAAATACCAGGGACGGCAGCGGATGGTCACGAGAGAGGCGGTGGGGTTCTCCTCATAATCCTCCAGCAAGGTCGGCATCAGGGGAACGGCATCGGGGAAGGTCTCCTTCATGAAAGCCTGCACCTCTTCAGAGGTCTGGAGGGAAGCAAAGGAAGGTTCCCCTTTGAAAGGGAGGAAGAGCGTACAAGTGAAGCTGCCATCCAGATTGGGCAGGGCGATCATCATGTACCGGCCCCGTGGCCAGATGTGCAGCGCATGCTTCTCCAGAAGGTGTTCTCCGTTTCCGCCGGGCGGGATGGATAACTCCTTGTAGCCATGCTTCAGATGCTCCTGGGAATAATCGAAACGATCGGTCTTTTGCATGCGGAGCCTCACGGCCGAAAAAGCCCCATCCGTACCGATGATCCAATCGTGATCGGAGTGACCGCGGTTGTCCTTGTTCTCATCCAGAAAACGGACCGAAGCCGTATCAAGATCGATATCGGTGCATTTATGGCGAAAATGGAAACGAACATTCTCGTATTCATCCGCCTTTTCGATCATCCGCTGATTCAAGCCGCCGCGAGAAACCGAATAGATCGCCTGCCCTTCCTGTCCGTAGGGCTGAAAGGTCTGCTCCCCGTTCTGGTAGTGCATCATACGACCTTTCATGGGAATGGCCATCCTGGCGATATCGTCAGCAATACCAGCACCTTCCAGGGCTCGCCATCCCCTGTCGGACAAGGCCAAATTAATGGATCGCCCCCCGGCAGCGCCCTGAGCCCGGATGTCCGGCCTTCTTTCCAATACATCCACCTGATAACCCCGCTGGGCAAGATAGATGGCTTCCAGGCTGCCGACCAGCCCTCCTCCTATGACGGCGACTTTCTTCATGTCAACGTTCTTTCCAATGTTCGCGATACCCGCTGCGGAAATAGCGCCTCCCCCCTGTTCGTTTCCGGGACAGGGAAAGGGAGAGCTTCATGATCACGAAGCCCAGCAACAGGATGAGCAATACCCACCAGGTCATATCAATCTCGGCTTTTCTTGTTCAATGCCTCTTCCAGGATCCGCCCGAATTCCTGCACATCCTCGAAGGAGGTATACATCGGCACGGGAGCGACCCGGATCACATTGGGTTCACGCCAGTCCACACTAACGCCCTTCCGGGTGAGCTCCCGGAACAATTCCTTTCCTGCCCCGTGGGCCAGAATGGACAATTGAGCCCCTCTTTGGACCGGATCCTGTGGCGTGATCACTTCGAGTTCTGTTTGTTCGTTCCGCTCGGAAATATCCCGGAGCAGGAATTCCATATAGCCGGTAAGCTTTTCCCGCTTGCGGACCAACCGATCCATACCTGCCCGCTCGAACTGCTCAAGGGCTGTAGCATGGACGGCCATGGACAAGACAGGCGCATTACTGAGCTGCCAGCCCTCTGCCGATGCCATGGGCTGGAATCCCGGTGCCATCCTGAAGCGCTCCTCCTTGTCGTGCCCCCACCAACCGGCAAAACGGGGGAGGTTCTTTTCAGCGACATGGTTCTGATGGACAAAACATCCTCCCACGCTGCCAGGTCCTGAGTTGAGGTACTTATAGGAGCACCATACGGCAAAATCCACTTCCCAGTTGTGCAGCTCCAGTTGGAGATTACCGGCAGCATGGGCCAGATCGAAGCCGACCATAGCGCCCTGATCATGGCCTGCTTTCGTAATAGCCGGCATATCGAAAGCCTGCCCCGTGTAGTAGTTCACCCCGCCGAATAGCACCAGGGCCAGACTGTCACCCAGTTCTTCGATCTTTTCAAGAATGTCCTCCGTACGAATGGTATGCTCCCCTTCCCGGGGTTCGAGCGCCACGATAGCCTCTTCAGGATCATGACCATGGAAATGGGCCTGGGAAGCCAGGGCATATTGGTCGGAAGGAAAGGCTTTGGCCTCACAAAGGATCTTGTACCGGGAGGAGGTCGGCCGGTAAAAGGAGACCATCATCAAGTGAAGATTGGTGGTGAGGGAATTCATCACCACCACTTCTTCGGGGAAAGCACCGACCAAACGGCCGGACGGCAAAGAAAAGCGTTCGTGGTACGCGTACCAGGGGTGGCGCGCATGGAAATGCCCTTCCACCCCCAGGCGAGCCCAGTCCTCCAACTCCCGCTCGATCGCTTCCCGCGCCCCTTTGGGCTGCAACCCGAGCGAATTGCCCGTCAGGTAGATCGCCTGACGCCCTCCCATCTCAGGAAAGAGGAATTCTTCCCGGAAGCTGCGGAGTTCATCTTGCTCGTCCAGCGACCGGGCGAATGCAGGCGAATTTTGGTAGTCCATGAAAGGAGGGTTTGAAGCGGAACCGGAAAATAATGCAGAAATACGACCTTTGCCTTCAAAGATAACGATCCTCATCTCAAAACCATTGTCATGAACAGAAAGCGTTCGGAAGAGCTGTTCGAAAAAGCCCGGGAACTGTTCCCCGGGGGTGTGAATTCTCCGGCCCGGGCCTTCCAGGCCGTGGAAGGGGCTCCTTTGTTCATCGAGAAAGGGTCCGGGAGCCGTATCTGGGATGCTGATGGCAACGAGTTCATCGACCTCTGCTGCTCCTTCGGCCCGTTGATCCTGGGGCATGCTCACCCCAAGGTAACGGAGATGATAACAACGACCGTCCGCAAAGGAACCTCCTTCGGAACCCCCACCGAGCTGGAAAGCGAGCTGGCCGGTCTCATCCTGCGTAACGATCCCTACATCGACAAAATGCGCTTCGTCAATTCCGGTACCGAAGCCACCATGTCAGCCCTCCGTCTGGCAAGAGGCTATACCGGCCGGAACAAGATCATCAAATTCGAAGGGTGTTACCATGGCCATGTGGATTCCCTTTTGGTGAAAGCCGGTTCCGGACTGGCCACCCTGGGCACTTCTTCTTCGGCCGGTGTCCCGGAGAAAGTAGTAGAAGATACCCTCGTGCTGCCCCTGAACGACAAGAAAGCCGTTGAAAAGGCCTTTCAGGAACACGGGGACGACATCGCCACCATCATCATAGAGCCCGTTCCGGCCAACAACGGCCTGCTGCTGCAGGACGAAAGCTATCTTCACTTCCTTCGGGAGATCTGTGATAAACATGGCTCCCTGCTCATTTTCGACGAAGTGATCTCAGGTTTCCGCCTCGGCATGAGCGGTGCAGCCGGCCACTACGACATCCAACCCGACCTCGCCGCCTACGGCAAGATCATCGGAGGGGGCATGCCGGTCGGCGCATTCGCCGGCAAGCAGGAGATCATGGACCATATATCACCGCTCGGCAAGGTCTACCAAGCCGGAACACTCTCCGGGAATCCCGTGGCCATGGCGGCCGGACTGGCCCAACTGACCGAATGTGCCAAACCTGGTTTTTACGATGACCTGAGACAAAAGACCCGCGACATGGTGGAGGCCATCGATGGTCATGCCCGTGAAAAAGGCTATCCTTTCCGGATGTTCTCCATCGGGTCGATCTTCTGGTGTTCTTTTTCCGACAAGAACAAAGTGCGGGAGGTCGATAGCATCGTGCCCGAGACCGGCGATAAGTTCAAGATCCTCCACCGCGAACTGCTCAACAGAGGCATTTATCTCGGCCCCTCAGGTTTCGAGGTCGGCTTCGTGTCGGCGGCCCATTCGGTAGAAGACCTGGAGCAGGTGGTGGATGGATTTCGGGAGGCGCTGGGGGTTGTTTTTGAATGACCATTCCAAGGGAAATGCCAAATGGCAGATGCCAGATGGGGGGCCGCTTATTGAAGGTATTTCCTTTTGAGCGTTCGGATCATGCCGTTCAGCACTTTGTTGACCGTTCGGATCTTTTCGATGACCTCTTCGAAACGCTTTGGGTCAACATACCCCATGTCGTGAGCGATCAAAAAAATAGTCTCTACTTCTGATACGGACCCTTTGGCCACTTGGAGGAAATGAACATAAGAACGGGGCGTGTTCCTTCCCCACCCCTCTGAAATATTGGCCGGAACAGAGACGCTGGCCCTTCTTAATTGATCGCTCATACCATACATCTCCCTTTTGGGAAAATGCTGGGTGGTTTGATAAATGGCTTTTGTCATCTCCATTCCTTTCTGCCATACGGCCAGATCATGGAAGGAGTTGACTTCCTGGTCAGATGCTTTCATCCTCGTTTTTGCACAAGAATACGATCCTATCATCTATTGTCCTCGGACTAAGAAAAAACTTATCCTTGGGGAAGGTCAGGGGCATACGAGGACTCATTGGGCAGCACCTTGGTCGAGAACTACGTCAAGCTCCCCATCTGCCATTTGGCATTT
>CAZAYA010000104.1:2617-9058 GCA_964489175.1 uncultured Flavobacteriales bacterium | reverse complement strand
CGTGTGCAAAGAACATCATGCCCCCACTACCAAGCCGGAGCAACAGGATTCCGATGTGAGTGGTCTTGTTTTCCATGGCCTGAAGATAACAGGTTCTTCAATCCTGCAAAAGCAGGTCGCAATACCAAAAAGCAGCCTCTTCTTCCCCTACCGGATAAGTACAACGTACTTTCTCACCGATGGTGACCCTCAATGGATAAGTCAAAAAAGGAGCTTGATAGACCAGGGTATGGAACTCCCCATATTCTCCACAGGGGTCCACATCTTCGGGAAGACTATCAATGAAATGCTGGTCTAGTTCACGACCAACAAAAGAAGCATCCAGGGACTTCTCAGCCACACAACAAGTAATAGCTCGAAAGCCAGACGTCAGGAACTCTTCTACCAACCGTGGAGTAGATTCCTTCCACAATGGAAAAACAGGGGTCATCCCTACCTGTTGTAATTGCTTTTCCCTATACTGACGCAGATCTTCCAGGAAGATATCGCCGATGATGATATGATGAACGCCTTCTGCTTTCTTTTTTTCCAAAACATCCCAGAGGTTACGTTCATATTCTTCGTTGGTCCCTTCTTCCATGTACATCGGAATGATCGGCAACCCAATTGCATCAGCCTGCACCCTGATCAGGGTCTCCCTGACCCCATGCATGGTCACCCGCTCGTAGCGGGCATTGAAAGTAGTCAACAGACCTACCGGCTCATAGCACCCTTCCTGCAAAACCCGGTGAAGGGCCAGGGAGGCATCTTTACCACCACTCCAGGAAACAAGGGCTTTGGGATGCGGGCTCATTTTTCAAAACAAAACCCACCAGGGATCACCCCAACCGAAAACGTATCCAAGGGGGCCCCACTGACATCAAATCGATAAACCTTCCCCCGCTTCACATAATCCACCGCATCAGATACATAAAGCTCTTCATCCGGGGATATTCCCAACCCATAGAACACTTTCCCGCTTTCCTTGACCAAGGGTTGAGAAGGCAATTGGGAACTGGAAGTGTTCATTTGGAAAAGGCCATTGTTCAGGAAATACAATGTTTCCCCAGCAGGACCGACCACCAGCTCCGATGGCGAATCTTGAATATCCTGGAAACGGAATTCATCGAGAATGCTATCCTTTTCCGTATCGATATGGAAAAGAGCAGCTTTTTCAGTTTGAAAGCCACCGTCACATAATACCCACAGGTCATTTTCCTCGTCCACTATAACGCTGTTAGGTTGTTCAGCAACAGCAATGCTGTCGATCACTTTATCCTGGGAGGGATCAATGATCAATAACAAGGCCTGGTCCATATTGGCTACATATACTTTTCCTTCTGTCTCGGTCAGCTGCTCCGTCCATCCATTCACAGCTATGCTGCCGGTTACCTGGTAGTTTTGAAGATCGACAATGTGCAACGCATCTGCATACAGGTCGGTCACATACGCTTTGTTAGCAGCAAGTTCCAGGAAATATCGAGGGGAATTCATCCCGGAAACGGTTCCTGCACTATTCAAGTCGGTCCCGGTCACTATTTCGACCTTGCCAGAATTGTTCACGGGAATGGCATAACCACTCGCTGTTCTGATCATGGACTGGGCGACATCTCCTAGAGGACGGCTATTCGTATTCTGGAACACCTCTAACTCCACCGACTGGTCTTCCGGATCGTAATAAGTAACGGAAGCATTTCCCCCCTGGAAATTGCCTTCGTTCACCACGAAGACTCCTTTCGAGGACCCTTCTCCGGAACCTCCGGTCCCGGTATTGTTCTGGTCATTCCCGGAAGACGTTTCCTCTTCCACCTTTTGAGGACCTACTTCCTTCTTTTTACAGGCGGAGAACAAACAGAGCCCTATTAAAAGAAGGAAGATATGTACATTACTCTGTTTCATTGTTTCAGATCATAAGCCAGGGATACATTGTAATGGCGGCCAGGCATTGGTCGCCAGGCCACGGACTGGTAGGGAATATCGAACAAGTTCCTCACCGCTACCTTCAATTTCACCGCATGACCATTCCCAAGTTTCAAGCGTTGTCCCGCCTGAACATGGTTCAACCAAAAGGCCGGAAGGTAGGTCTGGTTCTCCTGGTCGATGTACCGCATACCAGTATAACTCACCCCGTAGCGAATCCAGGTCCGTTCCTTCCAGGTTATTTTCAAAGAAACATCTCCTTGGTGAAAAGGAACATAAATAAGTTGAAGCCCGTCCTCTTCTCTACTTTGATCCTGACTGGAGGTGAAAGCATAGTTCAACATAGCTCCTGCCGACCAATCTCCTTTGCCATAAGTGTATTCTCCGGAAAATTCGACTCCCTGGTTGATCACTTCGCGAGCATTGACAGGTGACCAGTATCCTTTATCCGTCGGTAACCATTGGATCCAATTCCTGATATGGGAATAATAACCTGTTATTTCCGTGGAATGCCGAAAGTTCCCCGATCCCGTTCCCTGTTCCAGCAACAAGCCCGTTTCGTGGGTCCATCCTTCTTCTGGGGCCAGGTCAGGATTTCCACCGGGAGACCAATAAAGGTCATTGAAGGTAGGGATCCGAAAATTCCGGGCGGTGTTCAATTTCCAGTGCAATCCCAGCTTCTTGCTTATGAGCAGGTCGGTTCCCATAGCTGGCATTAGAGGAGTAAAGCTTTCCCCGGTCCATTCTTCCCGGAGGGTCAGATCCACCATCAAACGCTGGAAAGGTTTATACTGCCCTCCGATGAAACCTCCTGTCCTATTCCGCATGTGAGACTGGCCATACCCGTCGGTAATGGCTTTTTCATGATCGAAAAAAGCACCGGTCCGTAATTTCAGTTGCGGGGTGAGCCGCAGAAAATACCGGACCCGGTTTCGTGAAGTCTGGGTTTGAGTGGTCGAAGCAATGTTGCTGGCAGGATCCGTGTATTCCATGCGTTCCTGGAAATAAGCTGCCCGCACCAATAAGCGTGATCGCATTCCGGTCCTTTTCCATTCCGCCATGGTCCGAAGGGCTTCATTGGTCTGATGTTGCCGACTTTGTTCCATGAGCAAAGTTCTGGGGATCTCTTTTTCGGCGCGGTTCAGCCAAACCTTAGCAGATACCGTGTTCCTGGCGTTAAGCTTTCCAAAGACTTCCTGGATCAACCCGTATCTTTCAGCGTTGGCATGGGTCAGGTGCTCCAAAGGCTCATCCGGTTTGGCCACGTTCTGGAAGGAAATATCGTTACGGGCTTTGCGAGCGATCACCCGGGTCCTCGAACGCCACCCCTGACGGCCTACTTCAATGCTACCACTTCCCTGATAGGTACCGAAACTACCCTGAAGCAAGTCCACTCCCACCCGCAACGGGTCTTTCCAATGAACTTTGTCAGTCAACCGAATGCTCCCCCCCAATCCTCCGCTCCCCTCCAGCATACTGCTTGCACCATGATGCAATTCCACCTGATCGATCAGGGCCACAGGAAATGTTGCCAGATCAGACTGCCCCAGTGTAGGAGAATTCAAGGGAATACCGTTCCAGAAAACCTGTGTATGACTGGCACCGGTCCCCCGGAAAGAAGGAGTTGATAATTGTCCCGGACCATAGCTTTTGATATGGACCGGTGTATGGTCGGACAAGACCTCGGACAAGTTCTGTCCGGTCTCCTGGTCCAGGAATGTTTCTCCCAGAAGGGTCCGTTGATAGACAGGCGGAACAGGAATTCTGTCATCACGTATTTCAAGCGTGTCCAAGGCAATGGAATCCCTGAGTATTCCCTGGGCTGCCAGGTTGCCCCATCCAAGCATCCATAAAGAAAGAACGGAGACCATGGAACGGACCCGTAGCATGTTCCGGACTCCGGACCCGAGCGATACAGTTGAACAATGAAGCCCGGATAGCAATGCTATCTTTCGTTCCATGGTCTCTCTTCTTTCATTCGATCAAAAACCTTCGAACCTCCGATCTCCTTCCTTCCCCGACCTTCAGAAAATAAAGGCCGGACGGCCAACCTCTCACATCCAATGATGTCATTCCGACTTTCCATTCTCTTTCATGGATCGTACGCCCTTTCAGATCGGTGATCGTTATCTCCCTGTTCTCTCCTGAACTTTCCACATACAACCTTTCGCGGGCCGGGATGGGATATACCTTCACTTCCGGAGCCTCCTTTTCCGGTTCGATGCCGACCACAGAAGTAAAATGGATCGCTCCTACAGCATCCAGATCGAATCCTCCAGAGCTAAAAGCTGTCGGCCAGGGGTCGTTAACAGCTTTTCCTTGCTCATCATAAGTGGCATAGGGAGCATCTATATTACCCACTACATCCACGACCCTGATATGGGTGATACTATCAACATTAAGACCGGACACCCCGGAAAGATCATCCAGGTCGAAAGGGGTTCCATACCCTCCTTTGTATTTTCCGGCCAGGTTCTGCAGGTTCGTAGCATCCAGCGTATCGAAGCTTCCCACTTGCTGAGAAGTATCGGTCAGGGAAGTTGCAGGGAAACGGTAAAAATCCTGCCCGTTTGAACTCACCTCTACAAAAGCCAATTCTAAGAAGTCATGGCTGAAACTGTTCTCGAAAACAGCAAAGTCAGGTCCAGGACCATTGTGGATATACCCTTCAAAAGAAAGCACGGCTTTTCCTCCGTCCCCTAAGCTGACCACACCATTCTGATCGGCTTCCCCGATAGCAAAAGAGGAATCCCCGGCACTTGCATACCCCTGGGAGGTATCCGAGGCATTCATGGGGCCTCGGGTTACGGTACATTGATGAGCCCACGCCAAAAAGGCAGAGGAATCCATGTACAGCGCCGTGGTTCCTGACTGCCCTGCCGGAGGAGCATAAGGTCCTCCGGCAAAGACTGTCAGTTCCCAAGAAAGTAAAAGCAAAAGGGTCAAGAACCTGTACATAAGTTCACTGTTTGATCACCTGGGTTTTGTAAAGCTTTTGATCCGTTCGAATCACGACCCAGTAGAGCCCATCCGGATGTTCATCCATATCGATCGTCACGGTATTTCCGGCAACTGGATGGTCGACTTGAACTTGCTGGCCCATAGCATTCAGCACCTGCAAAGAAGCCTGACCGGCTGATACCGTTCCAGGAAGTGACACATTGAAATTCCTCGAAAAAGGAACTGGATAAGCTTTCAGTGCTTCATCTCTTTTTTGCTTTCGGACCACATCCGTACTAATATCCTGATAAAGAGCCAGGGCAGCTCCGGAAATAGGAGTGCCTACCGAATCAAGCGTATTCCCGTCCGCATCGGTCATTACGATGTTCCCAAAACTGAAATAATCGCTGTTCTGAAAGAAATAACGCCCGCTAGCCTCATCATAGGCCGCTGCCGTATAAGGATGAGAGAACAGGCTCGAACGGCTCGTATCATCAGCATGGTAGATGTTCACAGGTGCCCCCACCTTGGCCCAGATGGAGTCGTTCCGGAACAGAAAAGGCGCTCCTGCTCCCACTGTATTGGTATCCGTAAAGTGCGTGTCAGTAGCCCGGTCATAGACCGTAACACCCGCATAAGCCAAGTTGAACCCATCATAAACCTGATTAGTGCCGGCGATCCGGTCTCCATCGGTGATCAATCCACCCAAACCACTGGACAAGGTGTCGAACATCACCGAATCCATATAGGCCGGCGTCGCAGGTTCCAGGTCGACCATGGCCAAATGACCAGTATCATTCCGGGTATAGGAAACGAACAAGGTGTCCCCGATAGTGGTCAGGCTGCTTGTTGCGTGATGGATACGCTCACTGCTGTATACAGGGCCAGCCCCCAGATCAGCCTTGTCATAGATCAATACAAGATCATCGGAAGCAGGATACCCCCTTGTCAGGATCAACCAATTCTCATGGACGGTCATTTCCTGAACACCGGGAACATTCTCAATACTATCCGTTCGGCTCATCGTAGCAATATCGTACTGGTAAATGACATCTCCTCCGGAAGCATGGCCACTAGCCCTCCCTATATGAGCATAAGCTGTATCGCCATCCACTTCTACTGTATTGGAAAAGTCGCCTAATGCGGAATCGACAGCGGTGACCCTACCAGAAACCGGATCATAGGTATGGACCTTGACGTAATTGTTGGTTCCTTGGTAGGTTCCACCAGTGGTGAAAAAGGCTTTGGTCTGAGCAAAAACAGCTCCATTGAACAGAAGTGCCAGAACCCCTGTCCATTGTAATAAAGTAAAATAACGCATGGTGTTCGTGCTTAAAATGGTTCGACAAAAAGATATTAGCCGACCTTTTAAGCCCGGGAATCTGAAAGGGTTATAGATACAGGGGAGTGCATCTACGACCCAAGCTTTTGTCCCGAAAGCTTAAATCGTCGTGACCGATGGCAGGTCTTCTGACTCGCCTCTTTGGGGTTCCGGCGCCTTCCCGTCTCAACTAATGCAAGACAGTGGCATGCGGTAGCCGCCCTTATAGAGGCTTACAGCTGCGGGAACAGTTCCGGATTCTCACCGGATTCCCTTTTCAT
>CAZAYA010000104.1:0-2607 GCA_964489175.1 uncultured Flavobacteriales bacterium | reverse complement strand
CTGGAATAGCCGTTGGGAACCATCAGCTTGGCGCAAATATAGAAAGATCAGAAGAACTCGTTTTTTCTGTTTATTGCAAAGTGAACATTTTACGGTATTCTGCGTATTCTAAGAACTTTGCAGGAAGTTAAGATCTCTGTGCGGAATGCTTTTTTGGTCGGCGGTCATCATTATCACCCTTTATATCCTGGCCTGTGTAGTGATGTATTTCAATCAGGACGGCCAGATCTTTCTCCCGGAAAAGCTTCCGGAAGAACACCAATACCAATTCGACCACACTTTCGAGGAAAAGAACTATTACCCAGAGGAAGGTGTCCGCATCAATGCTCTCCATTTCAAAGTGGACGATCCGCTCGGCGTACTCCTTTATTTCCACGGAAATTCGGGAAGTCTTTCCAATTGGGGTATAACCGGAGGGAGGTTCACGGAATACGGGTACGATGTGCTGGTCATGGATTACCGTCAATACGGGAAAAGTACCGGCTCCTTTTCCGAGGAAGGAATGTTCCGGGATGCTTTATACATCTATGATGATCTGGCGCGGGAATATGGAGAGAACAGGATCACCATTTATGGTCGTTCCCTTGGTTCAGGAATAGCCACGCATACCGCTGCCCGAAGAGATCCCTGGCGGTTGATCCTGGAGACCCCTTATTACAGTTTGGTCAACCTGGCCTTTTCCTATTATCCCTGGCTCCCTCACCACCTTTTGCTGAAATATGAGTTTCGCAACTATAGGTACCTTGGAGAGATCCACTGCCCCATCCATATTTTCCACGGTGACAAGGATAAGGTCGTCCCCTACCGGGCCAGTAAGAAGCTTATGGAACATGCCAAGCCGGGGGATGAACTGATCACGATCGAAGGGGGGAAACATAGCGACCTGGATCATTTCGACCAATTTCACCAGGAACTGAGGCGGATCCTGCTCAAGCGGGGAAAGTAACGGCAACCAGTTCCATGGCTTTCCGGAGGGCTTCGCGGTCCAGTCCGTGATCGACGTTTTTTTCTTCCAGGAAAGCGATCAGGTTCTCAGTAGCCATGTTACCGATCAACTCATCCTCTGCCATCGGACAGCCCCCGAATCCCTTCAAAGTGGAATCAAAGCGGCGGCATCCACTATTCCAGGCAGCTTCTACTTTTTCTTTCCAGGTGTCCGGGCGGGTATGGAGATGCGCCCCGAATTCCACGTCGGGAAATTCCGGGATCAGGCCGGAGAAAAGGTATTCAATGGCCCCGGGGTCTGCCACCCCGATAGTATCGGCAAGGGATACCGTTCTTACGCCAATATCCTCCACAAGTTTCCGGGTCCAGTGGATGGCTATATCGGTGTTCCATTCATCTCCGTAGGGATTTCCAAAACCCATGGAGATATAGATGACAAGCTCTTTGTCGTGCTTTCGGCACAATTCCTGAATGCGTTCCACCCTTCCAAGCGATCCTTCGATCGAGGAGTTGGTGTTACGCTGTTGAAAGGTTTCCGAAATAGAAAACGGGAACCCGAGGTAAGCGACCTCCTCATGCAGGCAAGCCTCTTGGGCTCCCCGGGTGTTGGCTACGATGGTAAGAAGCTCTGAAGAAGTGCCCTCCCGGTCGATCTGCTGCAATACCTCCGCCGTATCGCGCATTTGGGGAACGGCCTTGGGAGAAACGAAACTCCCGATGTCGATGGTATCGAATCCGACCCTGAGCAGTTGGTTCAGGTAACGGACCTTTTGATCAGTGGGGATGAATGGATCGATCCCCTGCATGGCATCACGCGGACATTCGATAAGTTTCATAAAAAGAGCTGGTCGAAGTGCATCAATTCAGGTATTATTTTTTCCCTTCTGCCATTTCATCATCCACGATATCCTGATCGACCCGCAGGTTGTCGACGATGAACTCCTGCCGTTCCTGGGTGTTCTTGCCCATGTAAAAACGAAGAATGTCGGGTATCTTGCTATCCTTGTTCAGTACCACCGGTTCTGTACGGATCTTGCCCGGGGTGATGAACTCCTTGAACTCATCCGGGGATATCTCTCCCAGTCCTTTAAAACGAGTGATCTCAGGCTTTCCTCCGAGTTTTTTGATCGCTTTTCTGCGTTCTTCCTCACTATAACAATAGATCGTCTCTTTCTTATTACGCACCCGGTAAAGCGGGGTTTCCAGGATGTGAACATGTCCATTCTTGACCAGTTCGGGGAAGAACTGCAAAAAGAAAGTAAGCAAAAGCAAACGGATGTGCATACCATCCACATCAGCATCCGTGGCAAGGATCACCTTGTTATAGCGCAACCCTTCAATGCCGTCCTCGATGTTCAGAGCCGCCTGGATCAGGTTGAATTCCTCGTTCTCGTATACAACTTTCTTAGTAAGACCATAAGCATTGAGCGGCTTTCCTTTCAGGCTAAAAACAGCCTGCGTGTTCACATTTCGGGCTTTGGTAATGGAGCCGCTGGCGGAATCACCCTCTGTCAGGAAGATCGTGCTTTCCTTTTTCCGATCATCATCCTTGCTGTCATTGAGATGGACGCGACAATCCTTGAGCTTCTTGTTATGGAGGCTGGCTTTTTTGGCCCGCTTTTTAGCCAGCTTCCGGATCCCGGCCATTTCCAGGTCACCGTC
>CAZAYA010000103.1:0-9080 GCA_964489175.1 uncultured Flavobacteriales bacterium | reverse complement strand
TTTTTAGGTCGCCCAGAGAAGGAGAAGCTAAAGCGGTGATCAATGCTGAAAACTGGTCGAAGCCAACTGGCCGAGGTAACCCTTTACCAGATCCAGGTATAGCCGGACAGCATCGGTGACCTGCTCCCTTTCCTCCCCATCCGGAGATTGCTCCAACCGGATGGCATTGACCTTGAGGCGAACGTTGGCCCGGTAACATTTGAAATAGGTCAAAAGCCCGAGCTCAGCTTCACTCTTGACCGCTTCTAAGTGCTTAAGGTAAGTCTTGACGAACAATGCTGACAGATCCTTGCGACCATAGGCTTCCAGGTCCATGCAAAAGAAAGCGATCTCGTTGAGCACATCGATCCGCCGGAAATCCGGATTGAATTCGATGCAATCGAAAATGATAGGGTCCTCGTAGAGGAAAATATTACCGGAGTGAAGATCGCCATGGCAATCGCGGATCATCCCTTCCCGGCCTCTTCGCTGGAAAAGGTCCAGATGAGCATCAATATGTTCATCGGAGATCATGATGGCCTGATCGACGACTTCTGCCGCTTCAGTTCCGACCCATTTTTCAAGGGTTGCCCGCACGGTCCGGAGATCGTTGAAACGGTCCTTCAAGGCTTGGGGAGCCGGTTCCGTAGAAACCACCTCTGCTTCTTGGTGAAAAGCTGCTACCTGCCGGGCCAGTTTCAAAACATGATCTTCCCGGACTTCCCCGGATCGCAATGCCCGGTCCATCTGCTTATCCAGGTCTAATCGCCGCATCTTCACCGCATGGCCGATCACCTCTTCCGTCCCTTCCTCTCCGAAGAAAACCCTCCCTTTCTGATCCTTGAGCACGGGAACGACGGCCAAGTATATATCCTTTGCCAACCGCCGGTTGAGCCGAAGTTCCTCTTCACAATAGTGTTGCCGCTTCTCGAAAGTGGAAAAATCCATGAATCCCAGGTCCACAGGCTTTTTTAGCTTATAAGTGAGTTCAGGGGTCAGTAATAGCCAGGAACCATGGGTCTCGATCCGTTCCACCTTGCTCCCGGTGGCTTTTTTCAGGCTTTCCTCAAGAGCATCGATCTCCGTTTCGGTCATAGGGAACGGGCTTTTTCCAATTGTAATAATACTTGATCGACCAATGCTTCGGCATCAGCTTCTCCGGAATCCAGGGTCATATGATCTTGTTGCAAGGGTTCTTCTGCAGCCTTGAGTTTTTCGTAAACCGCAAGATCCGCTTCACTATCAGGCCGGTCCTTGCTCACCCTCTTCCGGATCACTTCCTCACTGGCGGTCATTCGCACCCAGAAAACCTGATCGGTCCATCGCCGTGCTGCAGTTTCAAAAGCCTCTCGACGGGATCTCTTGATAAATGTAGCATCTACGACCACATCGCTCCCATGCCGCAGGGCTTTCTCCATACGTCTTTGCAATTCCTGATAAACCTGCTCCCGGTCCTGTTCATCGTACTGGCCCATCATATCCATCGCCTTCCTCGTCCCATCCGTATTGAAATGCTCTCCACCAAGTCGACGACTCAGAGCCTTGGCGAAATAGGTCTTACCGGTACCGGGTAATCCGCTAACGAATACGATCATGGGTTAACAAAAGGTTCAAATTGAAATGAAGTTGGATCAGTGAGGTAGTTAGGTAGTAAGATAGGGAGGTAGAAAATGTCCATCTATCTCACGACCTCGTCAGTTCGCTAAAATAAGGGGTTTGTATTGGGTACCATAGTGATCTTCGAAAAAGGGGTTGCTTGCTTACTTCACCCAACTCTTGATCCATGCAATGCCCCATCTCAGTATTGGTCGGTGGCCAGCATAACGAGCGTACAGGCGTTCAGCGGCTCTATTCCTCTGGCTCGTGCCTTTTCGGCCAGGTCATCATTCTCAGCACCAGGGTTGAAGATGATACGTCGAGGGGACAGATCGAGGATCCGGTCCTCATAAGGTTCCTGGTTACGGGCACTGAGATAAAGGGTAACGGTATCGATCGACTCCTCGTCCCGGGGCATTTCCCGCTGCACTTCAACATTGCCGACCTGGCCGGTGCGGTTCCCCACCGCCACAACATCATGGCCATTCTCCTGAAGGGAACGAATAGCCCGATTGGAATACCGATGTTCTTTCAGGCTGGCTCCCAATACCAATGTACTCATGTGCTTATGCTTTGATCCTTTAAAAATACAGTTGCTCCAGGCACTTTGTTCGATATTTCGCAGATTTGATGTTGACAGGTATCCTTACTACTTTCGTTGCCGACCATTTCATTATCCATGACCCTACTTCTCATCAGCACCACCTCTGTTTTTCTGATCATCCTTGTGATCGCTGCCATAGCAGGACTGTACTATTACAAAAAGCAAAAGGAACAAAAAGAGCACGACAACGAGAAGTCTCAGGACCAACCCCAGCCCCAACGAGAAGACCGGCAACTTCTTCAAGTAGGACCCGGCGGACTCGTCCAACTGACGAACGCTGGTCCTGAAATGAAAGATATGGACGTATCCGTCCTGGCCCGCCATGTGTATCGCGAAGGAGGAGATGAATGGTACGAACTGGAAGGGGAATCCGGAGAAGGCAAGGTCTGGCTCGATATCGAGGAGGACGATGACCTGGAAGTCTCGCTGGTGATCCAACGCATGAAACTGCAAGATATCGGGATATCGCCGGACGACCTGGACAAAATGGCGGAATTGGAAGAAGGGGAAGTGCAATACGACGGCCGGAAGTTCGAATTCGAGGAGTCAGGAGAAGCTGATTTTCTGAGGAATGGTGACACCAGCAAACCCGAGAAGGTCCGCTACTGGGACCTGGAGTCGGAGGACGAAAAATTCTTGCTCGGCGTGGAACGGTGGGGTGATAACGATTACCGTGCTTACCTCTCCGTACCGCTGGAATTGCGGCAGATCAGCATCCTGAAAGCGAAGGAGGAGAATTGATGGACCTCTACCCGATCATATACGGGGCCTGCTTCCTGGTCCTTTACCTGGTCACTATATTGGTGGCCAAGTGGTTCAAGGACCTCCTCACCCCCTACGATTTGGACGAGCACCTCACGGACAAGGACAACATTGCTGTTGCGGTAAGCGTGGCCGGCTATTTTGCCGGGGTCACCATCGTTTACCTGGGCGCCCTGATCGGCCCCAGCAAAGGATTGGGAGAAGACCTGATGGCCATAGGAAGCTACACCCTTTTGGGGTTGCTCCTGCTGAACCTTTCCCGCCTGATCAATGACAAGCTGATCCTTCACCGCTTTTCCAATGAGAAAGAACTCATCGAAGACCACAATGCTGGCACCGGCGCTGTGGTAATGGGGTCCTATATTGCCTCTGCCCTGATCATCGCCGGAGCGATCCATGGCGATATTGCACACGAAGCCATTCAAGAAAGTAGTATTTCAGAAGAAGTCATGGGGGTTGTGACCGCCCTCTCCTTCTTCCTTTTGGGGCAGCTCGTTCTGATATTGTTCGGCTGGTTGTATGAGAAGGTAACAGCTTACAAGGTCCACGAGGAGATCGAGAAGGACAACACCGCGGCCGGTCTCGGCTTTGCCGGGGGACTGATCGCCATCGGGGTCATCATCATGAAAGGAGTCGGCGGCGATTTTATCGGATGGCAGGAGAATCTGCTCCGGCTGGCCGGGGATATCGGGTTCATCCTGGTCTTTTTGGTCATCGTCCGGATCTTTTTCGACCGCGTCATCATCCCCCGCGGGGACCTTCATGAGGAGATCGCCCGGGACAAGAACATCGGAGCGGGATTGCTGGAAATGGTCATGGCTATTTCCTTTTCCGTCGTCCTTTATTTCCTGATCTGATCCATGGCAACAGGCACTGACAAGACCAAGAACCTGAAGCAACTTTCCCTGCTTTGCCTCTTCTTTGCAGGAGTGTTCTTCATCACCGGACTTGTGATGAACACAGGAAAAAACTATCTCAATACGGTGGTGCCGGAATCGGAACAGCCCTCCGTAAAGCAAATGAAAGGCAATTTCAAGGTCACCTACGAGCCGGTCGGACCTGTATCGGTAGACAAGAAGAACACGGTAATGAACTTCGAGGTAGGGCAATTGGTCCCGCTGAATGCCTGGAGTCACGTATCCATTCACATTCTGAACGCCAACAAAGCATACATAACAGGATTCGGCGAGGGGTTGTGGCATGAAGATGGTTATGATGCGGAAGGCTATTACTGGGAAGAAAGCAAAGAACATTTCGACATGAAGATGACCATCCCGGATCCCGGGAAATACTACTTCAAAGTGATCGCCGAGCGGAGTTACCTTAAAGCCAGGGACCAGTACCAAAGGGTACAGCTAAAAGTAACCGGGAACAAGGGGAGTGCTCTGCCGCTGAACGCTGCCGGGATCATTTCCCTGATCGCAGGATTCATTTTATTCATGTACGCCAACAAGGAATCCATCCAGGAAGGCATGGAAGCCTGAAAAAAGACCGATCATGTTCCGTTCCAAGACCATTCTCATCGCCCTCGGCATTTTCATCCTGATCTACTTCCTGATCCTCTCTCTTAGCTTCAGGGGATGGGGCTATGCCGGTTATGGCGGTTTTCACCATGGCCCTGCCTTCCTTTATTTCGGAGGGCCCAGCTATTATACACCCAGTCCAAGCGTTCGCCCCGGGAGCATGGGCGGCCCCTCTACCCGCGGTGGAGGGTTTCGCGGGGGAAAATGACCGCTTCCTGAACCAACCTCTGTCAGGGTTCAGAAGCCTGACAAGGTTGCTCTTTCCAACGCAACAATATGACCGAAGCCCAACGCCACGAAAAGATCATCCTCATCCTGTCGGTCTTCGTGGCCGGCTTGTGCTCGATCATTTACGAATTGTTGATCAGCACGGCTTCTTCCTATTTCCTGGGTGACAGCGTTAAGCATTTTTCGATCACCATCGGCACCTACATGGCCTCCATGGGAGCTGGTTCTTTCCTTTCCCGATCCATGCACCGCGGGTTGTTCAGCCGTTTCATCTTTGTAGAGTTATTGCTCGGGCTGGCCGGAGGGCTTTGTGTTCCTTACCTCTATTTTGCTTTTGCTTACCTGCCCTGGTACTCCTTCCACATGATCCTTTCGATCGTCGTTATCGGGGTGCTGACGGGATTTGAGGTCCCCCTGCTCACCAGGATCATGGAGCGGTATTATACCCTTAAGGTGAACCTGTCCAACGTACTCACCCTCGATTACCTTGGCGCTTTAGTCGCCACCCTGTTATTCCCCTTTCTTCTTCTTCCTTTTCTGGGAACTTTTCAGACCTCGCTTGCCTTCGGTATCGCGAACGTGTTGCTGGGCGGGGTGAACTTGTGGGTGTTCCGGCATTCGATCAGCCTCAGAGCCCGCAGGTGGCTTGGCTGGTCGACCGGTATAGCACTGTTATTGTTAACAGGGGGACTCATTACTTCCGGCCAATGGCTGGAAGGCTGGTCTTCGGCCATGTACGAAGATAGAGTGGTCTATACCGAACGATCTTCTTACCAGAAACTGGTCCTGACCCGTAACAAGGATGATGTCCGGCTCTATCTCAACGGGAACCTTCAGTTCTCTTCACTGGACGAACACCGGTACCATGAAGCCCTGGTGCACATCCCCATGAGCCAGCTCGATCAGGTTCGAGATGTACTGGTTCTGGGGGGCGGGGACGGCCTGGCTGCAAGGCAGCTCCTTAAATATTCCGACCCACCATCGATCACCATCGTCGATCTCGACCCGGCGGTCTTTAACCTGGCCCGGAAAAACCCTTACCTCCGGGAATTGAACAAAGGGAGTCTGGAGTCCCGCCATGTTAAAACAGTGGCTGGAGATGCCTTCCAGTATCTGAAGGATACGGACCGATCCTTCGACCTGATCATCGCTGACCTCCCCGACCCCAACAATGCAGGACTAGCAAGGCTCTACAGCAAAACCTTCTACCTCATGGCCTATAACCGGCTCCGGGAGAACGGGGTTTTCGTAACCCAGGCCACCAGTCCTTACCATGCGACCAAAGCTTTTTGGTGCATTGTCCGAACACTTCAAAATACACCGATGGAAGCAACCCTTCCTTACCACTACCCTATTCCATCCTTCGGAGAATGGGGCTTTGCAATGGCCAGGAAGAACGGATTGCTATCAAAAAGGGTAGACATTCCCGTTCCCACTCGTTCTCTTACTCCAGAAATCGCCCACAAGACCTTCCTGTTCGAAAAAGATCTTCTCCCCCCTTCCAGGGTAACCATCAATACACTCGACCAACCCAAGGTTTTGGAATACTATCTGGAAGGCTGGCAGTATTATTATTGAATACTGATAAATCAGCCTGTTCACAGAACAATTCATTCTATACTACCTGTTTAGGATTCCTATTCAGAAGAGAAGTAAGTTATCCCTGTTTAGAGAAGATCCCCCTATTTTATCGTTTTAGTAGATCCCTGGAAAGAAAACGAGTATGATCCTTCCTTTTTTGATCGGACAAGCAACTTCTCTATTCCCTCCTCGTCTATCCGTTACCTTAATATAATATTGTATTTCAATATATTAAATATCTTTCAATACCGTCAATGGGCACTTTTATGCCCCGGTTTTTCACTGGAATGACATCGAAGAGAAATACCATTTCCATCAACAGGAAAAAGATCCTGTTCTTCCTCTTTTTCTGGGTGGCCATCATTCCCCAGGGGCGTGGCCATGGATGCATCAATTCAGAATTCACGACCTCGGGAGGCGGATGCGTCGGCGAATGCATTCAATTCGATTCAGAAGCAGCAGGGCTGCATTGCAGGGAAACTTTCAACTGGGATTGGGGAGATGGAGAAACCTACTCGGCCTACCGCAACACCTGCTACGACCCGGCTATCGAAGAGCCCTGTCACAGTTACGATGCTCCCGGCACCTATACCGTCACACTGACCATCGTTTCCTCTACCGGCAGGACCTGCACCTATACCCAAGACGTGGTCATTGATCCCGGACCCAGTCTTTCGGTCAGCAATGACACCACCATATGCAATGGCGGATCAGCCACCCTGACCGCCAGCGGAGCCGATGCTTATTCCTGGTCCCCGGGTGGCCAAACAACTCCTTCCATTACCGTTTCCCCCAGCTCGACCACCGACTATATCGTTACTGGTACCAACACCACCACAGGATGCTCCCTGGAAGACACCGTAGTCGTATCCACCGGCGGGGCAACCCCCTCCATCGCTCCTCCGGACAAGATCGACTGCAACAACAGTACTGTCACCCTGGACGGCTCCAGCTCCTCCTCTTCCCCTGGAAATCCCGTTTTTTCCTGGTCGACCCCGAACGGGAACATCGTTTCCGGAGCGAATACGGACAGCCCGGTCGTGGATGCAGAAGGAGATTACCAACTCCTGGTCACGGATGACCAGGTCGGATGTGCCGATTCAGCAACTATCTCCGTAGCCCTGGACACGGCCAGACCGGTAATCGATATCACTCCCCCCGACACCGTTACCTGTGCCCTTCCCTCCGTTACCCTCGACGCTTCCGGAACGACCGGCAACGACCTTGTTTTCTCCTGGACCACGGCGAACGGCAACATCGTCTCCGGAGCGAATTCCGCTACACCTGTTGTCGATGCCGGAGGAGACTATGCCCTGCTCGTGACCGATACCTCGAGCCAATGCCAGGACAGCTCTACGATCACCGTAGCGCAGAACACCATCCCCCCGACCGCTTCACTTTCCACACCCGATACCCTCACCTGTGCCCTGACCCAACAAACGCTGGACGCCTCCGGCTCCACTTCCAACTCCGGCAACATCGACTACTCCTGGGGCAACAACGGCAACATCATCAATGCCGCGGGGGATTCCTCCTCGGTGACCTTGGATGCTCCGGGCGACTATTCCGTTAGGATCACCGATCCTGCGAACGGATGCCAGGACACAGCCGATGTCTCCGTATATCAGGATACCGCTTCCCCGCAAGCGATCACCGGCCCCGTGGACACCCTGACCTGTAACACAGGAAGCCAGGTACTGGACGCTTCCAACTCCACCTCTAATTCCGGTACGCTCGTTTATTCCTGGGACCATGACGGCAACATCATTTCAGCCGCAGGCGACTCCTCTACCACCACTGCCGATGCCGGTGGTACCTACCAGGTCATCATTACCGACCCCGGTAACCAATGCTCCGATACCGGGAGTTTCATCGTACCGATCGATACGGTGAGGCCAGCCATCAATATCCTTCCTGCCGACACCATCACTTGTATCAACCCCACTGCTATCCTCGATGCTTCCGGGACCACCGGCAACGACCTTGTTTTCTCCTGGTCAACGACGGACGGGAACATCGTTTCCGGAGCGAATTCCGCTACACCTGTCATCGATGCCGGAGGGAACTATGCCCTGACCGTGACCGATACCTCGAGCGGATGCCAGGACAGCTCGACGATCATCGTTGAGCAGAACACCGTCCCCCCAACAGCTTCGATCTCTCTTCCCGAAACCCTGACCTGTGCCCTGACCCAACAAATGCTGGACGCCTCCAGCTCCACTTCCAACTCCGGCAACATCGACTATTCCTGGTCTCACAACGGTAGCATCATCAATGCCGCAGGGGATTCCTCCTCGGTGACCCTTGATGCTCCGGGGAGCTATTCCGTTAGGATCACCGATCCCGCGAACGGATGCCAGGACACAGCCGATATCTCCGTATATCAGGATACCGCTTCCCCGCAAGCGATCACCGGCCCCGTGGACACCCTGACCTGCAACACAGGAAGCCAGGTACTGGACGCTTCCAACTCCACCTCGAATTCCGGTGCGCTCGCGTATTCATGGAACCACAATGGCAATATCATCAATGCTGCAGGCGATTCTTCCACCACCACCGTTGATGCAGGTGGGAACTACCGGGTCACCGTTACCGACCCGGTCAACCAATGCACCGATACCAGTAGCTTCTTCGTACCGATCGACACGGCAAGGCCGGTCATCAATATCCTTCCTCCGGACAGCATTACCTGCAACAACCCTACAGACACCCTTGATGCTTCCGGAAGCACCGGGGATGGGTTGAGCTACTTCTGGAGTACAACGGACGGCAATATCGCTTCAGGCGCCAGTAGTGCGACCCCGATC
>CAZAYA010000102.1:0-9252 GCA_964489175.1 uncultured Flavobacteriales bacterium | reverse complement strand
GCCTATTTGGGGAAGACGGTTCAGGTGATTCCTCACATCACGGACGAGATCAAACGGTCCGTACGGAAACTGGGAGAAAAAGGAGAATATGATATTGTGATCACCGAGATCGGCGGAACGGTGGGGGACATTGAATCACTTCCTTATGTGGAAGCGGTGCGGCAGATGAAATGGGAACTCGGCAAGGACCTGCTGATCATTCATCTCACCCTCATCCCGTACTTAGCTGCTGCCGGTGAGCTTAAGACCAAGCCGACCCAGCACTCTGTCAAGGCCATGCTCGAACTGGGGGTCCAGCCTGATATACTGGTCTGCCGTACGGAGCGCCATTTGACCCAGGAGATCAAGGATAAGGTTGCTCAATTCTGCAATGTCAAACCTGAAGCGGTCATCGAGTCTACCAATGCAGACACTATTTATGAGGTCCCTTTGCTGATGCAGGAAGAAAAGCTGGATGAAGTTGTACTGGAATACCTGGGACAGTCGCTGGAAAAAAAGCCGGACCTGAAGACATGGAAGCAGTTCCTGCATCGCTATAAGAACCCATCCACCGAGATCCGGATCGGGTTGGTCGGGAAGTACACCGAGCTCAAGGATTCTTATAAATCCATCGCTGAGTCTCTTGATCATGCTGGTGCCAGTAACGAGTGCCGGGTGAACATTCAGTGGATCCACTCAGAGACCATCACCGAGGAGAACGTGGAGAAGAAACTCAAAGGGGTGAATGCTGTACTCGTAGCACCCGGTTTCGGAGCCCGGGGAATCGAAGGAAAGTTGGAGACCATCCGGTACGTACGGGAAAAGCGGATCCCATTTTTCGGGATCTGTTTTGGAATGCAATGTGCTGTGATCGAATTCGCTCGCAACGTGCTGGGATATGAAGATGCTCATTCCACGGAAGTCGATGAAAGTACGTCTCACCCTGTCATTCATCTGATGGAATCTCAGCGGAAGGTCGTCAATAAGGGGGGCACGATGCGGTTGGGGGCTTACCGGTGTAAGATAACACCCGGGACCCGTACTCATGAAGCCTATGGCAAAGAGGAGGTTACGGAACGCCATCGCCATCGCTTTGAATTCAACAATGAATACCTTCCCGCTTTTGAAGAGGCCGGCATGATCGCCAGCGGGGTCAACCCGGACAAAGGCCTCGTTGAGATCATCGAATACCGTGACCACCCCTGGTTCATCGGGGTGCAGTTTCATCCGGAATACAAGAGCACCGTTGCCGAACCCCATCCGCTCTTCGTCAGCTTTGTTAAGAACGCTGTGGGGGAGAAGGAATTGGTAGGGTGATAGTGAACAGTAAACAGTGAGCAGGATCATAATGCTCTCCCCTTACTGTTTACTCCTCACTCCTTCCTTTTTTCCATACGAAAAAGTATCTTTGCCACCCCTTCACAATAGGTAGTACCACCACTCATGGACAGGAATTCGGTTATCGGTCTCGTTCTCATCGCCGCGATCCTTATCGGGTATTCGCTCTTCACGCAGCCTTCACAGGAAGGGCTTGAAGCCCGACGGCAGAAGCAACAGGTTGAACAAGGTGACAAAACCCCGGAACGAGAAAAAGGAGAGGTAGACAGGGGGCCCCGGGAAGAGCGGTCAGTCACTTCTCCGGAACGACCCAGGGAAGAACTTTCGGAAGGGACGACCGACAGCCCGATGACGGATGATGAAAAGCAAGTCCGGCAGCAAAAGGAAGAGGAGCTTCGTGGGAAATATGGCATTTTCGCTCCTTCCGCCGAAGGGAAGAACAAGGCCTATACCATCGAGAACGAGAATGTTCGTATCACTCTTTCCAGCAAGGGGGGGAGGATGGCGGCCGTGGAGTTGAAGGGTTATCAGACCTATGACAGTTTGCCCCTTCATTTGTGGAAGGCGGATTCCTCTTCCTTTGGGATCACCTTCAAATATGATAACCGTGATTTCTTTTCCACCGGAAAATTCTATTTCACGGCGATGGATAGCTCCTTTTCCGTTGAGAAAGGAGAAGAGAAGAGCTTCCGTTTTCGCCTGGCCACCGCCGACCCGGATAAATACCTGGAGTTCATCTATACGCTGGAGGGAGAAGGATATACCGTGGATCAGACGGTCAATGTGCAGGGGTTGGAAGAAGTGATGGACCGCGATCTGGAGCTGAATTGGGTGGTGAACGCCCCGGTGAAGGAAAAGGATCCGGAAAGTGAGCGCCGGACTTCCACGGTCTGCTATCGCTATGAGGGAGAGGATGATATCGAATGGTTGTCTGAATCCGGAGAGGATGAAGAACAACTCACGAGCGACATCGAGTGGGTATCCTTCAAACAACATTTTTTCTCGGCCATTCTGGTCGGGGAACAGGGTTTCGACAAGTTCCGGGCAAACGTGAGCATAACCCCCCTCGGATCCGCCGAATACCTGAAACGTTTTGAGACCAACCTTACGATCCCGTTGTCTAACACGGCTTCGGCTTCTTTCCCCATGACCTATTACCTGGGGCCGAATCACTACCAAACGCTGGCTTCCTTTGACCGTAATTTCGAGGGGACCATGAACCTGGGGTGGGGCATCATTGGATGGATCAATGAATTGGTGATCATCCCCACGTTCAACTTTCTGGATGGCTTCAATTGGAACTATGGAGTGATCATCCTGGTGCTGACCTTGCTGATCAAGATGGTGCTTTTCCCGCTCACCTACAAGAGTTACCTCTCTACAGCCAAGATGAAGTTGCTGAAACCGGAGATCGACGAACTGAACGAGAAGTTCAAGGACAACGACGACCCGATGAAGAAGCAGCAGGCTACCATGGACCTGTACAAGAAGTCCGGCGTGAACCCCATGGCCGGTTGTATTCCTATGTTGATCCAGCTGCCCATCCTCATCGCCATGTACCGGTTCTTTCCCACTTCCATCGAGTTGCGGCAGGAAAGTTTCCTTTGGGCGGAAGACCTGTCCTCTTATGACTCGGTGATGAGCCTCCCGTTCAGCATTCCTTTCTACGGCGACCATGTGAGCCTTTTCACCCTGCTCATGTTCGTTTCCACGATGTTGTATACTCGCATTAACAGTGGGCAGATGAGCGGCTCCCAGCAAATGCCCCAGATGAAGGTCATGATGTACATTTTCCCCATCATGATCCTCTTCATCTTCAACAGCTTCCCGGCAGCGCTCAGTTACTATTATTTTGCGGCCAACGTTATTTCCATGGCCCAGATGCTCGTCATCAAGCACTTCATCATCGATGAGGATGCGCTGCACAAAAAGATCCAGGAGAACCGGAAGAAGCCGAAGAAACAAAAGAAATCCAAGTTCCAGAAGCGGATGGAGGAGATGGCCAAAAAACGGGGTTACCAACCCCCCAAGTGATCCTTTGATGTTGTTCAACTCCTTTTTTCGGTTCTTGTTGTTCGGTCTTTTGGCATCGACCGTGGCGTGTCATTCTTCCGAAAAAGCTGTGGAGGGGGATAAGAACGGCAAGAAGAACGAAAAAAGCATATCGTCAGAGGAGAACAAAGTGCGGCGGATAGAGCCCGACCGCATGAACGATACTGCCAGTAAAGCGACTTTATCTGAAAGTCCCGGAGCCAAAAAACTTAGAAAAATGGGGGATGAGGCTGCTCCGGGGAAAGATACCGTGGTGATCCGGATGCAACGGACGCTCTGTTTCGGAAAATGCCCCGTGGATATCCTGACGATCCGGGAAAGTGGTCGCGCTGTATACGAAGGCCAGAAAAATGTGGAGCGGAAGGGAATGTACCAAAAAACCGTGCAAGGGGAGACCCTGCAAAGGATCCTGCAAAAGGCTCAGGACATTGGTTTTTTCGAACTTCAGAAAGAATATGACCAACCTAAAGTGACCGACATTCCTTCCACGATCCTCACGATCCGGGATCGTGGGCAAAGCCATCGGGTGAAGGCCCGCTATGGCGTTCCGGATGGATTGGAGGAACTCATCGCGGAGATCGAGAAAGTGATCGAGTCGGAGGGCTGGGAAGAGCGATCCGACGAAGAATAAACCCGCTTCATTGTCCTGCATCGGGTTTCGTCCAGATCTCGGATCAACTGGCTCTGAATTGTATTACTTTGTAAAGCCAACCAAACCAAATCCCTATGAGGAAGAACGTCGCCACCCTGTTGACCCTACTCGTGGTCTCTTTCAATGCCCGTGCTGATGAAGGCATGTGGTTGCTCAACATGATCAAGCACATCAACGAGGCTCAAATGCAAGCCATGGGCATGAAGTTGAGTGCCCAAGACATCTATAATATCAACAAGTCCAGTATGAAGGATGGTGTGGTTCGCTTGGGAGGCGGCATGTGTACGGCTGAAGCCATCTCCGATAAAGGCCTGTTGCTTACCAATCATCACTGTGCTTACGATGCGATCCAATCGCACAGCTCTCCGGAGCACGATTACCTGTCGGACGGTTTCTGGGCCATGAGCCATCAAAAGGAATTGCCCATCGAAGACCTGACGGCTTCGTTCCTGGTCCGCATGGAAGACGTGACCGGTAAGGTGAAAGAAGCCCTTCCCGATACGCTCAGTTCCGTGGAAAAGGTCATGAAACGCCGGGATGTGTTCGATGAATTGGAAAAGAAAGCGGTAGAGAACACGCATTACAATGCAGAGATCAAAAGTTTTTTCGGTGGGAATGAATTCTATCTTTTTGTGTACGAAACCTTCAAGGATGTTCGGTTGGTAGGAGCGCCTCCTTCCTCTATCGGGAAATTCGGGGGTGATACTGATAACTGGATGTGGCCCCGTCACACCGGTGACTTCTCCCTGCTGCGTATCTATGCGAACGAGGACAATGAACCTGCTGAATACAGTGAGGACAATGTGCCTTATCAGCCCAAGTATCATTTCCCGATTTCCCTGGATGGGGTGAATAACGGCGATTTTTCCATGATCATGGGGTATCCCGGAGGCACCGATCGTTATCTGTCTTCTTTCGGCGTGGAGCAGGCTTTGGAGATCGAGCAGCCTGCCCGGATCGAATTACGGGACAAGCGCTTGGAGCTGATGAAAGAGGATATGAACAACAGTGATGAAGTTCGGATCCAATACGCGTCCAAGTATGCTCAGGTCAGCAACTACTACAAATATTTCAAAGGTCAGAGCAAGCGGTTGAAGGAATTGGATGTACAGAGCCAGAAGGAAGACCTGGAAGAGGAATTCCGTTCCTGGGTCGCCGAAAAAGAACAACGACAGGAAGAATATGGCAACACCATCGAACAGCTGGAAAAGGCTTATGAACTTTATGATGATGTTAAACTGGCAGAAGTGTATCTCCAGGAAGCCGGTTTGGCCAGTGAAATGGTAATGCTCGCCTATCGCTTTAACTCGTTGTATGGTTTATTGCAGCAAGGAGCGGAAGAAGAAAAGATCAAAAAGGAAGTGGCTTCTTTGAAGGAAAGGATCCGGGAGCACTTCAAGAATTACAATGCATCCACCGACCGGAAGATCACTCAGGCTTTGTACAGCATGTACTATGAGAACGTGGATACGTCCTTGGTTCCTGACATTTTCCGTGAATACGATGGAAAGCTCTTCAACAAAGGGGTGAAGGGTTATGCTGACAAAATGTTCAGAAAGTCTATCTTCGATGAAAAGGAAGAGTTGATGGCCTTCCTTGACGACCCCGATGCGGAAACCCTGAAAGAGGACATGGGGTTCCGGACGATGCAGTCCATCCTTTCGATTTACCGGGGAAAGGTCGGGCAAACGCTTCAGCGTGCCGGACAGGTGAAGAAAGCAGCGAAAAAGAAATTCATCCGGGGCTTACGGGAGATGGATCCGGACAAGGATCATTACCCCGATGCCAACTCTACCATGCGACTCACTTATGGTACGGTGAAGGGGTATGATGATCCCAAGAACGATGGCCGGTGTTACGACTATTACACGACTCTGGAAGGGGTGATGCAGAAAAAGGATCCTACTGACAGGGAATTCCGTGTGCCGGATAAGTTGGAGACGCTGTACAAAAACAAGGATTACGGCAGGTACAGTGGCAAGAACGGCAACATGCGCCTGTGCTTCATTGCCAATACTGACATTACCGGAGGTAACTCAGGGAGCCCCGTTTTTAACGGCAAAGGACAACTTGTAGGTTGTGCTTTCGATGGCAATTGGGAAGCCATGAGCGGGGATATCGAATTCGAACCTGATGTACAGCGTACGATCAGTGTCGATATCCGCTACGTGCTCTTTGTGATCGATAAGTTCGCGGGAGCGGAGCACCTGGTCGAGGAAATGACACTCGTTAGCAACAAAGCCCCGGGAGGTGCTGACAGCAAAGGAGCCTCCCAAAAGATCAGGCTCAAGGCCAAGCCGAAGAAAAAGGCTGATCCTGTTGAAAAGGAAGGGTGATCGTGGCCCGTATTTAAGCAACCCCCGGTACAATAGTGCCGGGGGTTTTTTTATGACCGGAACCTATTCATGAAAGAAGGGAAGGGAATACTTCTGTTTGCGTTGGATAAAGGATGTTGGTTCCTAATTCGCCGAGGGGGGAATACTTCTTCTCAGGAAAAAGTGTTAAAAATACAAGGGGGGGACATCCTATCAGAAAACAAACAAGAACAGGAGCTTTTTTATAGCCCCTGTTCTCGAGTAAGAAAGGTATATCGAAAGTAAGGGAAAGGGATTTTAGGCTTATTACCTGACCACTGTTACGTGACCTGTATACTCCCGAATGTCCTGGCTGATACCGTTCCTGACCCGCAAACGCCATACGTATACATCCACAGTGGCTTTGTCCGGAACACCTTTGATAGAACCGTCCCAGGCTTCTCCTTCGGTTTCTGATACGAAGACCCGTTCTCCCCAACGATCCCAGACCTCGAAGCGGTAAGCATCTCCGGCATTACCTCTCACTACAGGGGCGAAGGTCTCGTTGATCCCGTCCTCATCCGGAGAGAAAGCGTTGGGTACGTAGACCGAGAAGATATCCTCGATCTCGATAGGCTGACAAACGGTGTCCACACATCCACTGTCATTCCATGCTCGTAGACAGGCTTGGTAGGTAGCGCCAACACTGTCCGGATAGGTATGGATAGGAGCGGTGACCTGGGAAGAATCGCCGTCCCCGAAATGCCAGAGGTAATAGTTGGCTCCCTGAGAATTGTTGGTGAAGGTGATCTCAGGGTGACGGAGATTTGCATCGCCCGGCGCATGGCCGAAGGCGGCAACGACCTCTTCCGGGCTGACCACTTCGGCCGTATCGGTTGTTTTACAGCCCTGAGTATCTGTGGCGGTCACATAATAAGTGTCTGCGCAGAGTCCTGTAAAGACACTATCGGAAGAGGCTGTATTCCCATTGCTCCAGGTGATCTTATAGCTGGCTGCACCGGGAGCATCTACGGCGATCTTACCGGAGCAGTCCTCATAGCAGGTCTCATCCTTGATGATCATGTTCTCGATGTCGAATACCGGCGGTTCCCCTACTGTTATAGAGGCTTGGTCTGTACATCCAGCTATGTCCGTAGCAGACACAGTATACGTTCCAGCACAGACCCCTTTGGTGGATAAGCCGGTCCCTACCTGATCGCCATTGGCGTTGGTCCAGACGAAATCCCATTGTGAAGGATTACCGGCACCCCCCGTGACGCCGACCGATACTTCTCCGTCACATGCTCCATAGCATTGCGCATCGATGGCGGAAGGAGTGAGGTTCATGGGGGAAGAAACTTCCACCGTAACATCCCCTGTAGTTGTAGTTCCATTGTTCAGAGAAACGACCGGGTTGGCGATATCAGGGTCGCTCAGACCGTTGACTGGGCTCCAGGAGTAGGAAACGCCCCCGGAAGCTGTGATCTGTACGGTTTCGTTAGGGCAGAGGATGGTATCATTCGAGGTATTAACGGTCGGAGGTGTTTTATCCTCTCCAATGTTCACACTGGCTGTGGAAGAACACCCATTGCTCATATCGGTGACCGTCAGGGAATAGATCCCTCCTGCATCGATCGCCGGGGTAGCGGTGTTCGCTCCGGAAACGATGTTCCCGTTGGTCGTGGTCCAGGAGAAGGAGAGGTTGTTGCCGATCGTGTTCGACGCATCGATCGTATCCGTGGGGTTGTTACAGGTGATCGTAGCGGCCGGAATGATGCTGATCTCCGGCTGGGCGGTATCCACTGGAACAACAACATTGTAGGAATCCGTGCAATAATTGTCGGGGTCGGTCACGGTAACTGTGTAAGTACCTCCGGCATCGACGGTCACAAAAGAAGAATCTCCCGCAGCAGCGGAGATGTTCCCATTGTGGCTCCAGCTGTAATCGATGTTCGAGGAGTTGGTGGTGGAATTCGAAGCATCGAGGGTCTGGCTGGTGAGGTTGCAGGTCAGCGTATCGGCCGGGTCGGGATCGATCACCGCATCCGGGGAAGCGGTATCCTGTGCGATACTGACGCTCATGGAGTCTTGACAGCCATTGCTGGGATCGGTGACCACGAGCTTGTAGTCGCCGCCTGCATCCAGATCGATGGCATTACCAGTGGTCCCGGAGGTGATGTTCCCGCCGGTGGTGGACCACTGGAAATCATGATTGCCGGAGAAGGAAGTAGAACCGGAGCCGTCCAGGGTAACTGAGGTCGTGGCACAGTTCAGAGGACCGCTGCCAGTAATATCGGCTGTGGGAGGGGTAGCTCCCTGGCCTACGGTCGTGGTCATAGAATCCACACAGCCGTTGGCCGTATTGGTCACGACCAGTTTGTAATCGCCTCCCTCATCGATCTCGATGGCAGGGGCATTGGTGGCTGTTGTGATGTTGCCGTTGGTCGTGGACCAGGAGAAATCCAGGTTGCTTCCGGTCGTTCCGGAGGCGTCAAGCGTATCCTCAGGGTTGCCACAGGAGATATCCTGAGCAGGGATGATGTTGATGTTCGGCCGGGCCGTGTCCACTTCAACGGTCACCATCGTCGTATCCGTACAGAAGTTGTCCGGATCGGTCACGATGACGGAATAATCCCCTCCGGCATCCACGGTAACGGAGGAGGAGTCCCCGGCCGCTCCGGAGACATTACCGGTGTGGTACCAGCTATAGTCGATGTTGCCGGAGTTGGTGGTGGAATTGCTTGCGTCGAGGTCCTCTGTGGTCGTAAGGCAGTCCAGGGTATCTGGCATGGCCGGATCGATCGTGGCCGTGGGTTGCGCGATGTCATCTTCTATGGTCACGGTCATGCTGTCCTGACAGCCATTATCCGGATCGGTGACCACGAGCTTGTAGTCGCCGCCGGCATCCAGGTCAATGGTATTGCCAGTGGTCCCGGA
>CAZAYA010000101.1:9056-9327 GCA_964489175.1 uncultured Flavobacteriales bacterium | reverse complement strand
ATCCGGTCCAGCCCGGAAAGCCGGGCCAGCTTTTCGGTGAGCTCCACTTGCGGGTGGCTGGTGTAGAAGTTCGAGATGTGGATCAGCCGTTCGGCTTGTTGTTGAATGGCTGCCACTACTTTGGGGTGGCAATGCCCCACGCTGTTCACAGCAACACCGGCCAGAGCATCGATGAAAGTGTGACCTTCTTCGTCCTTGACGAGGGCTCCTTCACCTTTCACGAGAGTGATGGGGTGTCGCTTGTAAACCTGAAGAGAGAATTGCTGATCGC
>CAZAYA010000101.1:0-9046 GCA_964489175.1 uncultured Flavobacteriales bacterium | reverse complement strand
CGTTCCTGGAGTGTGGACATGGAGTTGTTTAGTCTTGATACTTAATACTTTGTACTTGTTTTTTTGGTGTGGACCTTGATCACAGGCCATGAAGATAAGGCTCACGACCGGATCATGGTGCCGCTTCTCGTTCCGGTGATCAATTCCCGAAGGATCGAATAGGGTTTTGTTCCGTTGATGATGTGGGCGGACTTTACGCCATGTTCCACTGCTATCCGGCAGGCATCCACTTTGGGGATCATACCGCCCTGGATCGTTTCCCCGTAGAGATCTTCGGTTTCTTTCAGGGATAGGGAAGTGAGCAGGGTGGCCGGGTCATCCTTGTCCTTCATCAGGCCGTCGACATCGGTCAGGGCAATGAAAGCTTCTGCTTTTAGGGCTCCGGCGATGTGTCCGGCGAACATATCGGCGTTCACGTTCATGTCTTTGTGATCGGTACCCAGCGTGATGGGGGCCACCACTGGCACATAATGCTTCGTTACGAGATCAGAGAGGAGGGAGGGGTCCACTTTGTCCACATCGCCGACTCTTCCAAGGTCGACTTGCTCGGTTTTTCCCTCTTTTTTCTCTTCGTAAAGCCTTTTCCGAGACCGGACCATCCCTGCGTCCTTGCCCGACAAACCCACGGCTGCACAACCCCATCGGATAAGGTTGCGGACCAGGTCCCCGTTCACTTTTCCTTTCAGGGCCATTTCTACGTATTTCATGGCTTCTTCGGTGGTTTTGCGATGGCCACCGATGAATTCCGAGGGGAGGTTCACTTCATCGAGCAACTGCTGGATGAATGGCCCCCCGCCGTGGACGATCACCGGAGCGGCGCCCAATCCTTTCAGCAAAGCGACCTCTTTCATCACCCCTTCTTTGAGAGTGGAGTCCTTCATGGCGTTGCCCCCGTATTTGATCACGATGGTCTTGTCCTGAAGAGCATTGACCTTGTCTTGTTGGATGGCTTTCTGCAGTTCTTTTGACCCTTCTTCTCCCTGGAGGTATTGGTCTAGATCCATATCATTAAAAGTTTATTGATCAGATGTTTGATCGCTTTTACCTAAAGCTTTAATAACAGCTTTGTAAATGGGTTCGTATGTTGAAGCATGGAGCCACAGTATCTCTGAGTCTTTTCGGAACCAGGTCATTTGACGTTTGGCGAACCTGCGGGTGTTTTGTTTGATCAGAGCGATGCTTTCTTCCAAAGATAATTCGCCGTCCAGGTGACGGAACAGCTCCCGGTACCCTAATGTGTTCAGGGGTTTCAAATGGCGGTGGTGGTAAAGAGCCCGGCTTTCTTCCAGCAGGCCTTTGCTCATCATGCGGTCCACCCGGGCATCGATCCTCTCGTTGAGTTTCTGGCGCTCCAGCCAAAGACCGATCTTCAGGATCCTGAAAGGGCGTTTTTTGGCTTTTCCTTTCCTGAAAGAAGAATACGGTTGTCCGGCACTCCTGCAGACCTCCAGGGCCCGGATCACCCGACGGGGATTGTTCCGGTCGATCGTTTCGTAATGCAGAGGGTCCTTTTTCCGGAGCTCTTCCAGCAAAGGGACGAGGCCCTCCTTTTCAAATGTTCGGTTCAGGGCTTCCCTGATGGTCGGATCGGTCTCGGGCATAGCATCGATGCCCTGACATACTGCATCGATGAAGAGGCCAGAGCCCCCGGTCATGATCGCAGTGGACCGCTCCCTGAAGATCCGCTCCAGGGTTTCGAGGGCTTGCAGTTCGAATTGCCCGGCGGTCAATTCATTTTCGATGGACCGGCAAGCGATGAAATGGTGAGGAATGCCTTGCATTTCCTCTTCAGAAGGCCGGGCGGTGCCGATCCGCATCTCGCGGTAGAATTGCCGGGAGTCTGCGGAAAGGACTTCAGTCTGGAGTTGCCGGGCTAGTTGGACGGCTATTCGAGTTTTGCCGACAGCGGTGGGACCAGGGATGACAAGCAGTGTGGGGAGGGCCATCTTAGAAGTGTTCCGGTGGTTCAGAGATCACGGAACATGTCGTCGATCTCATCACCGGGATCGTGACCGTTGCTTTTACCATTGTCAGAGGAGGGGCCATCGTCCGGGTCAGGATCGATCCCTTTCAGCAGGTCGGTCGGGCCTTCTTCTTCCGGGGGCGTTCCGAATTGCAGGGTCACTTTCGGGTATTCTTCCGGCTTTCCAGTGTCTTTGACGGGCTTGACCTTGCTTACATAGAAGCACCACATGTTCAGGAAGTCATAGACATAGAGCAGGTGAAGACTCTCATCTTTTTTTGTAAGGTCTTTCAGTGCAGTATCCTGCATGGTGGCCATCGATCCCTCCATTCCCATGTCCATGAGCGGGATCTCATCACCTTTCACCCATTCCGGGGTGCTGTCGAAAAAAGAGGCCATTTCCTCCCCGGAAAGGTCGAAAGCATTGATGATGGCTTTGTGCATCGATTCCAGAGAGTCGTTAAGGTCGATCTCGATGTCGCGGAACACATCTTCATCTGTGTCGAGCAGTACCCTGAACTTATGAACTTCCATGCGGCTGTATCCTTGCGTCCTTGTGCAAAGCTAAGGAATTGGGAGGGGTGTCAGGTAGAAAGCATTAAGCATCAAGTACAAAGTATTAAGTATCAAGTACAAAGACTGCCTGTCGGCAGACAGATATTACCAGCCTGGAGTTCATACTTCATGAAAAATTTCAGTTGGGCCGGCTTTTTATTGAAGCTTGACGCATGATACCTGGGGACCTCCTCTCAATACTCATCAGTACCGCCCTTTCACATCCATTTGTTCCACCGGAAAAAGACCGCCATGCCAACTCCGACCAGGGCCATTGCACCAAGCGCTGCAGGATATCCATACTGCCATTGCAACTCGGGCATGTTCTCGAAGTTCATCCCATAAATACCGGCAATAAAGGTGAGGGGAATGAAAATGCTGGCTATGACGGTAAGCACTTTCATGATAGCGTTCATCCGGTTACTTTGCATGGACATGTGGATGTCCATCAGGCTGGTGTTCATCTCCCGCTGGGTTTCGATAGAACTGATGAGGGACAGGAGGTGGTCGAACACGTCCCGGAAGTACTTGCTGTTCTGGGGGGATATCAAAGGGGAGTCCGCATTGAGCAGGGACCTCATAGCTTCCCGTAGGGGCAGAACGGCTTTGCGGACCTCCATGGAATCTTTTTTCAGGTTTTGGATGGGTTCGGGAGAATCCAGGCTATAGCCTTGCAAGATCCATTCCTCCAGTTGTTCGGTCCGGTATTCCAACTCTTCCGCGACCAGGATGTAGTGGTCTACGATGGCGTCGATAAGGGTATAACCGAGATAATCCATTCCGCTTTTGCGGATCAGGCCTTTTTGGTTGCGGATCCGTTGCCGGATCGGGTCGAAGACATCCCCTTCTCTTTCCTGGAAAGAAAGGACGAAATTCCTTCCGATCACAAGGCTGACTTGTTCCATTCGAATGGCAGGTGGTGTGGTGTCTTCGGAGTCCGGTTCCAGGGTCAGCATTTTCAGGGTCAGGAAGATGTAGTCCTGCTGGTCCTCGAATTTGGGGCGGTGTCCCGTGTTGAGGATGTCCTCGATGAGGAGCGGATGCAAGCCAAACCCTTTTCCTAACTCACCGATGGCATTTACTTCGTGGAGCCCGGTGACGTTGATCCATGTAACGCTTTCTTTTTCCTTGAAGGGGAAACACTTCGTCACATTGTCCACCTCCATTTCCTTTAATTCCGCACCCTGAAAGTCGATGATCTCGATCGTTTGATCGCTGGCATGCTTTTCCCCGACAAAGACGAGAGATCCCGGAGGTGCCCCTGGTTTTCTTTTGGAGGGGCGCTTTTTCTTTTTCTTACGCAGGGGTTGCTGCAGTCGTATTTTCCTTCCCATGAGCGCCAATTTACCAAATTTCGGAAGGTTTCTCAGTTGGTGCCGGTTCGGTAAATTTGGAGCCTGAAGCACGAAGGAGCAACATTATGCAACAACCGGTGTTCCTTTTGTCCACTGTTTTCTGTTCACTGCCCACGCTACCATGAAACTCCTCTACATCTTTCCCCATCCCGACGATGAATCTTTCGGCCCTGCTGCCCCGATGGCCCGGCAGATCAGAGCGGGGCATGAAGTCTATCTGCATACGCTCACCAAAGGGGAAGCAACGAAAGTTCGCCATGACCTCGGGGTATCCAGGGAGGAGATGGGAGAGATCCGTTTCCGGGAAATGTTGCAGGTTGAAAGAGTACTCGGATTGAGCGGGATGAAGGTAGAAGCTCTTCCCGACAGTGGATTGAAAGAGTTGGACCCGCGTAAGCTGGAAGAAGTGGTCCGGAGGCAAATGGAGAAGATACGGCCGGATATTGTCGTGACCTATCCTGTTCACGGCATCAGCGGCTTCCATGATCACCTCGTCACCCATGCTATCGTGAAACGCAGTTTTTTGGCGTTGAAGGACCATGGTGGCCATTACCTGAAGCGCCTTGCATTCTATACATTGAGGGACCGGGGGAAAGATCCTTTCGGGGGAGAGGCCTTTCCTGTACGGCAATCTATGGAAGCGGAGATCGATTGTGTGATGGAGATGGAGGAACAGGACCTGCAGGCCCTTCACAATGCCCTCGATCGCTACAAGACCTATCAGAAGACCATTGAGCGTTCAGGGATCAGAGAAAAGATCGGTTATCACGCCTATTTTGAGATCTTCGGAGAAGAGCACGCCCCGCCACTCTCGGATCTGACGGAAGGACTTTGATGGGGTGGGGATCCCCCCTTAGCGGGGAGGGATTGTAGTGGTCCAGCTAAGTGGATCGGTGGGTGGGAAGGTGGTGGAGTTGAAGCCTCGGGGGAGGCAGATTTTATTACTCTGCTTAATGCTGCACCTGGTAAGGTCTCGGGGCTACTGAATGATCGGAGCCCGTTCGAATGCTTTCGTTTCGTCGAACAGCTTGCGGTAAGTGGCCATTTCCCGGATCTGTTGGGCCCCGAGGTTCTCGATGATGCGGATCATCTTGGGGTTGAAATCTCCGATCCAGGTAATGATGAGGTCTTCATAGTCGTCGATGTGCTGAGGGTTGTGGAGGTTCTTTTCCATTTGATGGAACAAGGCTCCTTCCAGTCCTTTGCCTTGATGGTCCGGGTCTACGCCAAAGGCCACGCCGAAACAGGTGTTACATACCCCTCGCCATTTGTAATACAGGAACTTGAGCTTGCCCCACCAATTGAGGTTCCCGTTCACGTGCTGGAAGATCTCGTTCAACTCGGGCAGGAACACATGGAAAGCGATCGGCCGGTCCTCGTAATAAGCGAAAGTGATCAGCTTCTCATCCATAACGGGCTTCATGTTCTTCAGGATGGACATGGCCTGGATCCTCGGCATTTCCCTGAAACCGGCATGGGTTTTCCAGGCCCTGTTGTAAACGGTCCGGAAATCCTCGGCGAATTTCTCCGCTTGCTTCATGTCGATGTTCTGGAACGTGTATTTGGGGTTTTGCTCGATCCGCTCTGCCCGCACCCGGTATTTTTCCTGGAGGGGGTCCCTGATCTTCCGGTGAAAGATCAGTTGCTTGTAGTAGACCTGGAAGCCGTATTGCTCAAAGAGGTCGATATAATAAGGGGGATTGTAGTTCTGGCCGTAATAAGGTGGACGGTCGAAATTCTCGGTGATCAGTCCCCAGAACTTGTCTTTTTCCCCGAAGTTGATCGGTCCGTCCATATATTCCATGCCCCGCTCTTCGATCCATTCCTTGCAGCGGTCGAACAGCCGATCCGCGGCCTCCTGGTCGTTAATGCATTCGAAGAATCCAAGACCGCCTTCTTTTTTCTTCTTGTTCACGAAAGCTGCCACCCGGCCGATAGGTTCTTCCCGTTCGTTCAGCAGGATCCACCGGGTTGCTTCTCCGTGCCGCCACAGTTTGTTCTGTTCCGGATCGAATACTTTCTCGATGTCCTGTTTCAGGTGGGGGATCCAGTTGGGGTCATCCTTGTAGATCCGGAAAGGGATCTTGTGAAAAACTTTGACCTTTTTCGGGGAGTCGACCTCGACCAAATGCATAACAACACCTTTCCTGCGAAATTAGGTTTTCTTTCGATCTTTAAGCCAGTCGATCGTATGGAGGTAGCAGAGGAATGTGTTTAAATTAAAAGTACAGTTGATATAACTTAAATAACTGGTAAAAAGGGTTTTAATATGAAAATATACCTGACCGGTTTCATGGGAGCAGGAAAGAGTACTGTAGCCCGGGCATTGGCTGAGCAATTGGGATGGGAGTGGATCGATCTGGATGAGGCGATCACCTCCGAAGCTGGCATGAGCATTCCCCGCATTTTTGAAGAAGAAGGGGAAGAAGGTTTCCGGGAAAGGGAAAGGAGAGTCCTTTCAGAGGTGGCTCACTTATTCGGTAGTCATGTAGTGGCAACAGGGGGAGGGGTTCCTTGTTCGGAGCAGAATCGAAAGCTCATGAAAGCCTCGGGAAAGGTTGTTTATCTTGAAATGTCCGCAGAGCAACTGGCCGATCGCTTATGGTTGGAACGGAGGGAACGTCCTTTGCTCAGCTCGCTTTCCCGGGAGGAATTCCCTGAAGCGATCCGGAGCAAACTGGAAGAGCGACGACTTTTTTATAAGCAGGCTGGAATACGGGTCGATGCTGGTCGTGAGGTGGAAGAAGTAGTTCAGGCGATCCGAAGGACGTTGGGGAAATAGCGCATCGGTCCAATTGGGCTTTCTGGTAGAGAGACCTTTGGGGTTTGTCAAACCCTAAAGGTCTTCCCAGTCAGGAATGGGGGATCAGGTAGTCGAACCAAAAGGGGCTTGAGCTTGGGTCAGTCCAGGTAGACCGCTATTTGCTCTTCTTCGATGACCACTGAAATATGTTGTTTCAGGGTGGTGGCCAGGGTAAGTCCTACAAAATCCGCTTTGATGGGAAAGGAACGATGTTTACGGTCCACCAGCGTGACCGTGGCCAGGCTTTTAAGCGGTTGCTCCAGCAGGCAGTGGGTGGCATGGATCAGGGTCTTCCCGGAATTCAGGACATCGTCCACCAAAAGGACCGGCCGGTCTTTCAGCGTTGCCGGAGTGATGGAAAGCTCAGGGGGGGTGGCCAGTGGATCATCCTTGTCGATGGAAAGGGAGCCGAGTTCCGGGCGCAGGTCTGAGATCTCTTCCACGATCGCGTTCAGTTTTTGGGCTACCTGGTACCCGCGGTCAGCGACCCCGATCATAACAAGGTCCTGATCCCCGAAATAACGCTCATGGATCTCCCGGGCGATCCGGTCCAGCTTTTGCTGAACTTTTCCGGAACTAAGAACAAGAGACCTTTCGGCTTCCATGGTGGAGGATTTGCTCAAATGTAAGAATTCCCCGAAAGCATGGTGGGGGTCAGGGAAGGGAGGTATAGGGCTTGACCTTGATGTTCAGGCGGATGGGCAGGTGATCGGAATAGCCCCCATAAAAATTCCCGTAGCGAATGAACCGGCTGGGTTTGTGTTGATCGCTTTCCTCGTCATGGTATAGCATCCAGGATTGCTTGAAAATGCTGGCTTGTGAGAGGGATGCATCCAGTTTGTTTTGCGCATCCAGTAGCGGTCGGGAGAGAATGAAATGGTCGAGTACACCCCAATTGTCCTGGTAATTATAAGTACCTTTTCCTTGTTGATGGGCCTGGAAGAACAGGTCGGAAAGGTAAGAGGAGTCCTGGAGAGGTCTTGCCCGGAGCCCTTTGATCAAACTGGGATCACCGGGATGGTCGTTCAGGTCGCCCATGATCAGGATCTTGGCTTTTGGAGCGTTCTGGCGGATGGAGGAGACCTGTTCCCTTAAGGTCTCGGCCACATGCATCCGGTGAGGAGCGGAACGTTCCTTGCCTCCGGCCCGGGAAGGCCAATGAGTAACGAAAAGGTGCAGGGTATCTTTTCCCGTCGTCACTCCTTTTGAATAGAGGATCTCCCGGGTGGGACGGGAAGTTCCCGGAAGGTCCACTTCATGGAAAACGGTTTGGATAGGGGAAAAGAGGTTGTCCTTATACAGAAGTGCTACATCGATGCCCCTTGGATCGGGGCCTTCATGATGAAGGATCGTATATTCGGCTTGTTGAAGGTGGGAGGTTCGGGCCAGGTCTTGCAGGACTTGCTGGTTTTCTACTTCACACAATCCGATAAGGTCAGGAAGGGTGTCAGGGTCGATGGCATGTAGTACCCGGCCAATATGGGTGCACTTTTTTCGATACCGCTCTTGGGTCCACTGGTTCTGCCCTTCGGGGGTAAAAGCCTTGTCTTCTTTGCCAGGTTCGTCAGAAGGATGAAAGAGATTCTCTGTATTGTAGAAAACTATTGTCAGGTGATCCTGATGGGCGAATTGCTCCGTGGATGGTGGTGTTTCGGGAGACCGCTCGGTTTGTTGTTCCGGGGAGGAACAGCCGGCAAAAAGTAACAACAGGAGGCTGACAAGGTTCCCTTTCTTCATAACCGTCCTTCTGCCAGCATAAGTTTGGCTCTTAATGTGGCCATGATGGTAAGGCTGTCCTGGATCTCTCCATCGAGCACCTTGTTATACAATTCGTCCAGGGGGATCTTGCGCAGTTCCAGCGCTTCGTCCTCATCAGGTTCTGGGTCGTGAAAACTGAGTTCCCGGGCGATGTAGAGGTGTCCGGACTCATCTGTAGCGGAGTTGCTGGTGTGGAAGCGGAGGATAAGGTCCCATTGCTCGGCGATGATCCCGGTTTCTTCTTTCAACTCCCTTTGGGCGGATTCCAGCGGGGCGATCCCCAGGGGACCACCTCCTTCAGGGATCTCCCAGGTATAAGCTTTGATGGGATAGCGGTATTGTCCAACGATCCAGGTGTTAAGGTTTTCGTCGAGGGGCAGGATGCCGATGGCATGGTTCCGGAAGTGAACAGTGCTGTATTTCCTCTGCTCTTGCCCGGGGCTGATCACATCGTGTTCGCTGACCTCGATCCAGGGAGAGCTATGGACTTTCGTGCTTTTGAGGGTCTTCCAGGGGCCATGCTGTTCCATGCGGCCAAATTAACCATTTCAGGTCTCATTTCAACAACGTCACATGGCCGGTCCTGCGGACCATCTCGCCGGTGAACCTGTT
>CAZAYA010000100.1:4911-9355 GCA_964489175.1 uncultured Flavobacteriales bacterium | reverse complement strand
GGAAGCGGATCCTGTGGATAATATACCGGGCGTTTTGTTCATAAAGGGTATGAATGGCACCTGTCACCGGATCTTGTATCAATCGGCCGGCCCAGTTCGGAAGTTGATGGTATGGCAATGGGGTCTTACGCTCCAAATTTCCACCAGGGGAATACCAAAAAGCAGTATCCCGGACATGAGAGAAAAGAACGAATTGATCCTGCATCACAAAAGCATGGGGGTGATCCGGATCCTTGATGAACATCCATTCCTGCTTTTGTTCTCCTGCTCCTTGGATAAAAAAACGCAATTCTTCCCATTCTTTGGTGATCTTTCGCTGCCACCATAAAGAGTCCACCCGCTGTCGGTGCCGGGTGCGACTGGCCCATAACTTTCGTCCCCCTGTCATGGCAACACATCCACTCCATTCTTGGTCGAAACTCCGGCGTGAAACAGGGGCTTCCATTAAAATACGCCCTTTATCCAACTTCACTTGCCTTGCCTTTTCTTTTCCCAGTAGCCAGAGATCACCAGCACAGTTTCGCTTCAGGATCCCCTTTCTTCCCCGTAGTACGAATTGATCGGTATTCTTTCCATTCTGCCGCAGGACGAGTTTTTCATAATACTTCCCCATGCGGGCCCAGTTCAACAGGAGCAATAATTGCTCCTCCCCAACCCATGCAAAATCCTTCACGGAGTATTCAGAACGGGCGTAAAGGGTATCCACCCGTGTTTCGTGGAGGGTCGCCCGCGTGGTATCCTGAGCCACAGACAGGAAAGTTGTCAGCAATAGAATGGTAGTGCCCCCTGATCGGATCATTCTTCGATCATTTACGGTCCCTGAATTAGGTCAAAGGTATATCAGGAGGAGAAAGCGTGAACAAACAGAAGTCCTCAAGATAAAAAGATACTCCCCCTATCGCAACTTTCGCTCCACGATCCGTCCCCGGGCCATGATCATAGAAGGGTATTTCAGGTAATCCAGATCTTTAAGGGGGCTTCCTGGCACCAACAACAGGTCCGCCCGCTTACCTTCTTCTATGCTTCCGAAAGAAGGGTCATCCAGAAAAAGACCTGCAGCCTCTGAGGTAGCTCCCTTTAGAACCTGGTAGGGGCTCATCCCATACTCCTCGAGCAACTTCAATTCATCATAGTAAGCTGCTCCGGCATAGGTGCCGGGAAGAGAGCTGTCTGTTCCTACCAGAATGGTCACGCCTCTTTCCCGCAATTTTTGAAAATTGGTTTCCCAGTGAACATGGTTTTCCTCGAGCCCCCGAAAAACCTTTTCCATGAGAGGATAATGGTAGAAACGCATGGCATTGTTCCCGGTCACTGGATGGAGAAGTTGATCCGGTAACATCATCGTATCCGGAAAGGCCGGATGGTATTTTCCCTGGCTGATCCGATGGAAATGGTCATAGACCGTAGCTGTCCAAATAACCGGGATACCTGCTTCTGCGATGATATCAGCCTGTTCATTGGTGAGTTGTCCCCTGTAGACTCCATGGGCAAGGGCATCCACTCCAGCTTGTACAGCGTTCACAGCATTCTCCCCACTTCCGATATGTGCCAGTACCCGGAGTCCTTCATCATGAGCGGCATTGACAACCGCCTTTATCTTTTCATATCCCATTTCCGGTGTTCCGGGTGGCAATTGATCGACGATGATCTTAATGTAATGAACGCCTTTTTTCTTATGATCCCTTACCATTTCCCTCGCTTCTTCCGGATGCTCCAGCGTGGGTATCATCCTTTCGGCCAGTTTGCCTACCGGTGGTGGCATGATGATATGGGTCATGGGGATCGGGTGACTTCTCTCCACTGTTATCGGGATGTGGGTGAAGTAGATGGACGGCCCCGGGATCTTCCCCTCCTCCACCCTTTTACGAATGTTCTTGAGTTGAAGAGCAATACCTCCCAGGTCGTAAACTGTAGTGATGCCGGCATAGAGGTAGGCTTCCAGATTAAAGGCTGGGTCGGGCCGGACCCTGTTCCAGGGAACCGCACCATTGCTTCCCAGGTGAACATGAGCATCCACCAGGCCTGGCATCAGGATCCTTCCTTTTCCTTCGATGATCTTCGCTCCCTTTGGAGCTTTGATCTTCCCTGTGTTAGCGATCTCCCGGATGAAACCATCCTGGACCAGAAGGTCCTGCTGTCTCCGAAGAGAGGGACTTTCCCCATTGAAGATCTTGACATTCTGGAATAGTACGGCATTCTGGGATGGTCCGTACTTTACCAGGTCCGGATGGTCCAGAGCAGGATCGCACCCTGCGCCCGTCAGGATGAGTAGAAAAAAAAGAAATAAGCTTCTGGGAGGGGTGAACATAGGAACGAAGGCGGAAAATTAGCGAATTTCAGGCAGGCGTGAAGCGCGTGAGCGAGTCTGTCGATTAGGCTTATATTTCCAATTTCACTCTTCTCAGACCGACCGACCATGTCCCCTATCCTTATCGATATCATGGGCTATACAGCCTCAGCACTTGTTGCGCTTTCCATTGCTATGAGCAGCATATTCTGGCTGCGCGTTCTGAACATGAGCGGAGCTTTTGTTTTTGTGATCTACGGGAGTGCTATCGAAGCCTGGCCTGTAGTGGCATTGAACGCTTTGCTGGTGGCCATGAACCTTTATCATTTGTTGAAGCTCAAAAAAGCAGCGGAGATCGGAAGTTCCTGAAAAGGATCTTTTACCTTGGGAGTTGTTCAGACCATGAGAGATGTTATGATACGCCATTTCATTCCCGGATTATTGTTTGCCTTCTTGTTTTCTTCTTGTTCTGCCCAGGAGAAGGAGATCCCTGACAAGGAAGCTCAGATCAAAGGCGCCCTTCATGCGGCTCCGGAAAATAAACGTGATTCAGTTGCCATATTGGGATATAACAAGGATGGAAAGGTAGTAGAGCTTCGCTCCGGCAGCAATGAATTCATTTGTTTGGCTGATGATCCGGACAAAAAAGGCTTTAATGCCGCATGCTATCACAAAAGCCTGGAACCTTTCATGGCTTTTGGGAGGGAACTCCGGGCAAAAGGACGTTCTCATGGAGAGATCCGGAAAATACGCAGTGAAGCGATCGAGAACGAAGAACTGGAAATGCCCGATAAGGCAACATTACATGTCTTAACAGGAAAGCGTTATAGCGTTGAACAAGATAAGGTCATCGACGGCTACCTGCGATACGTGGTTTATATCCCCTTTGCTACTCCTGAGTCTACAGGGTTACCGACCCAACCTTCGAGTCCAGGAGGCCCCTGGATCATGGACCCGGGGACGCACCGGGCTCATATCATGATCAACCCTCCTAAAAAGTAAGTGAGGCCGTAAGAAGATAGTTGGGTAGCGTGCATGAACATTTTTCCCTAAAGCGACCGATCGTGCGGGGTGATGTCTTCCAGTTTTTCCTGTTCTTCCTCCCATTCTTTCATCAGCCGGTCCAGTTTGTCTTTTTCTTCCTGGTGTTTTTGGAAGATGTCATCTCCATTCTCCATGGCTTTGTTGAAGTGGTCAGGATCCTGGAGTTCGGCTTCGACCTCCGATACCTTTTTTTCCTGTTTGTCGATCTTGCTTTCCAACTGCTTGATGACCTTCCGGGTTTTCTGGAGATTTTTGTTTCTCTTTTTGGGGACAGCCTCTCCGGACTTCTTGTTATTATTCTTGTCTTGCTGTCCGGGAGTTCCTCCCTGATCGTTCAGAGCCTCCAGGTCTTCCATTTTCCGGCTTTCCAGGAAAGCTTCAAGGTCACCCGGGTACTCTTTCACCTTCTTGTTGCGGAATTCACACACCCTTGTGGTGAGGCCAGCGAGGAAGTCCCGGTCGTGAGAAACGATGATGAGCGTTCCGTCATAATCCTTCAGGGCTTTTTTCAGAATATCTTTCGAAGCCATGTCCAGGTGATTGGTGGGCTCATCCATCACCAGGAAATTAAACGGCTCCAGCAGAAGTTTGCAAAGGGCTACCCGCGCTTTTTCCCCTCCTGACAACACCTTGACCTTCTTTTCCACATCTTCCCCGCTGAACAGGAAAGCGCCAAGGATATCGCGGGCTTTGGGACGCAAGGCATCGTCAGCGGAATGTTCTACGGCTTCCAGTACGGTAGCTTCAGGGTCGAGGTGGTCGCTCTGGTCCTGGGCATAGTAACCGATCTTCACTTTGTGGCCCAGTTTTCGATGTCCTTCATGGTCCAACTCTCCGGCGATGATCCTGGCAAGCGTGGTCTTCCCCTCCCCGTTCCGGCCGACGAAAGAGAGCTTGTCCCCTTTTTCCACATAGAGGGAAATATCATCCAGGACCTGATCATTCCCATAGCTTTTGGAGATGCCTTCCAGTTCCAATGTGATCTTACCGGAATGCGGGGCGGGGGGAAAACGGAAATGAACCTGAGCAGTCTCGACCGCGTCCACATCCACCGTTTCCATTTTGTTCAGCTTTTTCTTGAGGGATTCCACAAAAGCCGCTTTGGTCGGTTTA
>CAZAYA010000100.1:1274-4901 GCA_964489175.1 uncultured Flavobacteriales bacterium | reverse complement strand
CATTCGCTGGATCTCCCGGTCCTGGTTCTTTTTCTCCCGCATTTGCCGTTCCCTTCGTTCTTCCCTTAACTGAACGAATTTGGAATAAGGGGCTTTATAGTCGTAGATCCGGCGAGCTGTGATCTCGATGGTACGATTGGTGACCGTATCAAGGAAACGACGGTCGTGGGAAACGAGCACGACCCCACCGGGGAAATCCTGCAACCACTCTTCCAACCAGATGATGGAATTGATGTCGAGGTGATTGGTGGGCTCGTCCAGCAACAAGATATCCGGTTTTTGCAGCAAGAGCTTGGCCAACTCGATGCGCATCCGCCATCCTCCGCTGAACTCTGATGTAGGCCGGGTCAGGTCATCTTCACTAAAGCCGAGTCCGAGCAGGATCTTGGTGATATCTCCCTCAAGGTTGTAGCCTCCCATCATGGAGAATTTTTCCTGAAGGTCCCCTGCTTCGTGAACGATGGCCAGGTAGGCTTCGCTCTCCTTATCGGGATATTCGGCCAACTGGCGGTTAAGTTCGTTCAGTCGCTCTTCTGTTGCTTTGAGTTCCCCAAATGCCCTCTCCGCTTCTCCGTAGACCGTATTCCCCTTGCCCGGTTCGATGTCCTGCCGTAGATAGCCGACAGTCACTTCTTTTGAGCACTCAATAGCTCCTGAAGTAGGATGTTCATCGCCATTGATCAGGCGAAGTAGTGTGGATTTCCCGGCCCCGTTCTTCCCCACAAGGCCGATGCGATCCCCACCCTGCACCATGAAGGACACTTCATCAAAAAGCACATCACCTCCAAAAGCAACACTGACATCTCGTATCGTGATCATACCGCAAAGGTAGAGAGGAGAACGGAAATATAGTTGCCAGCTTGCTAAGAAGATCTTGTCCACATCGAATTCGTACCTTCCAGATATGTCCCGAAAAGGATACGCAGATCTCCCCTTGCACCATGGCAGGGTCCCTCCCTGGCTGTCTGAGCGGATGAAAAAGGTCGGCGGCGCTGTCATTGAAGCTATGGTATGGGAATATGGGAAGTCCCGGGTCCTTCAAAGGATGAGCGATCCTTTTTGGTTTCAGTCACTGGGATGCGTCATGGGCATGGACTGGCATTCTTCCGGGGTCACTACATCTGTGATAGGAGCGCTCAAAAGAGCCCTGAACCCGATAGCCGGAGAACTGGGACTTTACATCTGTGGCGGAAGGGGCAAGCATTCCCGAAGCACACCGAAAGAACTGTTGCAGGTGGCGGACCAGACTGGTCTGAATGGGGATGAGCTGGTGCGCTGCAGCAAACTCAGCGCCAAAGTCGACAATACGGCTGTTCAGGATGGTTTCCAACTCTATCTTCATGCTTTCATCGTCTCCGATGAAGGAGAATGGACAGTGGTCCAGCAAGGTATGCGGGATGTTTCAGGCATGGCACGCCGGTACCATTGGCACTCAGCTTTGCTGAAGGATTTCCTCGAAGAACCGCATGCTTTTGTTTGCGGTGAGCAACAGGGCCAGATCCTGAACCTGACTGACAAAGCCGCTTCCCCTACCAAACAAGCCGTTCTCGACCTTACCCGGGAAAAACCCCAGCATTTGCTTCCTGAGTTCCGCCGGCTGCGGATGCCGGCCCATCATGATGTTCGTGCCGGGAATGTGGACCTGAAGCGACTCGGTGGTCTCCTCTCCCTGATCCATGACTATCAGCCGGAGAACATGGAAAAGCTACTGCTCCTGAAGGGGGTTGGACCACGGACCCTGCAGTCGTTGACCCTCATAAGTGAGGTGATCCATGGAACGCCTTCCCGTTTCTCCGACCCGGCCCGTTTTTCATTGGCCCATGGTGGGAAGGATGGTCACCCCTTCCCTGTACCTACGAAAGTCTATGATGAAACCATTTCCGTACTTAGATCGGCCGTGGACAAAGCTAAAGTGGATCATTCGGACAAGCAGCAAGCGATCCGGAGCCTTTCGGAAATGTCTCGCAAGCTCGAAAAAGGATTCCATCCCCGGCAAGGAGGTTTTAAAGCATTTCTGCAAAAGGAACGGCAGCATGCTCACGGATACGGGGGAAGAACCGTCAAAGGGTGGTCCCGACCTCCAGAGCAAAGCAATAACGGGCAATTGAACCTGTTTTGACCTACAACCCCGACAGGTTCATTTCCTTGGGATAGCGAACTGTAAAAGTGAATTCCAGTGAGCGGTTCTTGCCAGGCCCCAGCTCGATATCCCAACTCAAGGCTCCGGTCTCTGCATTCAGGGAAGCCCCTCCTTGATCGGTCGGCTCGACCTCTATATCGGCCTGCCGGGACAAGGGGATCTGGTCCCGGACCAGCAACCGGACTTTTTCCTGCTTGTTGTTCCGGACGTCGATCCGGACCCTGATCGAGACCTTCTTTTTTCCTCCGATGATCGAGGTTTCGGTCTTATCCCGGACCCTCTTCCGTTCAACAGCGACACCCTGGTCCCGCCCCAGGGAAATGGAGAGGGTGTCTTCAGTGATGTCCGGGTCCAGATGGGATCGGCCTACATAAGTACCCTGGTAGTATATGGCAGCTTTCCCGGGGAGAAGTTCCAGGTCTTCCCAGCCGGTTACGTTCGCCAGCAAAAAGGCATCCGGATCCGCTTTAGGAGCAACGAAATAACGGTACAAGACCGGTAATTCATGACGAAGGATCTCTACTGCATGGCCCTTGCCATCAGCCGGGATCGTGTACGGCATATCGATATGGAAAGAAGTGCTGATATTGTCTTGCCGGACCTTGGAAGAAGGTCCGGACAAAGGTTCGGGAGCTTTTTCTTGTCTTTCCATCATGGGGCGCACTTGTGGCCGGGCATTAGAAGCTGAACCATGATTTTTCTGATCACGCTTCATAACCGTTGCCGACCGGAGATACCACGGGGAAAGGTGAGGTTGATCTCCGGAGCGGACCGGTTCCCCGGAGGAAAGGGTAAGGTCCACATCTTTCCAATCCGTTCCGGTCTGTTGCCGAATGTTCCCCTTGTAGCTCAGTTCGATCGGACCGCGGATCTCTTTCGAACGAATATCGTAGCTGGGAGTCCATCCTGCTCCATGGACCAGGTACCGAAGCGTGATCGGGGAGTTTTTATCGTTCTCAGCCTGTAACCGGACCGCAACGGTACCCTGTTTTTTCAGGCGTTCCTGCTCCAATTCCTGGATCCTCTTTTGCAGACCGGATCGCTGTTGGCTCAATTCTTCAATATCGTTGCGAACCTCTATCAACTTGTATTCGATCTCTTTGAGCCTTTTCCGGTAATAGATCGCCAGCTCCATCAGGTCTTCGATATCAACCCCGGTCTGTTCCCCCTTGATATTCTTGTTTTCCAAGATCATGGAACGCTCTTCCTGGTAAACCTTTTGAAGACTGTTCCGCAGGGAGAGCCTGAATTCAACATCTTCAAGGCTGTCTTTTTTGCTTTTCAGAGCTTCGCTCTGAGGAGCCAGATCGGATCGGAGGGAATGTTCCACGGATATAATGGTGATCCCTTCATCCCCTCCTACCTGGATGCTTCCGGGCTCTATCCGGGAAGATAATCCGGTAAAGATGACTTCATTGGTACCAGCTCGAAGCTCAACGGTAGCTCTCCTTTCGATCTGAGCTCCCTGAAGGAATACGGTCACCTTA
>CAZAYA010000100.1:0-1264 GCA_964489175.1 uncultured Flavobacteriales bacterium | reverse complement strand
CGAAGGAGTTTCTACATCATGAATGCTCCGGGCGGGAAGGACCATTACCGGGCATGCGAAAAACAAAAAAAGAAGGTATTTCATGATCACAGGGTTGGGAAAGCAAATATAGTCATCCCGCACGCCGGGAAAATGGCTGCGTTGAATTGGTTAGTTTTGCTCCCGTTATACCCGTTCTGATGGAAAGTAAAAACCCCCTTATTCTGGTCACCAATGACGACGGCATCTTTTCGCCCGGTATTCACGCATTGGTACAAGCCGCCAAGGAATTCGGAGATGTTTTGGTCGTTGCTCCGGATAAACCTCAATCCGGCATGGGTCATGCCATTACAGTAAATGAGCCCCTCCGGATGCGTCGATATGACCTGGAGCCTGGGGTGGAATCCTACAGTTGTTCCGGAACACCAGTGGACAGCGTTAAACTTGCCATTTATAACATCCTGAAAAAGAAACCCGACTTGTTGCTTTCCGGGATCAACCATGGGTCGAACTATTCGATCAATGTCTTGTACTCTGGTACGATGTCGGCGGCAGTGGAAGGCGCTTTGGAAGATATTCCCTCGATCGGGTTTTCCGTCACCGATCATTCTTTCACTGCGGAGTTCGATGCAGCAAAACATGTAGTGCCCAAGCTGATACGGAACGCCCTGGGGAATGATTTCCCGGATAAGACCTGTCTGAACGTGAATATCCCTGCCCTCCCCCGGGATGAATTGAAAGGAATAAAGGTCTGCCGGCAAGCCAAAGCTTATTGGGAGGACGAATTCGAAGCCCGGAAAGATCCTCATGGTCAGGAATATTACTGGCTAGCCGGTGAATTCCGGAATTTCGACAAAGGTGTGGACACGGACATCTGGGCGATCAAGAACGATTATGTATCCCTGGTGCCTGTGCAATATGATATGACAGCCCATCATGAAATGGATACGCTCAACAACTGGAACTATGACCTTGAATAAACTGGCTGGCTTGGACAAAACCTCAACAGGAGTGATCGCCGGGGTCATCGGTCCTTTTTTCGGTTTTTTGCTATACAGTTGGTATTTTACGTGGAAATACAGCCAGACCTTTTCCTTTTTCGTGAACAGTATTATTCTTGGCCCCGGTGGTGCCCAGGCTGAGGTTATCTCCCTGAGCCTGATCTTCAATTTGCTGCTTTTCTTTCTTTGCCTTCAGTACAATATGAACAGGGCTGCCAGAGGCATTCTTGGGGCCATGTTCATCTATGCACTTATCATCATTTACTTCAAATTCTTCGCCTGAG
>CAZAYA010000099.1:0-9488 GCA_964489175.1 uncultured Flavobacteriales bacterium | reverse complement strand
GGTACATCCTTTCTGATGCCCTTGAAGTCTCGATCGCTACATTTTTAGGAGACCTGCTGATCAGTCTGATCATCCTTGCCGGCTTTGTGACCGGAGGAACGGTCCTTTCCCGTCCCCTCTGCCTGATACCCGGCTTTGAAAAAAAGGTGAGCATCCCGGTGGACATCATGGTAATGCGTTTGGTAGAGGTTACGATCTCCATCCCCACCCTCTTCCTGATCATTTCCATCCTCGCCATCGTCCAGAAACCCTCTCTTTTCCTGGTCATGGCCATTATCGGACTAACGCGCTGGACGGACATCGCCCGCCTGATCCGTGGCGAGTTGCTCCGCGTTCGGAGCCTGGAATACATTGAAGCTGCCCGGGCACTTGGTTATTCAGAGCTCCGGACCATTTTGAGACATGCTATTCCCAATGCACTTTCTCCTGTACTTATTGCCATCGCTTTTGGTATTGCCGCGTCGATCCTCATCGAATCCATGCTATCGTTTCTCGGGCTTACCCCTGCGGATGTTATCACCTGGGGATCACTACTTTCTGATGCCCGGGAAAATCCTTCTTCCTGGTGGCTGGCGGTCTTTCCAGGCTTCGCCATCTTCCTGACCGTAACCGTTTACAATCTGGTCGGAGAAGGATTGACCGACGCTTTCGATCCAAAACAGCGGGATTGACCCCAGCATGTTATTGCATTGCCCCCCATTTTCTGAGGGACCAGGCTCACCTGAAGAGACCCTCGCATCTTCAAGATAGTTGATGAGTGCCTCGACCATAAGGGTAAGAACGGGGCCTGAAGTTCTTTATCTTAGGCCTCATGGAGATACTGGTCGCCGATAGCGGATCCACCAAAACGGACTGGGCCTACCTTAAGGATGGCAAAATAGAAGAGGAAAGGGAAACCCAGGGGATCAACCCTTATTTTCATGGCGAGAACAAGATCCTGGATATCCTTCTTCGTTCCTTTCCCTCCCCCTTCCAAAAACGGCGCCCGGAAAAGATCTTTTTCTATGGAGCCGGCTGTTCCAGCAAATTCCGGTCTGCACGAGTGGAGAATGCCCTCCACCAGATCTTCCCCAAAGCCAAGGTTTTTGTTCAACACGATATGTTAGGTGCCGCCAGGGCTTCTTCAGGTGACAAACCCGGTCTGATCGCGATCCTGGGAACAGGATCCAATGCCTGTCATTATAATGGTACGGAGATCGTGCACCAGCGAGGAGGGATCGGCTATGTATTAGGGGATGAAGGCAGCGGTGCCCACATGGGGAAGGCTCTACTACAGCGGCTTTTCTATGATGAATTACCCGGTACGATCGCCGACAGGTTCTATAAAGAGCTGGATACCAACCGGAATACCGTTATCGAAAAAGTCTACCGCGCCCCCAACCCGAACCGCTACCTGGCCTCCCTGACCAAATTCATTAAACAACACATCGAAAGCGAACCGGTCGAAACGATCGTGAAGGATTGTTTTTCGGAATTCCTGACCCGTCACATCCTTCATTTTCCAGAACACCAAGAGTTACCGATGCATTGTGTGGGAAGCGTAGCTTACCATTTTCACCCTCAACTCGAAAAATGTTGCCAGGATCATGGTGTGGGGCTCGGGAACATCACCACCGAGCCGATCAAGGGCTTGACCAGTTATCATCTCAGCACTGCCTGAAAAGGACGGTCACGCTTTGCCGAACACCCTTTTCAACCGGTCCAGCATTCCCTTTTTCTCTTCAGGGTAATTGTGATGGGCCTGCGGATCCACCAGTTGGTGCTCCAGGGGACCGGACTCGGGGTGCAACATCTGCCACACCTTGCTCCAACCCGGGAAGCCTCCTACATTGCGGTCATCGATGTAAATATCCGCCAGGACCTTGCGGTTTTCCATGCTATCATAGGTCTCCTCCGGAAAGTTCTGGTTCACCGCCCAGAATTCCAACCCCCGCTCCCGGCAGAACTCAACAGCAGCTTCCAGCTCTTCCCCCTCCCGGAACGTCCACAAGATCAGCATGTGTCCTTTTTTTTTCAACTCCCGCAACGTCTCGAAGGCGAACAGCATTTCCTCTCCGATCCGGGGGTACCGATGTTCCACGATCGTACCGTCAAAGTCCACGGCGATCTTCAGAGACTGCTCATTGATCATATGATCTTGCATAAGAGGAAGGACCTTTGAGCAAAGATAGGGGATCCCGGAGAGCCCTCCCACTCATTCCGTGGGCACTTTCGAACCACTGGAGGATATCAGGGTCGCTCTAATACTTCCGATAAGGATACCGGACCGGACGAACACGGGGATACGGCCAGGTCCTTGTGTCACCAGCACTTCCATCTCATCCTTTTCCGAGAAAATGCTGCCCTTGATGAGTTTCGGCATGAAGCGGTAACAGGAATATACCGTTCCATCGGGTGCCGTATATTCCGTCTCTCCCCTGAATACCACATAGGTATCGTGCACCTCCTCATCGAGAAAGAGGGTCAGCGGAATGGTGTCCCCCGCCTGGTAGTGCTCGAAATCCAGGCTCCTGCAATAGTAAATAGCGGACAACACATCCAGAACACATCCGCTAAGGTTTGTCGTATCCATGGAAGCATTCTGGGAGGAAAGGGTATAGATTTCTCCATGGCCATGATCGAAGACATTGTCTTCGTAATAAACATTCTTTCCTTCCTGTACATCCCGCTTGAAGCGATACGGACGGAATTGGTCCCTGGATGCAATGGCCTCATAACGGTCCCGGACCTTGTAGAACCGATCGTATTTTTTATAGGTGCGCCCTTTTCCCACAAAGTGATAACATTTCCTTCCGTTCACGACCGTGTCGCGGACGGAAAAAGTAACAGTACCTGCCCTCACCCACAGCATGCCCCAATCGTACCGGATCTCATAACGGGTCTTTTCTCCGGACCGGAAGGGCCGGGATTCGGGAGAGCAGGAAGCATATTGTCCGAAAACGGCAACAGGAAGTAAAAAACCTCCGATCCAAAAAAGACCGCCAAAAAAAAGCCTCTCCGTGATGATCGCGGAGAGGCTTAAAGCGATCCTGTTCATAGGATCATTCAGGCTCGACCTTCGCATTGATATTCAATACGGTCTGCTTGGGTTTGGTATTGGCCGTAATGGTAACGGACTTTTGCTGTTCTCCTTTCTGATCCCCCGGTTTGTAAACCACTTCGATATCTCCGGTCTTCCCGGGAGCGATGGGCTCTTTCGGGTAATTGGGGACCGTACAACCGCAAGAGCCTTTGGCATTGGAGATCACCAAAGGTTCTTCCCCTGTATTGGTGAACGAGAACACTTTTTTATTGGTGGTCTGTTGTTTGATCGTTCCGAAGTCGTGTTCGTATTCATCGAATTCGACGCTGGTAGTGTTCTTCGGAGGCTCTTTCTTATCCGGTTGGTTGAAATCCGGAGCAGTACCACTCGCTTTGTTCTGCTTTTTGCCCATAGCATTGCTACGCGGCTTATCTACTTGCTGGTTTTTTTTCTTCCCGCCCTCATCTTCATTGGCTTCTTTCGCCTGATAATACGTATTGATGATCAGGGTAAGGGCGATCACACCAAGCAATCCGAGTTTGATCTGTTCATTCATAGCTTTCTGGGGTCATTGGTAAGGCGTTCCAAAAGTAAGAAATCTGAGTTTTCATCTGTTCCGGGCCAGGTTCAACCGTTCAAAAGTATCATCCTGCAAAGTTTCCACCGCACGCTGAAAAGCAGGATCGATATCGTTGATCACCTGGTAAAAGGCCTCATGTCCCCACAAATTGCGGGCAACCAGAGCCGTGATCTGAGTATCGATCCAGGAGCGGGAATCCTGGTATTGTTCTTCATTCCACGAAATATCCTTTTCTGAAGCCTCAGCTTTCAACCCTTCCAGCAATTCTCCCTCTATTTCAAGCCCCTTTTTCAGAGCGGGGACATCCCCGTACTTGCTTTTCAACTCTTCCCGGTGATCATTCACATAAGACAACAAATACTGATTCAGGATCCCTTTCCGGCGGATCTTACTATACAGTTTGGAATTTCCTGAAGTATCCATCGGGACGAAAATATCAGGGAGAATGCCTCCCCCTCCATACACGATCCGCTTGTTGAGCTTGGTATAATACTTCAGGGAATCGGCCACGTCGACGCTATCTTCATGGAAAACCTCTCCGTTCTCATAGCGCTCGTATTTCTCTTTAAGATAATCTTCATTGCCTCCCTTATAAGGCTTTTGAATACAACGGCCGGAAGGAGTATAGTAACGGGAGATGGTGAGGCGCACCTTGGACCCATCAGGAAGGGTGATGGGGCGCTGGACCAACCCTTTACCAAAGGACCGCCGTCCCACGACCAAACCACGGTCCCAATCCTGGATCGCTCCGGAAACGATCTCGCTGGCGGAAGCCGAACTCTCATCGATCAACACGACCAGTTTGCCTTCTTCAAAACTTCCCTTGCTGGTAGCATATTTATCCCGGCGGGGAAAAGAACGCCCTTCGGTGTATACGATCAACCGGTCGTTCTGCAGGAACTCATCCGCCATATCGATGGCAGTCTTCAGGTATCCCCCGGCATTTCCCTGCAGATCGAGGATCATTTTTTCCATCCCCTGTTCGTTGAGTTCCTCCAGGCCCGCCTGGAATTCTTCCATGGTATTGCTGGCAAAACGATTGACCTTGATGTAACCGATATCATCGGTCACCATATAGGAAGCATCCACACTGGCAAGGGGGATCTTGTCGCGGGTAATGGTGAAATCGAGCAATTCCGGCTCCCCTTTCCGGTGGATCCCCACCTCCACCTTTGTCCCTTTCTCTCCACGCAGTTTATCGCGCACATCGGAATTGGTGACTCCCACTCCGGCCACTATTTCCCCTTCGATCTCTACGATCTTATCTCCTGCACGAATACCGAGCTTTTCCGAAGGTCCTCCGGGAATCGGGGAAACAACGAGAATGGTATCCTTGAGAATGTTGAACCGGATCCCAACCCCCTCGAAATTCCCCTGCAACGGTTCGCTCATCCGTTGCACTTCTTTCTTGGGAATGTAGATGGAATGCGGGTCCAATTCTTCCAACATCCCTTTGATGGCTTCTTCCACCAACTTTTCCTCGTTCACCGAATCCACATAGCTTAGTTCTATGTGGGATAACAAGGTGTTGAACTTACGGGTGGTCGCATCTGAATTATCTTCTCCGGAGTCGGATTGTCCCCATACAGAAGGAATGAACAGCAACAACAACAGCAAGTTCAAAAAGAAACGGGTCGGATATTGGCTATATATCATGATAAGGCTTTTACAGCTTCATTCTAACGAAAGAAGGTAGGACTTTGTTCTTGCGCGAACGCATTCATCGGGCTAAAATAACCGAAACCGATCAAAAAAGCCCTGAAAACCTTTATCAAAGGGAGAACGTATCCCCCTCTCGCAAAGCAGGGATCTCCAGTTCTTCCTGGCGAGCTAACATCTCCGGCCCGAGATGGGTCAGGAAGAGCTGCTCACACCCCAAGCCTTCCACTTTTTCCAGCAAGGTCTTATAATCTATATGGCCGGGAATTGTTGTCTCATAGGAATTACACTCACACAGGAAAAGATCGGCCCCGTCAGCAACCGTATAAAGCGTATCCGTCCACTCCGTATCCCCGGAAAAAGCAATAGTACGGCCCTCGGTCCCGACCCGGACCGCATGAGGGAACGATCCCGGGGCGTGATCCACCGGATAAGCGGTCACGCTGATGCCTTTCTCCTCCTGAGTGACCCCGGACCGGTAAGGGGCGTAGATGATGTCCAACTGACCAAGCCTGGAAGCCGTTCCCGGGTAGAGGGACTCCATCAGGATCTCCAGCTTTTCTTCCAACCCTGGTGGACTGAAGAGGGTGATCGGACGCTTTCTTTTCTGCACCACGGCAGCTTCCAACAGCAGAAAAGGAAGGCCGCCGAAATGATCACCATGGAAATGCGTGATCACCACCTCATCAATATCATCGGAGGACAAACCATGAGCTTTCAGGGCCACCAGCGAAGTAGCTCCACAATCGATCAGAAAACGGGACCGGGGCACCTCCACGAAAAAACAAGTGTTAAGCCTTCCCCCACTGCCGAAAGCATCCCCGCATCCCAATACTTTCAAGTTCACTGATGATGTCATCACAAAATGTTCGTTAAAGCAAGGTAGGAAAGATCCATCATCTCGTACCCCTTACCCTGATCCATGGCTCTCCTTTTTCATGACCAACCTGGAATACCCGATCGTAAAAAGGAAGCCGATCAAAGCAGCAACCAGAAGAAACCCCCAATCCTGCCAACCAAGTGGAGCAACGCCGAAGTAACCGCCGACAGGAGTCTGTACCACGATCACCTGCAACAAAAGAGATATTCCCAGCGCCCATATCAACCATTTATTGGAAAAAAAGCGAAGGGCCTCCTGATGTCGAATGCTGGCGATACGGATGAACTCAAAGAGAACAAAGCCTGTGAACAAAAGGGAACGAGACTGCAAAAGATCATCCCCAGGAATAAAAAAGAACAATGCCATTAAGAGCAATACCATGATGGTGCCCACTCCGACTACCATATACTGCGTTTTCTGGTCAAAGAGAGCCTCCCCTTTCTTCCGGGGAGGCATATCCATTACACCAGGCCTGGGTGGATCCATCCCTAATGCAACGGCCGGCAGACCATCGGTCATGACATTGATCCAAAGGATCTGCACCGGCAACAGCACCGGCTCATGATAAGCCACTATCAAGGTACTCAGAAATATCACCCCTACCTCTGCGGCATTACAGGTGAAAAGATAATTGATCGATTTTCTGATGTTATCGAACATCCCTCTGCCATACCGGATAGCCTCGGTGATGGTAGCGAAATTATCATCCAGCAGGATCATATCACTACTCCCCTTGGCTACTTCTGTCCCCTTGATACCCATAGCGATCCCGACATCGGCATTCTTAATGGCCAGAGCATCATTCACCCCGTCTCCCGTCATGGCCACCACATTGTTCTTCTGGAGTAACCGCAATATTCTTTGTTTATGGACAGGGGATATCCGGGCAAAGATCTGAACACCTTGTTCCAGTTCTTCTTCCAGCTCCTGATCATCCAGCTGGTCCAAAAGTTCCCCATGGACCACCCGAGGACCACTGATCCCCAGTTCTTGTCCAATAGCCTTCGCTGTCATAGGGTTATCCCCGGTCACCATTACTACACGGATCCCTGCCCGGCGACAATCTTCGAGGGCCTTTTTAGCCTCCTCCCGGGGAGGATCATACATGGCCTGCAACCCTAACCAGGTCAGGTCTTTTTCTACTTCCCCCTCCTCCCCCATTTCCTTGAAACCAAACCCCAAAACCCGTAATGCCTCAGCTCCATATTGTTCATTCATCCGCAGGATCCTTTCCCGATCAGTATCCGTCAGAGGCCTTTTTTCTCCGTTATGGTCCATAAGGATGGAAGAACACTTTTGGAGAAGCACTTCAGGGGCGCCTTTAGAATACACCATGAGTTTCCCTTCTTCCTCCACCACAACGCTCATCATCTTCCGGTCCGGATCAAAAGAAAGCTCGTTCTTTCGCAGTATTCTTTCATCCCATTCCTCTTTGGGGAAACCTGTCCCGTCTCCGAGTTTACGAAGAGCTACCTCAGTCTGGTCCCCGATAAAGGCTTCATCCCCCTCCTTCTCGGCGATCATGGAATTGTTGCAAAGCACTCCACATTTGATCAGGCTCCGGGCTTCGTCTCCCAAGATATGGTCTGCCTCCCGCTCTTCCTTCTCCCCAAAGAAGATCTTCTTCACCTCCATCTCATTTCGGGTCAGGGTTCCGGTCTTGTCCGTACAGATCACATTGACCGACCCGAGGGTTTCCGTAACGGCAAGCTTCCGGACCAATGCGTTCTTTCTCGCCAACATCCTTGCTCCCAGAGCAAGGGTCAGGGTCACCATAACAGGGAGTCCGGCAGGTATCGCAGCCACAGCGAGAGAAATGCCGATCAGTACGGCCATATAGCCCCCGTATTTAATAAACCCGATGGCTGTGATCACCACGAGGACCCCCAGAACGATATACATGATCTTCCGGCTGATATCAGCCATCTCCATCTGAAAAGGAGATCGTCCCTTTTCAACCGATATAAGTTTACCCGCAATATCTCCCATGGAGGTATCCATCCCGGTAGCAACAACCTCTGCCACCCCACTTCCTGAAGTCACATACGTATTCATGAACAAGTTATCATCCAAGGATTTTTCAACGGCAGAAGATTCTCCCGTTAAGGGAGCCTCATTCACCTGAAGGTTCCAATGTTCAAGGATCGTCGCATCGGCAGGGACCCTATCGCCGCTTTCCAGGATCACAACATCCCCCGGTACAATAGCCGGGGTCCTGATCTCCTTCTTCCGTCCCTCCCGTATCACTTTGGCAATAGGGGTCGCCATCTCCTGAAGGGCTTGAACAGCTTTCTCCGCCCGGTATTCCTGAAAAAACCCAGCCACCCCCGAGATAAGGACGATGATAAGGATCAGGATCACGTCCACAACATGCGGTTCTTGTTCGGGGAAAAACCCCACAGCAAAAGAAACCACGGCAGCTCCCATCATTATGAGCATCAAGGGAGATCTGAACTGGGAAAGAAAGATCTTAAAGGGTTCCTTGCGGTCGGAAGCGACGATCCGGTTTTCCCCATACTGGCTGAGACGTTCTCCGGCCTCTTGTTCCGTTAAGCCTTGTTGCTTGGTCATGATCTTTTCCTGAATTGATCTGAATAGGGTACATAAAGGAACCGCTAAAGAAAAAGGGCGGAAAAATGACCCGGCTCAAAAAAGGATCACAGCCCTGCCATTTTAGCAGCCAATTCCAAAAGCCGGGAGGAATACCCCATTTCATTATCGTACCAGCCGACGAGCTTCACCGTTCGCTCCAGCATACGAGTGGAGCTTCCATCGATGATGCAGGAGTGTGGGTTACCGATAATATCACTGGAAACGATCTCATCTCCCGTGAATTCCACGATCCCTTCAAGCTGACCACCAGCCACGGTCTTGAACACCTCATTGACCCCATGGGAGGTCGGGATCTCCCGGAGCGTACAAGTGAGGTCGGTAAGAGACCCGTCAGCCACAGGAACTCTGACGGCCATTCCATCCAACTTTCCCTCCAGGTGAGGAAGCACTTCTCCGATCGCTTCCGCAGCCCCGGTAGAGGTGGGAACGATATTCTCGGCAGCAGCCCGGGCGCGCCGAAGATCCTTATGAGGGGCATCCTGCAAGCGCTGGTCGGCCGTGTAGGCGTGGATGGTCGTCATATAACCGTGCTCAACGCCCCAGTTCTCATCGAGTACCTTGATCATAGGAGCCAGGCAATTGGTGGTGCAGGAAGCATTGGAAACGATGCGGTCGGAAGCTTCCAGCAATTCATCGTTCACGCCGAGTACGATGCTCTTCACATCCCCCCCCCGGGGCGGTGCTGAGATCAACACCTTCCCTGCTCCTGCATCAATATGGGCCCGCGCTTTTTC
>CAZAYA010000098.1:0-9596 GCA_964489175.1 uncultured Flavobacteriales bacterium | reverse complement strand
GCCGCCACTCCAAACCCCCGTATTGGTCGGGCCGGCTACATTCCCCTGGAGGGTAACTTCGGAAGGTTCTGCACAAACGGTCTGATCAGGTCCGGCATTCACCTCCGGCGCATCGGTATAGGTAAGGGTAAGGCTGTCGCTCACCGGGTTGCAACCGCCGTTCCCGGTAGAGGTCAGGGTGAGCATCACGGAACCGGAGTCCAGTTCCGCCTGGGTGGGTGTGTAGGTAGCGTTCAGGGCCGTGTTGTTGGGGTCGAAGGAGCCGTTCCCGCCGGTCCATTCGCCGCCCACGGCCACGCTACTCACATAACCGTTCAGAGTGGCATCGGCCGCGTTCTCGCAAAGGGTTTGGTCGCTGCCAGCCTCTACGCGGGGTGCCGGGGTGAAGGTCACCGTCATCGTATCGGTCTCGGGGAAGCAGATGTCGGTGGAGGTAAGGTAGAGTTCTACAGAGCCGGCATTGGTATCGGCCGGGCTTGGGTAATAAGTGGTGTTCAGATCGGTGTCGTCATCGAAGCTGCCCGAGCCGCTCGTTGTCCATTCCCCCGTATTCGTTCCGCCGCTGATCGTACCGTTGAGGGAAACAACAGTGTTGGCGCAGGAGCTTTGGTCCGGGCCGGCATCCACGGTGGTTTCCGAAACGTATTCGGAGAAATATCCGTAGCGGCACCCGCTTGTGGCCCCACCATTGATGATCCCGAGGGAGAAGATGGAAGAGGAATTGGTGATCTGGTAGGCCGAATCGACGGCGATCTCCGTATTGTTGAAGCTGAGCTGAGCACCGAGCCATTGTCCGCCGGTGCCGGGAACGGGGTCGAAATCCCCGGCATTGATCATCGTATTGTCGCCATTGATCGCGAAGTCTCCTTCTGATCCCTGCTGGATAAGGAGATTGAGGCCGAAGTATTCCGTAGTGGACCGGTTGAAACTTACCTGCTCCGACCCTGCACAATTGAGCGGGGGTAGGATGGCTGCACCGTGTTCGCAGCCAAAGCCGGAGGCGTGCATCACATAGACGGGAGCTGAGGCCGTGATGTAGGTGAGGGGTTGGGTGATCTCGTAAGCATAGGTTTCCCCGATGTTCAGGGTCGTTTCGTAAGCGCCACCGATGTTGATGTCCGTTCCGTTCTCGGTCGTGAGGATGAACACCTGTTCGTCCGGAGCATCCAGGGCCCCCCGGTTCACGATGTACTCTTTGCCCACGATGTTCACCGGCACGATCTGGTCTCCCATGATGTCGCGGCAGCCACCCGAGGAAGCTTGTACGGAGCCATCTTTAACGGTTACAGCGACAGGTTTGTCGGAAGAGATGATGGAGCCGCTGAGGTTGTTCACATCGTTCTGACGGTCGAGGTCGGCCACCGAGTAGCTTTCTCCACGGTCCAGATCAACGAAGAAGGAGTTTCCGGACGGATGACCTACTACCGGGCAATCGGGCGACACCAGGATGCGGGTGTTGTCCTCCGTGGCCACGATCTCTATAGAGGAATAAGGTTGTGGGGAGTAACTGCCGTTGGCCCAGATCGTCTGGAAGGGGGTGTAGAATTCGGTGCCGAGTCCGCTCCGTCCTTTCAGTGCGAAGATCTCGGGATTGTTGTTGTTCGAGGTAGCATTCACCTCGTAATAAGCCGTGATCGGATTGTCTGAAGAGATGTGAAAGCCGTAGTCGAGGACCGTATCCGGAGGTTTGGTCTCGATGACGTTGACCGAATCGGAAACATCAACGGTGCGGGTGGTATTGGCAGGAATGGTCTCCTGGAAATAGACCGAATTCCGGGCCGGCTGTTCGATGGTCACTGTAGCGGCGCTATCGCCGGTGGATATCCGGAAAACGATCGGGGTTTCCCCGGCATGTCCGATGGATACTTCTGGAGCGGTGAACCAGAACTCCGTGTCCGTTTGGGAGTGGACAGCACTTCCGGCCAGGAATAAGTAAAGAAAAAGGAGTCGCGTAAAGTTGCGCATGCCGGGAGTTTTGGTTCAAAAAAAAGGGATTCACTTCAGAATAAGATTTCGTTTAAATTCAAATAGATTTAATGGAACGAAATTTTATTTTGAATACGCGATAAGTTCAGTAAGGGTTTCGATGAGGGAGGGGGAAGCTTTTGCTGGATCTTCCTTTCAGAAGCTTTCAAGCCCCTGAGGACAGAGGGTCAGGTCAGGATATCCCGGTAGATGTTCAGGGTCCGTTCTGCTACTTTTCGGAAGGAATGCTGTTCACTTGTTTCCTTCGCCCGGGTGATCACATGTTCCCGAAGTTGTTCATCCCTGAACAGTTGTTCCACGCCCTCCTGCAGTGAAGCCGGGTCCTTAACCCGGCCCCGCCAGCCGGTCTCCCGGTGCTTCACCAATTCCGGGATCCCGCCGGCATCGGTGGCCACCACCGGTATGCCGCAAACAAAAGCATCGAGCAGGGAGGTGCCCAGCCCTTCTGTTTCGGAGGTCATCAGGAACAGGTCCAGTTCGGGCAATAATTCCACCACATCTTCCCGGAAGCCGGTCAGGTGGATGCGGTTTTCCAGGCCTTTTTCGCGGATGTAGGCTTCGATCCCCTTCCGGGAAGGCCCCTCGCCGATGAGGAAATAGTCGGCCGGGAAGTTGTTCTGTTCCAGAAGTTCCACGGTGTCCACGAAGGTGAACAGGTCTTTGTGCGGGGCCAGGGCGGCTGTATTACCGATCAGTTTCCTGTCTTTGGGAATGTCGTATTCCTTCCGTAGCTTTCCAGAAGGGGTGTGGCCACGGAAGCGTTCCGGGTCGATGCCGGAATGCACCACGCTCAGTTTCTTATTGTCTCCCAGGTCTTCTTCCATGATCTTCCGGATGGCTTCAGAAACGCAGATCACCCGGGCCACTGAAGGATGCCTGAATTTCCAGCGGGACAGCACCCCTTTCAAATGAAAATCCACCCGCCGGCTCACCACCATGGGCACCTTGTTGCGGAACAAAAGGGCTGCCAGAAAGGCCAGCGTGTGGGCGTGGGCATCGTGGGTATGGATCAGGTCTGGTTCCAGATCGCGGCTCAGGCGTTTCAGTTCACGGGCGAACGCCAGGTCGAAGGAACTGCGTCGCTGCAGGGCCACGTGTTCTATCTCCTGCTCCTCGCAATATTCCTGCAAAGTGCTGCCCTGGGTGCAGACCACCACCTGGGGCACATCCCTTTCCCCCAGCGCCTTTACCAAGTAGGCCAGTTGTTGCTCGCCACCCCGCCAGGTGCGGGCGGTGGCCACGTGCAGTACCCGCGGTTGGTCGTGGGCAAGGCTTACAGTCCTTTTTTTCCGGTGGCGTCTCATTGGGCGCGGAGTTGGTGGACCACCCGGTAGTTCCGGGCGCCGAAAAGCTGGTGATGGTTCCACCAGCGGTGCTCAAGATAACCCAGCCAACGGTATTTCCCATGCTCGTGTTTGTGCTTCTTCCGCTTTCGCCCTGTATCGTGCTCGTAGAGCCGGTCCTGCCAGTCCATTTGCTCTATGTATTCCTGCATCACTTCCGGATGGTCTCCTTCGTACCGTTCCAGCAGCCCGAGCGGGCCATAGTCGAAAGGTTCGGCTTGTTCCGGACCCGCCTTTTCTCCCTGGTAGGTCCGGTCTGCTGTCCTCCGCTTATGCTGCATCAGTTCGGGTGGCCGTACCCAGCCGTAATGGTGGATGAATACATCTTCCCAGGAAGCTACGCGAAGGGGTCGGTTACCGGTCCGTGACTGGTAATCCGCTGCTGTTTCAGGGGCTTTTTGGTATTTCCGGAAGGAACGAGCATCCCGCCAGGAGGCGATCAGCGGATCGTTGCGGATGATCCGCACTTCCCGTGGGTACCAGTTGTGGGCATAATGCACGTGATGGTAGTCACCCCAGAAATGCCGGTAGCGGAAGAGGAACCCTTCCACTTTAGAAGTGTGCAAAATTTTTGCACACTTGTCCCGGATCGCCTGGGTGTACCACTCTGGCAGCACTTCGTCCAGTTGCAGGTAGAAGAGCCAGTCACCCGTACACGCCAGGCGGGCTTTATCGGTCTCCCGGGCATATACCGTGTTCCGGGGGAATTGTCCCGTCTCCCATTCAGAGGGCAGGATCCTCACCTTTTCCGAGCCGAGGCTGTCCAGCTCCTCGCGGGTACGGTCGTCGGCATCGCCTTCGTCCAGGGCGATCACGAATTCGTCCACGAGCGGGAGCAACGATCGTACGGAGGCTTTGAGGGGGAAGCCGAGCTTATCGGCATTGCGGGCAAAGGTGAAACCGCTGATCTTCATGTCAGGCGATGCGGTTCCAGTTGCGGCTGGTGAAGAGCTGCCGCCCGCCCAGCAGCTTTTGCTCCACCCAGGTGAGCAGCCGGTTGCCGGTCTTTTCATGCTTGTGGAGCGGGCGTTCCGGATTGGGGGGCGCGTCCAGCTCGCTTTGCCAGTCGAACTGTGCGATCCAATCTTGCATCACCTCGGGATGGGTTCCTTTGAAAACGGGCAGGCGGCTGAGGTCGCCGTAGTCGAAGCGGTCCGCCCCCTGCGCATGCAGGGCTTCGGCGGCGGCTTCTCCTTTGTGGATCGAATCGAGGGCTTTGCGTTTGCGGTTCATCAGGTGGGGCGGCCGCACCCAGCCGTAATGGTAAATGCAGGCGTCCAGCTTCACCACGTTCAGTTTGTAGGTGCCTTCCGTCTGCCGGTAACTTTGGCCGTCGAAATCCGGGATGCGGCGGAAAGACTGGGCGGAGCGCCAGGAATGGATGTCCGGATCGTTGCGCACGATACGGATCTCTTCGGGATACCAGCCGTGGGCCTGGTGGTAATGCCGGAAATCGCCCCAGAAATGCACGTAGTTGAACAGGAACCCTTCCACGCGTTCATCATCCAGGTAGCGTTCGCATTGTTGGCGGATCTCGGGGAGGTACTGTTCGTGCACCACTTCATCGGCCTGAAGGTAGAAGCACCAGTCGCCCGTGCAGGCTTCTTTGGCAATGTCCGTCTGGTGGGCGTTCTCCGTTCCGTTGGGGAAAGCTTCCGTATCCCATTCGGTATCGATGATGCGCACCTTGTCGGTGTTCAGGCTTTCGATGGCCCGGCGGGTGGTGTCGTCGTCATCCCCTTTGCCGAGGGCCACCACGAACTCATCCACCAGCGGCAGGGCCGAAGCGATGCTCGGGCCGATGGGGTAGAACAGCTTCGTGGCGTTCTTCACCATGGTGAAACCGCTGATGGTCATCTCAGTCGAAGGATTGCAGTTCGTAGAGTTTACGGTACACGCCGTCCTTTTGCAGCAGCGTCTCATGATCGCCTTCTTCCACCAGCACGCCGTCCTCCAGCACCAGGATGCGGTCCGCATGCTGGATGGTGGACAGCCGGTGGGCGATCACCACGGAGGTACGGTTCTCCATCACTTTTTCCAGGGCGGCTTGCACCAGTTGTTCCGATTCCGTGTCCAGGGCCGAGGTGGCCTCGTCCAGGATGAGGAGGGGTGGGTTGCGCAGGATGGCCCGGGCGATGCTGAGGCGCTGTTTTTGTCCGCCGGAGAGTTTGTCGCCCCGGTCGCCGATGTTGGTCTGGTAGCCTTGTTCCAGCTCGGTGATGAAATCGTGGGCATTGGCCACTTTCGCTGCCTCCACGACTGCTTCTTCGGTCGTGTTCTCCACGCCGAAGGCGATGTTGTTGAACACCGAATCGTTGAAGAGGATGGATTCCTGGGTCACGATACCCATCAATTGCCGCAGGTCGCGGATGCGCAGGTCGCGGATGGGGGTACCGTCCAGCAGGATGCTCCCCTCTTCCACTTCGTAGAAGCGCGGCAGCAGGTCGGCCAGGGTGGATTTGCCTGCTCCGGACCGCCCTACCAGGGCCACGGATTCCCCTTTGCGCAGGGTTACGTTGAGGTCGCGCAGCACGTATTCCTTCTCGTAGCGAAAGGAGACGTTGCGGAACTCGATGCTTTCCTGCAGGTCGTTCACGCTTTGGGCCCCGGAACGATCGCGTATGGTCTCTTCGGCATCCAGCACGCTGCGGATGCGGTCGAAAGCCGCCATGCCCCGCTGGATGTTGTAAATGGAGTTGGTGAAGGACTTGGCGGGGGGGATGAGCTGCGAGAAGATGGCGATGTAGGCGATGAACACGGAGGCGGACAATTCCCCTTCACCGCTCAGCACCAGGCGACCGCCGAACCAGAGCACCACCACCATCACGATCACGCCGAGGAATTCGCTCATGGGCGAGGCCATGTCGCGTTTGCGGTATTTTTGGGTCATGTGTTGGCCGGCCAACTCGTTCACCCGGGCGAAGCGGCGACGCACCTTGTCTTCAGCGCTGAACGCCTTGATGATGCGGATGCCCCATAGCGATTCCTCGATGGCGGAGAGCAGTTCGCCCATCTTCTGCTGGGTGCGGGTGGAGGCGCGGCGCAGGCTCTTGCCCACGGTGCCGATCAGCCAGCCGGTGACCGGGAACAGCACCACCACGAAGAGTGTGAGCTGCGGGCTCATGAACAGGAGTGTGCCGAAGAACACCAGCACATTGATGGGGTCGCGGAACAGGGCTTCCAGGCCGTTGATGATGGAGTTCTCGATCTCCTGTACGTCGCCGGTGAGCTTGGCAATGAGGTCGCCCTTGCGTTCCTCGGAATAATAGGTGAGGGGGAGGGCCAGGGTCTTGTCGAAAAGGTCGCGGCGCAGGTCGCGCACCATGAAGGCGCGAACGGGGGAGAGGTAGAACTTGGCCCCGTAACGGAAGAGGTTTTTGAAGAAAAAGAGCATGAGGATGAGCCCGCACAGGAATACGAGGGCGTCCAGCTTGCCGCCTTCCTGGATCATGCCGGCGAGCTGGAAGTAGAAATGATCTTTGAGCGATTCGGCCGAGAATTCGAGAGCGCCGGGCGGGTGGGCCAGCAATTGGGCGTATTCCTCATCCCCCCTTCGGAACAGCAGCTCCAGCACGGGCACCACCATGGCCAGGGAGAAAAGGCTGAAGACCACGGACAGGATGTTGAACACGAGGTTCAACACCGCCCGCCCCCAGTAGGGCCTGATGTAGCGCAGCAAGCGGGGGAGTTCTTTCATGATGGGGGTAAAGGTAAGGGAAAGGGATCGGATCTTTGGATGAATAGCCCTCAGGATGTGAGGGCTTGCTTCATGGTATTGGGAGGAAGAGAGTGGTTGCTTGTTATTCATCCAGTACTATGGGCCTGGAAAGGTTCAGGCGAAACAGAAAATAGCACCCGAATGGGTATAAAATGACTTCATATCTCTTGAATTATACCCGATAGGGTTTATAATGATGATTTTTTCTATCTTTATACCCGAACGGGTAAAAGGATATGGATCCGGAGAAAACAGCACGGTTTGTAAAGGAAAGGCGCAAGTTGTTGCGCCTCACGCAAAAGGAGATGGCCTACAAGGCCGGTGTGGGGTTGCGTTTTGTGCGGGAACTGGAGCGGGGCAAGCCGACTTTGCGGATGGACAAGGTTAACCAGGTGCTTTGGCTTTTCGGTCATGAGCTGGGGCCTACACCGATCGATCGTAACAAATGGAATGATGAGGAAAGCTGAAGTCTACATGCATGACCGGTGGGCCGGTACGCTTTGGGAAGATGAGGAGGGCTATCATTTCCGGTATAGGGAAGCTTATCTCCGGGAAACGGAGGCGGAAGCTGTAAGCCTCACCCTTCCATTGCGGGAAGAACCCTTTCATGACAGGGTTCTTTTCCCTTTTTTCGATGGTTTGATCCCGGAAGGGTGGCTGTTGGATATTGCCCGTAAGAACTGGAAACTAGACCCCAGGGACCGTATGGGCCTTTTGCTGACCACCTGTTATGATTGCATTGGGGCGGTGAGCATTCTGCCGAAAGAAGAAGACCATGATTGAACGACGGTGTTTGTATTGCTATGATCCTTTGGAGGAAGGGGAAAAGGATCTTCATCCTGGTTGTAGCCGGAAGTTCTTTGGTACCACTGAACCTCCAGCTCTGGCATACACCAATGATCAGATGTTGGAGTTGGCGGAGAAGGTCGTTCAAAGCCATACCACGGTCACCGGTGTTCAGCCTAAGCTATCCCTGGGCTTGGAAAAAATATCGGGAGGAACGGTTCGGCAAAAGCTAACGATCGTGGGTGTTTGGGGAGGCTACATTTTAAAGCCGCCGAATGCGTTTTACCCGAACCTCCCGGAGCTGGAAGATCTTACCATGCACCTGGCCACCCTGGCCGGAATAGAGGTGGTTCCCCATACCCTTATCCGGTTGAAGTCCGGTGAGCTTGCCTATCTGACCCGCCGCATCGATCGTAAAGGCAAACGGAAGACCCATATGGAGGACCTTTGTCAGTTGACCGGGCGGTTGACGGAAGACAAATACAGAGGGTCCCATGAACAGATCGGCAAGGCGATCCGAAAATATTCCGCCAATCCGGGGTTGGATCTGATGCAATTCCTGGAGCAGGTTGTTTTTTGTTTTCTTACTGGGAACAACGACATGCATCTCAAGAACTTTTCCCTCATCAAGGACGCGAAGACCGGCTATGTGCTCACGCCGGCGTATGATCTTGTGGCCTCTTCCCTGGTGGTGGAAGGGGACGATGAGGAGTTGGCGCTTGCCCTGAATGGGAAAAGGAAGAAGTTGGGAAAGAAGGACTTTGAACAAGCAGGAGCTACATTGTCGGTACCGGGCAAAGGATTACAGGATATGCTGGAAAAATTCCGGGAAACCCTTCCGGTCTGGTATGAGGCGATCAGGAACAGTTTTTTGCCGAACACTTTGAAGGAGGATTATCAGGGATTGATCGCCGAAAGGGTTCATCGGCTTCAGATGGTCGGTCGGGGCTGATCAGTACTGCATTTTTTAGGAGCGCAAAAGTTCTCTTTAGCTTTCCAAGGGAGAAAGGATGCTGGCTTGTACCTTCTTCTCCATGTGTGTTATGCTTCCACCCCTTTCTTGAAGATGTTGGTACAAAAGGTGCGCTCTTTATAACAAAAACCAATATTCGGGTAGAAATTCAATTATAAAGCTAAAATGGGATTTTATTTTCATTTATTGGTTATAGGTTTGTGAGCGATAATTCTGAATTCAAATCAAAAACAAGATCATATGAGCATTACAAAGATCCTCGACCGAACCCAACGCATCGATATGTTCATTCAGAACGAATGCACTGGCAATCCTGAAGAATTTGCACAAAAGATCGGCATTTCCAGGAGCATGTTGTATGAAAACCTGGATGAATTGAGGTCTTTAGGTGCACCGATCCGCTATAGCAGAAAAAGGCGCACCTTTTATTATGCGACAGCATTCACCTTGCTGATCAAGTTCCAGAAGCAGCAGATGAAGGAGAGAGAAATGGAATTAGTAGAAGGAGGTGAGCAAAAAATTTTCACACCATTTTTTGTTCTTCCGATGACATTCAACGGACCAACTTCTTCTTTGTCAACGCAAAACAACCTGTCGGCCGATGATCGGTTTTGCCGGATGTAAGCCTGAAAACCGTAAAGAGTAAGGCGAAATAAAAAACAAGAACCATGAAAAAGCCAAAGCATCAGCTTGAGACGCTGGACAAGAAAAAGTTCCAAACCCTGTCCCCTGATTCCATGAAGGGGATCAACGGAGGAAGAGCTTTTTGTTCGATCCTGGATGACACGGA
>CAZAYA010000097.1:0-9733 GCA_964489175.1 uncultured Flavobacteriales bacterium | reverse complement strand
AATGTTGCTAATACTCAAATGTTGACAATTACACAATTTAGACCCGATTGCCCTGATCCTCCCCCTATTGGCAGGAAGCTAGTGGCTGGTGGCACCTTTCATCAACTCCCGGGCATTCTCATAAGCTGCCTGAGTGAGCTCCTCGCCGGAGAGCATGGATGCCAATTCTTCCAGTCGATCCTCTTCAGAAAGTTCTTGCAATCCGGTAACAGTGCGACCGCCTTGGTCGTGCTTGACCGCCCGGAAGTGGCGGTCCCCTTTTCCGGCCACCTGGGGTAAGTGAGTGATGCTCAATACCTGCATCCGTTCAGAGATGCGTTTCATCAATTCACCCAGTTTGTCAGCAACCTTTCCCGACACGCCGGTATCGATCTCATCCAAAACCATGGTAGGTAGAGCGGTTTTTTCAGAAAGAATATGCTTGATGGCCAGCATTACCCGAGACCGCTCACCACCAGACATCACTTTGTTCAGCAGCTGCGCTTCCACTCCCTTACCAGGCGTGAAATAAAACCCGATGCTATCCCGACCGTTCTCTCCGAATGTTCCGGCATCTTCCCGCTGGATCGATACCGAAGCATTCTTCATCCCCAGTTCCGGCAACAAGGCATTGATCCGTTCTTCCATACCGGGAATGGCCTTTTCCCTTCCCCGGGTAAGAGAATTCGAAAGTTTCGTCAGTTTTTTTTCCTTCTTTGTTCCCTGTTCTTCTTCCCGGGAAATTTCCTCTTCCAGGGAACCTATGGCACGGATCTTCTCCGCCAGGTCGTCCCGCACACGGATCAGCTCCTCAACAGTATCCACCTGGTGTTTCTGCTCCAACTGATAAAGCCCGTCCAACCTTTCCTGCAACGCTGCGATACGCTGCGGGTCATGTTCGGTCTCCTCTCCGATCCGCTGCAGATCGGAAGCAATATCCTTCAACTCTATCGAAACGCTCTGCAAGCGCTCCTGTAAAGCAGCTAACTCTTTGTGATGAGAAGCGATCCTGCGCAATCCTTCCGTGACAGGGTCCAGACTTCCGGTCAGGTTCTGTTCTCCTCCTTCGAGTGTTCTCACGGCCTTATCCAGTTCAGCTTTGATCGCCATGGCATTGTTCAGGACATCCAGTTCCTCTTCGGTCTTTTCCTGTTCTCCCTCTTGCAACTCTGCTTTCTCTAACTCATCATACAGGAATTGATAATAGTCCAGGTCCCTGCGGGAACGCTCTTCCTGTTCCCTGAGGTCTGACAAGCGCTGCTGAATAGCACGGAAACCGGAAAGCTCTTCACGGTATGCTTCAAGAAGCTTCTCGTTACCAGCAAAAGCATCCACGACCTCCAGTTGGAAGCCAGGGTCGTTGATCAGCAAGGTCTCGTTCTGGGAATGGATGTCGACGAGACGGCTTCCAAAGGTCTTTAATTGGCCAAGCTTTACCGGGGTATCATTGATGAATGCCCGGGAGCGCCCCTTGGGGTTGACCTCCCGACGCACTGTGGTGACAGGGTCGAAATCCAGGTCGTCGCTCTCGAAGAAATGCTCCAGACCATAACGACTGATATCGAACTTCCCCTCCACCACACATTTCTTGTCAGCATTCTGAAGCACTCCTGTATCCACCCGCTCTCCCAGGATCAATCCCAAAGCACCCAGGATCACGGATTTTCCAGCTCCGGTCTCCCCGGTGATGATGGTCAATCCTTCCCCCAGGTCCAGGTCGACCCGGTCGATGAGCGCGTAGTTGGAAACGGACAGTTCGAGGAGCATGGAACGAAGATACGGATCCCCCTTTGCCGAACGGATCATTTTCATTCGATGAAATGACCCTTATCATCCCACTGCTACTCTGTAGTGGAACACATTTGCTTTGTATTGAAAACAATGACCATGAAAATGTGCTGCCGTTCATCCCTGCTCTCTGTCATTTTGCTGCTATCTATTGCAGCAAGCATGATCGCCTGCAAAAAAGGCATTTTCTGCATCAAAGGAAAAGGAGACACGGTCACTCAAAACTGGCAATTGCCATCTTTCAAAGGCATTCAACTGGCGAACAGTGCCAATTGATAGCCTCGGAACTGTTGTTTTTAGCAGTAAAGGTGACCCCAGGAACCTTCCTCTCCGGGGAATGTAACTTCTTCTTTTTTCGATCGTCTTGTATTTAACCTTTCCAATGAAGGGTTCGACGGTATTCATTTCCTGTACCTATCGCCTTTTTCCATGAAAAGACCGCTACTCCTACTCTTCCCCCTGCTGCTGACGTTCCTCCAGACCCAGGGTCAGGTCACGGCCGGGGATCGCATCATCAGCCTGCAGATCGATTCCACGAACGGTGAACCAATGACCACCGCCTACGAATATGTGGATTCACTATGCGCCACGGCCGTCCACCTCAGTGCTACCTGGGATGTACTGGAACCCAGCGCCAGCACCTTCGACCTGTCTTCTTTGGAAAAGGACCTGGCTTTAGCCGCCGGGCAAAATGCACAGATCGAACTCAATCTGGCCCCGGTGAACATGGGGTCGGTCTCCACGCCTCCCGACCTGCTCAACACCCGGTTCGACAAGCCGGTGATGATCGACCGGTTCAAGACCCTGCTCGATTCCGTCTTCGACCGGCTGGGTAGTCAGAAGCTGCTCGCTCTGAACATCGGCAATGAATACGGAGGCTGGTTATTCGACACCACGGACGTGGTCAGCCGGATAGGACACTGGCTCATCTTCTATACCCAGGCCAGGAACTACGCCAAACAGCAGTATGCCCAAAGCCATGGTGGCGATGACCTGCAGGTAGGCACTACCTTCACTTATGATTACCTGACCGACCCTTATACCCGGGACATGATCAAATACATCAACGATAATGGTCCCACCGACGTGGTTTCGGTGAATTACTATGCCATCGACAACGGTTTCTATTTCAAACCACCCTCCCGGGTCTCCGATGATTTCGACACCCTGACCACCGTGTATGCCGACACCTCAAAACCCATCTACTTCACCGAATGCGGTTATCCGAGCGGTGATACATGCGGCAGTTCGGAAGCCCTGCAATCCGAGTTCATTTCCGAGGTCTTTGCTTCCTGGGATGAGCATCGCTCAGCGGTGAAGTACATTTCTTTTTTCAAGTCCACGGATTGGTCGTGGTGGGTGGCAGACTACCTTACCCAGGTCATTTCAGCCTCAGCCGGTTGGAGCCAGGGAGAGACCGATCGATTTCGCTCTTACCTGGCAACCCTGGGCGTTCGACATTTCGACGGCACAAAGAAAACGGGTTACCAAACCCTTGTATGTGAGGCCAGGGCAAGGGATTTCTGCAATGAATATTGTTCGACCGCCACGAGCATTCCTTCTGCCGGTACTGCCTTCTCCCTGGAGGTCTACCCAACTATTACCGAAGGGATCACGACCCTGTCCATGCACACCCCTACTGCCGGAGAGTGGAGGATCACAGCTGTCGATATGCTCGGCAAAGCATATCCTCTGCTCCCTGCCCCTATGATCGGCAAGGGGCATCATCTACGGAAGTTGGACCTTTCCGCCCTGCCTGAAGGCCACTATTTCCTAAAGATCCGGTCGAATGATCGCTTGCTGGTAAAGCGGGTGATCAAACGATGATCCTTTACCCGTTCTGAACGATCTGCCGGTATTTGGAGATGTTGGACGGATCGATGCGGCGAAGCAAGTTGAAGATCTTGCTCTTTTCCGGTGGCGTGGCTTCGGAATAGATCTTCACGATCTCATCCGATTTGGCAGTGAAGAAAAGTTGCAGATTGAAGGAACCGGGGCGTTTGTTGTATACGCCTTCCAGCTTTTCCAGAGCCTCCGTGATATTCTTCCGTCCCTTTTTCTGATCCTCGTACATCTGGTCCAGGCCTTTACGGTGATATTCGTACATGCAGGTACGCAGCGGTGAAAAGACCTCGTGCAGAGCATTTTCTATCAGCCAGTAACGGTTAGTGTTGCTCTGCTGGGCCTGCCACCCCTTTTCTTTTGCATTCTGGGCATTGCTCACGATGTTCTTGGCTTTCTGGAAGAACGGGTCCCCACCATCCGGGGCGAACGTGTCATGGTCCATTCCAATGATCAGATAAGCATAGAAAGCCAGGATCGAAGTAAGGTTGGACTGAAACTGTTCTGGCGTAAAACGTAGCGTGGCATTTTCCAGGTAATCGACCGTAAAGTTCTTATCGTTGTAGTTCAAAACGGTCGTGTTGTAATTGGAATTGAACACCGGACGCGAAGATTGCACCTGAATGGTTCCTTCGAAACGGGTTTGGGAAACAGCATTCCTGATCGTGATCAGCAGATTGCAATCGATCCGCTCCTCCACTTCGTATTGTAGATCGGTCCATTTCCGGTCGTTCATAAAGTCCCGGATATCCTGTTGCATTGACTGGAATATCTGTTTGTATTGCGTTCCCTGTACCTGAGGCGCCTGCACTTTTACCCGGCAATTGAGCTCCTGGGCGGTCAACCAGGCAGGAAAAGCCAAGAATATGGAAAGCAGGAGGATCCTCATGGGATGAGCATAACAACGACGCGATCGACTACTTTTTCGGCCACATCACGTTTGTGCAGCAACGGATATTCCTCCCGGTTATTATTCCGGTCGAAAAGGGTCACTTTGTTCAAATCCCCGCCGAAGCCGGCTTCTTCATCACGCAATGAATTAAGCACGATCAGGTCCAACCCCTTTTTCTTCAACTTTTGTTTAGCATTCTCTTCTTCTTGTTTGGTCTCCAGGGCAAATCCCACAAGCACCTGGCCTTCTTTTTTGTCCGCACCCAACAAAGCAAGAATGTCCGGAGTAGGTTCAAGCTCGAGGGCAGTCCCTTCTCTTCCCCATTGATCTTTTTTGAGCTTTTCCCGACTCATCTGCCGGGGGCGCTGATCAGCCACTGCTGCAGCCATAATGATAGCATCACATTCCGGGAAGATCTTTTGACAGGCTTCAGCCATTTCTGATGCCGTGGTCACCTTCACCATATCGATCGACGGATGGATGTTCCTGAGAGCGGTAGGGCCGGAAACAAGTATCACTTCTGCTCCTCTTCGGGCAGCAGCTTCCGCCAAAGCATAGCCCATTTTCCCGGAAGAATGGTTCCCGATGAATCGAACTGGGTCGATGGCTTCATAGGTAGGGCCGGCGGTAACCAACACCTTCTTCCCGACCAGCTCCTGCTGCCGCTCCGATTCCCGCTCCAGGAATCCCAAGATCTCTTCCGGTTCAGCCATCCGACCCTCACCGTGCAAACCGCTAGCCAGTTCTCCGGTCCCCGGAGGGATCATCAGGTTACCATATTCCAGGAGCTTATCGATATTGTTCCGGATAGAAGGATGGCGGTACATTTCCCGGTCCATGGCCGGAGCAAAACAAACGGGGCATTCGGCGGACAGGTAAACGGCGGTCAGCATGTCGTTACAAATGCCGTTCGCCACCCGGGCAATGGTATGGGCCGAAGCCGGAGCGATAACGAGCAGATCTGCCCAGTGGCCAAGAGCTACATGTTGGTTCCAGTCCCCACCTTCGGAGAACATGCCGGAGATGACCGAATGCCCTGAAAGCGTAGACAAAGTGAGCGGCGAGATGAAATCCTGTGCCGCTCTGGTCATGATCACCTTCACTTCAGCCTCTTCCCGAACGAGGCCACGGACAATATAAGCTGCTTTGTAAGCGGCAATGCTTCCGGTTATGCCAAGGATGACCTTTTTGCCGCGTAACATGAAGGAAGGATAAAGAAAAAGGGGGTCGTCAGGCTTCCGCCTTCTCCTCACCGTTTTCTTCCTGCGCTTCAAGAGCAGGATTCCGGTAATAGATCTTGCCTTCAAGGAACTCTTCGATAGCGATGGCGGTAGGCTTAGGAAGTCTTTCGTAGAACTTGGAGATCTCGATCTGTTCCCGGTTCTCGAAGATCTCTTCGAGGTTATCGGTAGCCGTAGCGAACTCGGATAGCTTATCGTTCAACTCTTCCCGGATATGGAGGTTGACCTGGTCCGCTCTTCTGGACAGGACCACGATCGATTCGAAAATATTGCCAGTAGGCCCTTCGATCTCCTTCAGGTCGCGGGTGAGCGTTGTTTTAGCTGCCTGGATGTCTTTGAAACTCATGAATTCTCCCGGTTTTGTTGTTCCAATTCCTCAAGTGTATTGCGGGTTTTCTCAAGAATATCTTTCGCTTCTTCCATGCGATCACTTTCCCCGTAATGCGCTGCAAATTTACGATAAGATGCGATCGCTTCCTCCAATCGTTTCTTCTTTTTCTCCTGAACGCTATTGATAGCGAGTTTGTAGTGAGATTTCAACTGCAGGAAAAAGGCCTCTTCCTTGTAAGGCATGTCCGGATATTCTTGCAGAGCGTTCTCGAAAGACTCGATCGCAGCCCGGTAGTGCTCTGTATGATAGAACAACCGGGCTTTTTCAAAGGCCTTTTTCTCCAGTTTCCCTCTTAATTGATCGATAAGGGTGTGGCAACTATCACGCTTAGGGCTGTCAGGATATTTGTTCAGGAACAATTGCAGTTTGCTGATGGCCTTACGGGTCTCCGATTGGTCAAGCGACCATTGTGGAGAATTCCGGTAATCACAATAAGCACTCATGAAAGCACATTCCCGGGCCTTCTCGCTGTTGGGATAGGTGCGGGTGAACTGGTTGAAATAATGGCTGGCCATGATGAAGTCCTCCATGCCGAAATAGCAATAAGCATAGTAATAATAAACCTCCTCGGCCTTGTTCGTTCCCCGGTAAAGAGTGAGCAGCTCTTCCAGCAATGGCACAGCCTTCATGAACTTATCTTCGCGGTAATACTCCTGGGCCTTTTCAAGCTTAAGCTCCGGGTCGTTACTCTGCATCACCTTACGGTGTTCACTACAGGAAACGGCCATAAAAAGTACCGCTGTTAAGCACATTATGTGAAGAAGACGCTGCATGGTGCGAACTGAACGGGCAAATATAGAACGATCTTGTGGGCTGTTCATCATCCCGGCGATCAACGGCTAAATGTTCATAAAATTTCCCGGCCTGGTTGTTTTCTGCCCGTTGATCGCTTAATTTCGTCGATTAATCGCTATCCCATCCCTGAACCAAAATCTTTTCCGTTTTGGACATTTTCGCGAAACTCAAGGACGACCGCGGCCCTATCGGTCGACATTCCAAAGAAGCCCACGGCTATTTTACTTTCCCCAAACTGGAAGGGCCCATTTCCAACAAAATGAATTTCCGGGGTAAAGAGGTCCTGGTCTGGAGTGTGAACAATTACCTTGGCCTGGCGAACCATCCTGAAGTCCGCGAAGCCGATACCGAAGCCACCCGGCAATACGGGCTCGCTTATCCCATGGGGGCCCGGATGATGTCCGGCCAGACCAGCTATCACGAACAACTCGAGGATGAGCTTTCCGACTTCATGGGAAAAGAGGACACCTTCCTCCTGAATTATGGTTACCAGGGCTGCCAATCCGCTATCGAATCCCTTTGCGACCGTAAGGATGTGATCGTCTACGACTCCGAATCCCATGCCTGCATCATCGACGGAGCCCGCTTGCATCAAGGAAAACGTTTCGTGTTCAAACACAACGATATTGAAAACCTCAAGAAACAACTGGAAAGGGCTCACAAACTCACCGAAGAAAGTGGTGGCGGCATCCTTGTGATCACTGAAGGAGTATTCGGTATGGCCGGTGATCAGGGGAAATTGAAAGCGATCGTGGACCTGAAGAAGCAATACGAGTTCCGGCTTTTCGTGGATGATGCCCACGGTTTCGGTACAATGGGCGAAAAAGGGAACGGTACCGGTTTTGCTCAGGGCGTTCAGGATGAGATCGACATCTATTTCGGTACATTTGCCAAATCCATGGCAGGGATCGGTGCTTTCGTATCCGGAGAGGAATACGTGATCGAATACCTCCGCTACAACATGCGTTCACAGACCTTTGCCAAATCCCTCCCCATGTCGATGGTGATCGGCGCTCTGAAAAGGCTGGAATTATTGCGCAACCGCCCCGAACTGAAGGAAAACCTATGGGCGATCGCTCATAGTCTTCAGAAAGGTCTGAAAGAAGCCGGCTTTGACCTCAGGGATACCGATTCACCAGTAACACCGGTCTTCCTGGAAGGAGAGCTCAACGATGCTACCAGCCTTACCCTCGACTTGCGGGAAAATTACAGCATCTTTTGTTCTATCGTGGTCTACCCGGTCATACCCAAGGGTGTGATCATGCTTCGCCTTATTCCCACGGCCGTGCATACCCAGGAGGATGTGGAATACACGATAGAAAGCTTCAAAAAAGTCCGCGAAAAGCTCAAAAGCGGGAACTACCATCCGAGCGAGGTGGAAAAGTGACCCCCCCTAGCTGATCCAGGGTCAAGTACCTTCCCCGGAAGGTAAGATCCGCTCTTTTTCAACCAGCTGTTGAGTATCTTTATGTTCACCCCACGCCTTGAGATCCGTTATTGTACCCAATGCAGGTGGTTGCTCCGGGCTTCCTGGATGACTCAGGAAATACTCACCACCTTCTCTGAAGAACTTGGCGAAGCAACCCTTGTTCCTGGGACCGGCGGGGTCTTCGAGGTAAGGCTTGATGACGAACTGCTGTTCTCCCGTAAGGATGCTGGCCGTTTTCCCGAGACCAAAGAGCTCAAGCAAAAGATCCGGGACCGCATCTCACCGGATCGCGACCTGGGGCACAGTGACCGGAAATGAAGGTCCCTAGCCTCGCCCCATAAGAGAAGGAACACTCTCGCCAGATCCTATTGAAAAGTCCTGTTTCCGACAAACCTTATCGATCATATCCCTGATCTTTGTTGAACGATCACCAATGATAACCACCACCCATGTCCTACCTCAATGCTACTGATGAGCTCTACCGCAATGCCGCCCAAACACCGGATATAGGTCTGTGCTGCACCACTACTCCGGTCTGGGAGCTTCCCGGACTGGAGATCCCCCAACATATGCAAGAGATGAACTACGGGTGTGGGACGACCGTCCACCAACGAGACCTGGCGGACCAACCCAACATTCTCTATGTTGGAGCTGGTGGAGGGATGGAATTACTACACTTCGCTTATTTCAGCCGTAAGGAAGGTGGCGTGACCGGGCTGGATACCGTCCCTGAGATGCTGGATGCCTGCCAGCAAAACCTGCAGGAGGCAGAACAGGTCAATCCCTGGTTTCGTTCCGATTTCGTAGACCTTCGAAAAGGAGATGCCCTGGAGCTTCCGGTGGAAGATACCTCGATGGATGTTGCAGCCCAGAACTGCCTGTTCAACATCTTCAAACCTGAAGACCTGCAAAAAGCCATCCGGGAAATGTACCGAGTACTGAAACCCCATGGTAGACTCGTTCTTTCCGACCCCATCTGTGAACAGGACATGCCGGAAAACCTGCGCAATGATGATCGCTTGCGAGCTCAATGCCTGAGTGGTGCACTCCCTCTGAAAGAATACATCGGCCTGCTGACCAGTGCTGGCTTCGGAATGATCGAAGTCCGGGCCAGGCGGCCTTATCGCATTCTTGACCCTCAACATTACGATACAAAAGAATTGCTTTACATCGAGAGCGTGGAGGTTTGTGCCATCAAGGACCCTATACCGGAAGACGGCCCCTGTGTATTTACTGGTAAAGCGGCCATTTATTTCGGGGACAAGGAATACTTCGATGACGGCAAAGGCCACACCCTTTTACCCAACCAACCCCTTGCCGTTTGCGATAAAACAGCCGAGGCGCTGGAGGCGCTGAACCGGCCGGACCTGTTCATA